>JANWZI010000035.1 GCA_025054695.1 Myxococcota bacterium | reverse complement strand
GCGCGCTCCAGATCCAAGTCGAGGTAAGCCTGTCGGCCTTCCTCGATCCGGACGCGGGCCTGCTCCAGTCGATCGAGCGCGTCCGATTCACCGCCACGGAGCCGTAGGTCCGCGGTTTGCCACGACACTCCTCGTGTCGCGCGTAGCGCCGCGCGAATTGCGGACTGCGCCCGCGCCGCGGCCACGGAAAGCGCCGGATCGGCGGCGACCGCGACCACATGGACGGAGGCGATTGCCTCGCCCGCCTGGGTGGCGGCCGGCGCCGCACGCGCAGGCGCTGGCCCGTTTTCGTCCTCGTCGAGCTGGGCCTCGGCGGCCGCGGCCGGTTGGAGCGCGAGCAGTGTGGCGACGAGTCCAAGCGGGCGGTGGTGCGCCGCTCGCGGCGGGTCAGCCCGCACGCGCGAGGTCCTCCTGGATCGCGATCAGCGTCGGGTCGTCGGCGAGCATGCGCCGCAGGTGCGCTTCGAGGTCGGCCCGCATCGTGGGATCGAGCCCGGCCGCAGCGGCTGCCTCGATGTGCCGTGTGACGATCCGGTCGACCGCGATCGATGCGTCGATCCGGCCCGCTCGCAGGTCGGCGACGATGTCCGCGACCCCGCCGGGCGGACCACTGGCGGCAGTCGGCGCAGACACCGCTGCAGCGTCCTCGAGCCGGGCCCGGAACGCTCCGGCCGGGACGCCCGCTCCTTCGGTCGCGCCCGGCGGACCGAGGCCGCCAAACGGTCCACTACCCGGAGGCTTGATGGCCGAGGTCATCTCAGTTCACGACAGGTTAGCCGCGAGCCATCGGCGGTCGCAAGCGCGTCGGATCCGGCGCGCCCGGTTGCAGGGCTCAGCGGATATTGTTGATGGCGTTCTTGGCCGTCTCGTGACGCGCCTTCATGACGTTGGAGAGCGTCGTGAAGCGCTGGTTCTCCGACTGGATGCGCTGTTGCAGTGCGAGCAGGCGCATGCTCTCGTCCGCGAATCCCGCCAGCGGGTCGGAGGCGTCGGGGCCGACTCCGGGCTGCTGCGGCGATCCGCCCGATCCATCGGAGGGGGCTGCCGAAGCCGCCTGTGCCCCTCGGACGGCCGCGGCGACGGCACCCGCTCCGGGCACGAGCGCGCCCGCCGCTTCGACGCCGCCGAGCAGCGTGTTCGCCGACGACTCGAGGGCGTCGCGGAAGCGGGCTGCGACCGGACGGGAGGTGACGCGGGGTCGGGTGGTTTCGACGTGGACTTCTGCGGGGGCTCCGATGCGAGGGATGCTCATGACGGGTTCCTTTCTGGCGGTCGGTCGTGCCGCCGTGGCTCCCATCGAAGACTGACCCGCGGCGGTTGCGTCCGGGCCGTTCGGAGCCCGGGCCCGACGCCGGCGTCGGTGTCGGACTCCCGTCCCGAGCATCAAGCCGAGCTTGAGACATGGACCGGGATTCCGATCACGGAACCCGAGCGCCGCCCTCAGCGCGAGACGCGGGTCGCGAATCGCAGGGGCTGCGTGAAGGTCACGGGGCCGCCGCGCGGCGGCGGGAAGTCCCAGCGCTCGATCTCGGAGCGCAGGCAGCGAGCGAGCTCGTCGTGGACGGGTCCATCGGTGCGCTCGACGCGCACGCGGGAGACGGCGCCCAGACCATCGACGGTGATCGTCAGCACATAGCTTCCCGTGGCCTCGAGGCCCCCCCTCGAGACGGCGTCCCGACAGCGCATCAGCCCCGGCCGGCCGGCACGCACGACCGAGGCGATCAACTCTGGTGCGAGCCATCCCTCGCGTACGGCGGGCTCCGTCGGACGCAGCGCATCCGGTCGCAGCGTCAGTCCCGCCTCGCCGATGACGGCCGTCGTGCGCAGCGTGCGCCGTCCGTCGAACAACTCGACGGACAGCTCCCCCGCCGGCACGCGCATCGCGATCGCGCCGACGTCGTGAAGCGTCGCCTCCCCAACCGTCCAGCGAGCCGGTGCGCGGGGAGCGGGCAATCGCAGCACGGGCCATCGCGTGCACGATTCGTCCGTACAGCTCGGCGGACGAGGGGCGCGTGCGAGCCGGGCCCCTCGGGCACTCGAGGTCCACGACGCCGGCGCCTGCAACCACGCGATGCGAGTTCCGTCACGCACGAGCTCGACGATGCCCTCGGTGACGTCGACGGCGAGCTCCGAATCGTCCCGAGCGACGCGGAAGAGGGTCCCGCGCACGTGGGCTTCGAGCGATCCGGCCGAAACGACGTAACGAAGCGGTGGCGTCCGGCGCGCGACGGCGCTGGAGACCTCGCCCGTTTCGAGCTCGAGGCGGATCTCGTCGCGTGCGAGGCGCAACGCCGTCATAGACGTCTGCGCGCCGGCCACCAGGGCTGTGCCCTCCATGAGCAGGACGTGCGCCTGCGCCTGCTGGCCCGTCGCGAGTCGCTGACCCTGCGACCAAATGGCGCCGACGTCCGCGAGCGTTTCGGCGAGTCGAACCTCTCCCGCCACGGCCACGAGCATCGCCCGGAGCTCCTCGGGAGCGGCGCTCCGGCTCGGCGCATCGGCCGGTTCGGTCGTGGGTGAGGAGCGCGACACGACGGGGGACGCGGGCGTCGGCTCCGGTCGGGCGTCCAGCCAGAGCAGCCATGCGGCGGCTGCGGCCAGCACTCCGGTATAGACAGCGGGCCGGACGAGGCGTCGGGCGAGCGCACCACGGCGAGCGCGACTCGACGCGTCGTGGGCCGCGGCGCGCAGCGCCGCCTCGAGGCGGCCCCAGTCGAGCTCGGGCGCGGGCTGCGTCGCCGCCGCCCGACGCAGCCGGTCGTAGAGCACGAGCGCCGCGTGATGGCGCCGGCAGCCTTCGCACTGCTCCAGGTGCCGTTGCAGCCGCCTTCGCCCCTCTTCCGACAGCAAACCGGCCTCCAGGGCCAAGAGGGCGGACGTCTTGGGCGGATGCGCCGTCACAGTCGACGCTCCTTGCCTTCGGGCTCGTCCCCCGCGATGGCTGCTCGCTGCGGCTCGCGAGCCGGTCGCTGCGGTCGGCCGTGCAGCTCGGCCAGCAGATCCTCGACGACCGGGGCGAGCGTCGGATCGGAGGCGAGCGCGGTGTACAGCTCTTTGCGGGCATAGAAGAGCCGCGTACGGACCGTCAGCACGGGAATGTCGAGGATGCGCGCAATCTCCGCGGCGGGAACGCCTTCGAAGTCGTGCAGCGCGAGCACCTCGCGCTTCTTCTCGCTCAGCCGTCCGAGCAGCGCGTGCAGGGCGCGCAGCCGGCGAGCCGTTTCGGTCCGCTCGTCGGGCGCATTCGGGGCGGAGGCGGCTTCGAGCGCCGCTGGATCCGACGGAGGTGAACCGACGAGTTTCGGGCGGGCGCGCATGTGGCGCACGTGCATCCGGGTGACGTTCACCGTGAGTCGATAGAGCCACGTCGAGAACTTCGACTCGCCTCGAAACGACGGCAGCGAGCGGAAGACCTGGATGAACACCTCCTGCACGACGTCCTCGAGGTCCGCGCTCGAGCCCAGAATGCGGTGGACGATGCGCGCCACGTCGGCGCGGTGCCGCGCGAACAGCTCCCCGAACGCACGTTCCTCACCGCGCTGCGCACGCCGGACGAGAGGATCGATGACGTCCATAGGGAGGCAGTTCGCTCCCGTGGCGGGCACCCACCGCACGGCCAGGGGCATCGTCAACGTTAGCACGGCGGACGAAAGACCTCAGACCATCCGTTGCGCGTGGCCTCGCGCACGTTCGCGCGAGCGCCCAATCCCACGACGGCGGCATACGGAGGCGCGGGTCTCGCGGGCGCGGGGGTCTCGCACTCGGACGCGGCCGCGGGGTCGGCTTCGGTCACGGACTCGGGCTCGGGCCTGGTCTCGGGCTTCGACTCGGTCTCGGTTTCGGGCCTGGACCAGTCCGCGGCCTCGGCCTCGGACTCGTGCCTCCACACCATCCCCGTCGGGCCGAGGCCCGCAGCCGGGATGCGCACCAAGTGCGTCATTGTACGATGCTCGTGCGCGCGCCGATGGATCTCGACGCGGAGCAAGAGCGCGTCGCCCGCCGTCTCGGGCACGTCTTCGCGGATGCGCGGCTGCTGCGCGAGGCGCTCACGCATCGTTCGTACGCCAACGAGCGGGGCGACGGCGAGGGCCCGCGCGACAACGAGCGCCTCGAGCTGCTCGGCGACGCGGTCGTCGGTCTCGTGGCGACGTCCCTGCTGTACACGCGCTTCCCCCGGGCGCGCGAGGGGGAGCTGACCCGACGCCGGGCGCGACTGGTCTGCGAGCGCACGCTCGCACAACTGGCCGTGCAAATCGGCATCGATCGCGCGCTGCGGCTCGGGCGCGGCGAAGAGCGCGGCGGGGGTCGGTCCAAGCCCCGGTTGCTGGCCGGGGCGTTCGAAGCCTGCATCGGCGCGGTGTTTCTCGACGCCGGGTTCGAGGCGGCGGCCAGTGTCCTCGATCCGCTTCTCGAACCGCTCGTCTCGACGTGCGCTTCGGATGAAGACGACGCCAAGTCACGCGTCCAGGTCGTGCTCCAGGGTCGCGGTGGCCCCGAGCCCCAATACGTTGTTCTGGCCGTCGAGGGGCCCGACCACGCGCGCGTCTATCACGTCGCGCTCACCTGCGATGGACAGCGGCTCGGCGAGGGTCGAGGACGGAGCAAGGCGGCCGCCGAACAAGAGGCGGCGGCCCGAGCCCTCGAACGGTTGCTCGGGTCGTCCCCCGCCGACGGGCCGTCGACGGACCGGGGCGAATCGGCGCCGTCGGCGACCGACGGCGAGTTGACGAGGTGAGCGCGACGCGACGTCGGCGGGCGACGGCCCGATTCGGGCCCCGCGCTCAGAACTCCGGGCGATCGACGTGCTGACCATAGACGGAGCGCAGCACGTCGCAGATCTCTTGCTCGGTGCAGTAGGCCTTGGCCGCATCGATGATCGGCGGCATGAGGTTCTGCTCGGTCTCGGCGGCTCGCCGCACGGCCTCCAATGCGGCGCGAACGCGCGCCGCGTCCCGGCGCTCCTTGACGCGCCGCAACGACTCGATCTGCTCCCGCTGCACCGCCTCGTCGATCTTGAGCAGCGGGATGCGACGCTCCTCCGCGTGCGCGTAGCGGTTGACGCCGACGACGACGCGCTCGCCCTTCTCGATTTGACGCTGCAGCCGATAGGCGCTCGCCGCGATCTCGCGCTGGGGCCAGCCGCGCTCGATGGCCTCGACCATGCCGCCGATCTGGTCGATGCGCGCGATGATGTCCATCGCCTGCCGCTCCAGCTCGTTCGTAAGCCATTCGACGAACCAGCTTCCGCCCAGCGGATCGATCGTGTTCGCGACGCCCGACTCGTCCGCGATGATCTGCTGGGTCCGAAGGGCGATGGTGACCGCCTCTTCCGTGGGCAGCGCGTAAGTCTCGTCGAGGCTGTTGGTGTGCAACGACTGGGTTCCGCCGAGCACGGCGGCCAGCGCCTGCAGGGTGACGCGCACCACGTTGTTGTACGGCTGCTGCGCCGTCAGCGAGACCCCGGCCGTCTGCGCGTGGGTGCGCAGCATCATCGAGCGCGGGTCGCGCGCGCCGAACCGCTCGCGCATCAGACGCGCCCACATCCGGCGCGCGGCGCGGAACTTCGCGATTTCCTCGAAGAAGTCGCTGTGCACGTCGAAGAAGAACGACAGGCGCGGCGCGAAGTCGTCGACGTTCATGCCGCGCGCGACGCACCACTTCACGTATTCGAGCCCGTCGGCGATCGTGAACGCGAGCTCCTGCGCCGCGGTCGCCCCCGCCTCGCGGATGTGGTAGCCGCTGATGCTCACCGTGTTCCAGCGCGGCAGCTCGCGGCTGCAGAACTCGATCATGTCGGTGACGATCCGCATCGCGGGGCGTGGCGGCACGATCCAGGCGTGCTGCGCGATGAATTCCTTGAGGCAATCGTTTTGGACCGTGCCACCGAGCTTGTCGCGCGGGATGCCGCGCAGATCGCCGAGCGCGACGTAGAACGCCAGCAGGACGATCGCCGGGCCGTTGATCGTCATCGACGTGGTGACCTGGTCGAGCGGGATTCCGTCGAACAGCACCTCCATGTCGTGCAGCGTGTCGACGGCGACGCCGCAGACCCCCACCTCGCCGAGCGCGCGCGGCGAGTCGCTGTCGTAGCCCATCAACGTCGGGAAATCGAAGGCCGTCGACAGGCCCGTCTGGCCCTGCGCGAGCAGATAACGGAACCGTTCGTTGGTCTGTCGCGGCGTACCGAAGCCGGCGAACATCCGCATCGTCCACAGCCGCCCGCGGTACATCGTCGGCTGCACGCCCCGTGTGAACGGAAACTCGCCGGGCACGCCGAGATCCCGCAGGTAGTCGATTTCGACGTCCGCGGGCGTCAGAAAAGCGGGGATCTCGACGCCCGACAGCGTTTCGAAGCGCTTCAGCCGTGGCGGCATTCGCGCGTGGGCGTCCTGCGCGGCGCGCTCCCACCGGGCGCGCGCCAGGGCGATCGCGCGATGCTGGCTCTCGCCCGGATCGTCGCCGTCCGCGGCGAACGCAAGCGTCTCGTGCATGGCCGATTGCGACATCGTGACAACAAGCATCATCCCGTGGCGCAGTCGCGGCAAGGCGCGGACCGCGGCGGGGCAGAGCAAGATTCGGCTCGCTTTACGCGCGTGTTACGGCGGCGTTACCATGCGCGAGCTTGCCGGAGAGGTGCCCCATGGCTGCATTCGTCGCGGCGTTCGCGTCCGTTTTCGTTCTGCTCGGTCTCGGCTGTGGCGGAGACTCGCACCCGCCCCCCGGCGCGGACGCGGCGCCGGAAGGGGGCTCGGGCCTCGATGGGGGCGCGCGCGACGGGGACACGGTCGACGTTCCGCCCGCGGTCGACGGGGGCGGATCGGACGATCGAACGGTTCCCGGCGAGGATGGCGGCTCGGGTGTCGACGCCGGGGGCGAAACCGACGCCGGCGGCGGTGGAACGGATGCAGGAGGCGGCACCGATGCCGCGCCGTCGTGCGGCGCGGCGGGGGAGCCGTGCTGCGCCGACGGAAGCTGCCGGGTGGGCCGGTGCGTTTCGGGGGTGTGCCTCGACTGCGGGGGACCGGGCGAGGCGTGTTGTCCGGGGAACGTGTGCGAGAGCGGTGCCGTCTGCGCGATGGGGACGGGCGTTTGCGAGGCGTGCGGCGGGCCCGGTGAGACGTGCTGCGCGCGCGGAACCTGTGACGGGGGCGGTTGCTGCGTCAGCGGGACGTGCACGGCGGCCGGATCGATGTGTCCGATGGTCGGCGGCACCTGCATGGATGGCTCCTGCGGGTCGTGTGGCGGTGCCGGACAGTCGTGCTGCGCCGGCGGTCGGTGCACGGCGCCGGGCACGGTGTGCGCGGGCGGGACGTGCGTCGCGTGCGGCGGCGCCGGTCAGCGATGCTGCGTTGGCAATACGTGTGACGCCGGGCTCGCGTGCAATCCGGCCACCGGTCGTTGCTCGGCTTGCGGCGATCCGGGCGAACCGTGCTGCCCGGGAGCGCGGTGCGACTCCGGTTGCTGTGACCCGTCGGGAGCCTGCGTCGCCGTCGGGGATCGCTGCGGGGGCGGCGGGACGTGCACGGCGGCCGGTTCGTGCGAGCTGTGCGGGGTGCCCGGCCGGGCTTGCTGCGCGGGCGACCGCTGCGAGGGCGGGGCGTGCTGCGTCGGCGGACGGTGCGTGGCGAGCGGTGCCTCGACCGGTCGGGGCACGGTGTGTCGGGCGGGACGCTCGGTCAGCTGTGGAGGAACGGATCAGCCGTGCTGCGAAGAGGGCTGCGGCAGTGGCGGCTGCTGCGTCGCTGGCATCTGCCGGGCGGAGGGAAGCGCGTGCGGTAGCGGACCGGGCGGAGGAATGTTCTTGGGGATGTGTCGAATGGGGGCGTGCGTGACCGGCGCCGGCGGAACGGGATGCGGCACGTCCGGAGAGGACTGCTGCTTCGGCTCGTTCGGAAGTGGCGGCGCGTTCTGCACGGGCACGGGTCCTCTCGTTTGCGAGGGCGGCGATTGCGAACGTTGTGGTGGCCCGGGCGAGCCCTGCTGTCGGGGTCAGTCGTGCCGCGACGGCGGATGCTGCGTGGGCGACCAATGCGTCGCCGAAGGCGAGAGCTGCCCCGGCGGGGCGGGCACTTGCAGGGCCGGCGGATGCCGCGATGGCGCGTGCGGCCGGCTGGGTGGGCCGTGCTGTCCGGGCGACCTCGGGTGCACCGAGTCCTACTCGGTCTGCGGCGGGATGAGCACCGGGTGCGTCCCGTGCGGCGGCGAGGGACAGGTCTGCTGCGGCACGACGTGCTTGCCACCGTACGTCTGCTCCCCACGGGCGGGTCCGGACGTGTGCACGTTACCGATGAGCATGCCCTGAGCGTCGCCCCCTTCGTTCAGGACGGCGCCGCGGGGTGATCCGGGAAGGCGCGGCCAGTGCCTTCGTGCATCCGGGTCCGAGCCCGGGTCCGATTCCGAGCCCGAGCCGGAGTCCGAGCGTGAGCCGTGATCCACCAGCCTGACGGCCGCCGTCATTCGCCGCCGAACAGCCAGACGAGTCCCGCGATCGAAACCGCGAGCACGATGGCGGCGATGGCGTAGACGACCAGCTCGATCGACGACCCTTTGGACCCGCGAACGGCAGGGTCACGGGCGCGACCGGCATGCGTTGCCGCGTCGGTGGCCGCGCGCTCCGTACGCGCCTCGTCTGTCCGAGGCTGCGGGACCGGCTCGCTCGATGGTCCATCGGACGCTCGCACGGGGGGGTCGCGCACGACGGCGCTCTCGAGCGGGTCCACATCGGAGCTCGTCCGCGCGGCCGGACTCGCGCCGGCGCCTTCGAGGCCCGTCGACGCTTGCGACGGGCAATCGATCGGCGCGTCCGGCTCGCTTTCGACGCGCGCCAGCTCTCGTTCTTCAGGGTCTTCGAACAGCAGCTGCGTCCGGCCGAGCGTCAGCTCGTCGCCGTGGCGTAGCCGGCGCTCGGAGACGAGCTGGTCGTTGACGCGTGTGCCGTTCTTGCTTCCCAGGTCGCGCACGCAGACGCCGTCGAGATCCCGCACCAGTTCGGCGTGTTCCCGGGACGCGTCCGCGTCGACGATCCGCAGGTCGCACCCCTCGCCTCGTCCCACGACCAGCCGCGACGGCGCCATCGGTACGACGACCGATCGGCCCGCCTCGGGGCCGTTGAGCACCACGAGGCGTGGCTCCGGTTGCGCGCCGGTGCCGCGTGCAAGCGCCGCGCGGAGCATTCGACGTGCGAGCGCAGCGGTCTGCTCCGCGCCCGTCGCCTCGGCCACCGGCGTCGCGGGCCAGACCGTGATCCGGTAGCGCCCGACCCCGAGCTCGTCTCCGGCCCGCAGAGGTCGAAGCCTGCCTGGAGTCAAAGGCTTGCCATTGACGCGCGTGGGATTCGTCGCGCCCAGATCTTCGACGAACCATCCGGGGCCCTCGGGTCGCAACAGGCAATGTCGCGCGCTGACGGTCGGATCGGGTAGCCGGACGTCTGCGCCGGAGCTTCGGCCGACGAGCACGCGGCGCTCGCCGAATTCGTGGGGCAAATCCTCGCCCGCTTCGCCGGCGCCGACGACGACGAGACGAAGGCCCATGCGAACGCGGTCAGCGCGCCCGACGCGAGCGCCATGGCCCGCGAGCGCGACGAGCAGGGTCGGTGGGAGGTGACGGGGGCACGGCTCCAGGCTGCTGCAGGGCGGCGGCGATTATGTCCCGCCGCGAGGCCTGCGTCGCTATGTTTTGCGGTTCGAGCCGGGCGGCGCCGGGCGTCCGGATGCGGGGTGCGATTCGCTCTTGGAGTCGGTCTCGGCCTCGGACTCGGACTCGGCCACCGACTCGGACTCGGCTCCCAACATCCCCTCGGCCCCATCGACCCATGCGATCGAGGTCGTCAGAGGCTCAGGAAGATCTGCGTGAGCAACGCATCGGCCACGAGCACGGCGATGCACACGGAGACGACCGCCGACGTGGTCGCACGTCCGACACCTTCGGTTCCACCCTCGGTCACGAGGCCGAAGTGGCAGCCGACCAGGGCGATGATCGCACCGAAGAACGGCGTCTTGCCGATGCCGCTCGCGAAGTCTCGCACCGTAACCGAGTCGAGCCCGCTCGAGACGAAGAAGGGCATCGGGACGCCGAAGGTCACGTTGCAGACGAGCATCGCGGCGGCCGTGCCGCAGACGAACGCGAAGGCCGAGAGCATGGGCAGCACGAAGACGCAGGCGAGCAGGCGCGGGACGACCAGCTTCCGCACCGGGTCGGCTCCGAGGGCGCGGATCGCGTCGATCTGCTCGGTCACGCGCATCGAGCCGAGCTCGGCGGCGATGCCCGCACCGACGCGTGCGCCGACGACGAGGGCGGTGAGCGAAGGAGCCAGCTCGCGGGCGAAGGACAACAGCACGATGCGACCGACCGAGTCCTTGGCGCCGAACTTCTCGAGCGAGAAGGCGAACTGGATGCCCATGACGACACCGGTGAAGATGGCCGTCGCCATCGCGATGCCGACCGAGCGCACGCCGAGCTGCTCGATCTGGCGCAGCGTCTCGCGCAGCTCGAGACGACGGGTCAGCAGGGCGCGCAAGGCGCGACCGAGCAACTGCGTCACGCCGCCGACGTGCCCGAAGAAGCGTTCGAGCCGGGCCACGCCGGGCACTCGCCACGGGTGCGAGATCACGGCGGTCGACTCCGCGCCCGGAAGCCGCCGAGCAGTCGCTCGAAATCGCTTCGAGCCCGCGCGAACGCCGTGCCTGGTGGCGCCACGAGACCGAGGTCGTAGACGCATCCGTCCTTCTTGAGCACGACGAGCAACAGCTCGCGCTCGACGCCATCGAGCCGCGCGCGCAGGTGCGTCCGCAACGCTTCGCGGCCATCCATCGGGATGCGCTCGCGCACCTCGTCGCGGCGGTCGGTGAAGCCGACGAGCAGGTGATTGGTCAGCGCGTCGAGCGGCACGTCGAGGGCCGGATCGCAGCGTGCTTCGACGTGCGCGACCGCGGCGAGCGACGGGTGGCTCCAGGCGAGATCCGCTCCCGCACCATTCCCGTCGACCTCGACGCGTTGCCAACCCTCGCCGAGGGCTCCCACCTCGTACGCCACATCGCCGTCGCGGTAGCTGCGCCCATCGAAGCGTGCGCCGCCGCAGCCGACGAGCACAAGGAGCGTGACGGCGCGGATGCGCACGGGCGGCGCACTGTAGCACCGGCATCGCTTCGGACGGTGCCGAACGGGCCGCATGGTTTCGACACAACCCTCGACGCGGGGCCGCTGTCCGACTCCTGCCGGACCATCGAGTGCGAGCCCGAATCCGCGTTCGAGCCCGAGACCGGGACCGCGTTCGAGCCTGAGACCGAAGCTGAGCCCGAGGCCCAGGCCGAGCCTGCGTCCGAGGCCGAGGCCGTGACCGAGACGGATCCCGCGTCCGAGTCCGAGACCAAGACCGAGTCCGGGTCCGCGACGCGGACGCGCTGCGCGGACCCGAACCGGGCGGTTGCGGGAGCCTGACGAGGCCCGACGGTCGCAAGCCGCCCCCAAGCGGATGGCACGAACGCCGCGCAGCGTCGAGCACGCGCCGATGCACTGCTATCCTTCCGGCGTGGCGCAACCGGCGCAGGGGCAACGCGTCGCGGGACTGACGATCCTCGACCGCATGGTCGCCGACGGCCGCATCGACGTGCAAGATCGGGAGCGGGCCGTGCTGCAGGCACGGCGCGCGGGGGACCACGCCCTCGACGCCCTGATCGACACGGGCGGGATCGGGGAGACCGATCTGCTCCAGTACCTCGCGAATCTGTATCGCACGCGCTACGTCACGAGCCGCAAGTTGCTGCGCGCGCGCATCGATCCGGATGCGCTGCGCGTGCTGCCCGGCCGGCTCGCGGAGCGGCTCAACGCCCTGCCTGTCGCACTCGACCGTCGGAATTCGGTGCTCGTCGTCGTCGCCAGCGACCTGGTCGAACAGGACGTCGCGCGACAGGTGCAGCTCGTCAGCGGCGTGCGCGACGTGCAGGTCTACGTCGCGCGCCCCGCTACGATTCGGGCCCTGGTGCGCCTGCACTACTTCGGGGATCGAAGCGGGCTCGACGAGCTCGCGGTGCGGGGAATCGGTGCGGCCTCGGACGCCGACGGCGCAGGCGCTGCGCCGAGGGTGGGTGGGCTGCGCGACGTGGCGGATCCGATGGGTACGTTCTCCGATTCTGGGCTGCTGGAGCTGGAGCCAGCGCCCCCGCGGCGGCCTGCGCCCGTCGCGCGGACCGGCAACTCCGACCCCCTTTCCGCGCCGATGGCGGTGCCCCCGCCCGTGCCTCCGCCGCGATCCGGATCGGCTCCGATGCCGCCGGCTCCGGCACGCGTCGCGGAGGCGGCGGTGCCCCCGCCGGCCGGAACGATTCATGCACCCGAGATCGCCGCGCGCCTGGTCGCGCCCCAGGGCGAGGTCGTCCCGGCGCGGGATCACATCGAGACGGTCAACGTGCTGGTGGCGCTGCTCGAGCGTGAACGCGGCGAGCTGCGCGGGCATTCGGCCCATACGGCTCGGCTGGTCCGCAAGATGGGGGAGCGGATGCGACTGCCCCAGGCCCAGGTCCACGCCGTACAGCTCGCCGCTTATCTGCACGACATCGGCAAGACGTCGGCCTATCACCTCACCGCGCTCAACGTGCATCAGTACGAGGGGCACCGTCTGCAGGCGGCCCGCATGGTGGGAACCCCGGCGCGGCTGTTCGAGGCGGCGCGTCTGCCGACCGCCACCGTCGAGGCGCTGGAGCACATGTACGAGCGCTGGGACGGTCAGGGTCTGCCGGGCAAGCTGCGTGGCAAGGACATCCCGCTGGGGGCGCGTCTGCTCGCGATCGCCGAGTCGTACACGGACCTGACGGCGAACTCGCGCAATCCGTTCCGACGGGTGCTGCATCCGAAAGAGGCGTGCGAGGCGCTCGCGCGGCATCGCGAGACCTTCTTCGATCCGGATCTCGTGGACTTGCTCCGGGTGGTCGCGCTCGGCGAGGATCTCGCGCGGCGCCTGCTCGCCGACCGGCCCACGGTGCTCGTGGTGGACCCCGACGCGGAGGAGACCAGCGTGCTCGAGCTGCGGCTGCTCGAGCAGGGTTGGGACGTCGCGCTCGCGCGCACGAGCCACGAGGCGCGCGAGCGCGTCGCGCGCGGGGGCGTCGACGTCGTCGTCAGCGAGGTGGATCTGGAGCCCGTCGACGGCTTCGAGCTGCTGCGTGCGCTCCGCGAGCAGCGCCCGGAGTTGCCGCTCGTCTTCCTGACCCGACGCGCCGACGGGGACAGCGTGCGCCGGGGGTTCGACCTGGGTGCGGCCGATTACGTGCTCAAGCCGGCGGCGGCGGAGCTCGTTCTCGCGAAGCTTCAGCGGGTGCTCGCGGACGCGGGCCGCGCGCGTCCCGCCCGGGGGGTCACCGGCTCGCTGCGCGAGATGGCGCTGCCCGACGTCGTGCAGGTGCTCACCAATGGTCGCAAGAGCGGCCGGCTCGAGATCGCGACCGCGTCGGGCCGCGGCACGATCGATTTCGTTGAGGGCGCCATCTGGGACGCGCGATTCGGACCGCATTCCGGTCCCGACGCCCTGTACGCGATGCTTCGGTTGCAGGACGGCACGTTCGCGCTCGACCCGGCGCACCGGGCCGAACGAAGGACCGTGCACGAGTCGGCCGAGGCCCTGCTGCTCGAGGGTATGCGCCGGCTCGACGAGGGAATCGTGTAGGGGGCGATCGATGCCCTGCGCGGCGGCGTCCAACGCGGGCTCGAGACGGAGACGAGGCTCCGGGCTCGTGACCGAGTCGGGGCCCGAGTCCCGTCTCGAGCGAGGATGCCTCGCGCCTCCGTTCGGAGGAGGAACCGGTCTGCCCGCTCGGCAACGCCGCATGCTAGGAGACTCGTATGCCCGCCTCGTGGCGTGAACGCGATCGAGAGCCACACGCCCTCGGCGGGCGCGACGTTCGCACGCGCAACGCGCGTCGCGGCAGTGGCTTGCGTCTGCGCGGTCCGACCCCCGGCGCTTCGAGCGACCGACGTGCGTTCATCGCCAGGGTGCTGCTGCGGGCGCGGCGGCCGTGAGCCGCGACTTGGTCGCCGACGGACCGCTCGTGGTGCTGGACCGCGCCTTCGCGCTCGTCCGCGACGCGGGGCTGAAGCGGGCGGCGCGCGCGTGGCTCGGTGGCGCGGCCCTGGCCGTGGCGGCGCTCGCCGTCTACCACCTCGAGCGCGTCGAGGGCACGCATGCGTACCGGCCGGTGCTCGCCCTCGGCCTCGTGCTCGGATGGTGGACGCGTGCGCTGCTGCTCTCCGACGAGGCGCGCGCCCACGTGCTGCGTCTGTGGCGCTGGCCGGCACCTCCGGAAGCGGGGCACGCCGTGGACGTCGTGCGAACCGCCTCGGTGGTCGCGCTCGGTCTGTCGGTCTGGGGGTGGCTGTTCGGCGCCGCCGCGATCCTGTCCACGTGGCTCGCCGTCCTGTTGCTGCCGGTGCTCGCGCTTCGCGGCGTGCTCGCGCCCAGCTGGCTCGTGCACGCCCGGCTCGAGCGGTCGGCCGGCCTGCGCGCCTGGCTGCGCGCGGTGGGCGATGCCGGGGGACGAAGGGCGACCGCCGCGACGGTGGAGTTGCTGCTGCTGCTCGGCACGATGGGGCTCGCCGTCAATCTGTGGCTCGCCGCCGCGTTTCTTTCCACGATCGCGCGCTCGTTCTTCGGGTTCGACGTCGCGTCCATCGCCTCGTTTCTCTCTCCGGGCAACACCTTCGTCCTGCTCGTGGTGCTCGCGCTCGCGGCGGTCGGCCTCGAGCCCGTGCGCGCCGCCGTGGCGGCGGTGCTTTGGGCGGACGGTGCGGTGCGTCGGGAGGGTCTCGACGTACGGGCCGCGGTCGAGGACGTGCTCGAGCGGGCGGAGCGTCGAGGCGCCTCGCCTCGCGCCGCGGACGTGGCGGCGCGGGTCGCCTCGGGCCTCGTGCTCGCGTGCTCCGTGCTCGTCGGGTCCAACGGCCTCGCGCAGGGCGCGCCGCCCCCCGCGACGCTCGAGCCGTGGGCGGGTCCACCGGGTGAGCCGGGGGTCGAGCCCCCGCCGCCCGCGGATGGCTCCGATCCGGCCGGGACCGCGATGCCCCCCAAGCGTGCGGTGGCGATCGGTCCGGACGGCGATGAGCGAGTCCGCGAGGCGGTCGATGCGATCCTCGCGAGTCCCGAATTCCGGGACATCCCGGAGGACGATCGCGCCGCCTCGATCCTCGAGCGCATCGAACGGTGGCTGCGGTGGCTGCTTTCGAGGCCGAGCGAGCCCCCAGGCTCGCTGCCGGTGCCCGAGCCGCCGGCACGCATCGCGATGCCGCCGCCCGAGCTGTTCGTCGCGCTCGGCGCGATTCTCGCACTCGCTGCGCTCGTCGCATGGATCGCGCGGCACCGCCGTGACCGGTCGTCGGGGCCGGATGTCGAGTCCGGCGTGGTCGTCGAGACGGACCCTCGCGACCGACCTCCGGAAGGGCACCTCGACGACGCGGCCGCATTCGCGGCGGCCGGACGATGGCTCGAGGCGTTGCGCGCGCTCTACCTCGCGACGCTCGTCGCCCTCGACCGTCGGGGCCTGCTCGTCCTCGAGCGGGGACGCACCAACGGGCAGTACGTCCGTCAGCTTCCCGCGGGAGCGCTCCGCGACGATTTTCGCGATTTGACGCGGACCTTCGACGGCCGGTGGTACGGACGCATCGCCGCGACGGCCGCCGATTACGAGCGCTGTCGTCGCCTGGCAGAGCGTGTGTGCGGCGCTGGCTCGGCGGACGCGCCGGAGGCCCGGAGCTGATGTCGCGCGCCGCGACGCTCGCCGGCGGGGTCGCCGCGGTCGCGATGGTCCTGTTCGTCGCGCACTCGTGCGATCGGGTGGCGCGGCGCGGGCGCCACCACGCTCCGTACTCGACGTACGCGTCGGGGCCGCAAGGAACGCGCGCGCTCTACCTGCTGTCGCGACGCTGGTTCGAGGGAACCACGCGCCTGACGCACGACTTCGGTCGCTTGCCCGAAGGGGCCGTGGTCGTCGCCATCGGAGGATGCGGGCAACGCGAAGTCCGCGAACCGTCGCGATTCGAGCGGGAGACCGTCGTCCGCTGGATCGAGCGCGGAGGCGTGCTGCTCGTCGCAGGCAGCGGGCCGATGCTCTGGGACGCGCTCGAGATCGACCTCGTGCCGCGCTGCACCGAGGATCCCGGGTGGGTTCGTCGCGCGGAAACGGCGCTCGAAGAGGGCCTCCGCGGAGCGACGGGCGCGTCGGGCGATCCGGTTACGGACACGCGCGCGCCGGGCACGTCGCTGCGTCCGGTCGCGCCGGAGCTGTTCGGGCTGAGCGCCCTGACCGCGCGGGAGCCCGCGCGTGTGGTGGTGCATCGCGCGTCGCCCGGCGCCGTCCGCGTGCTGCTCGAGGACGACACGGGCGAGCCGCACGCGGTGATGGTGCGTCGCGGCCGCGGCGCGGTCGTCGCGCTGTCGAGCGCGAGCTTCTGGCTCAACGGGGAGATCGGCGAGGGGGACGGGGCGCCGCTGTTCGTGCGCTTGATCCGCATGCTCGGGGCGGACGGGCCCGTGATCTTCGACGAGTATCACCTCGGTGTGGGGATGCGTCGCTCAATCACGCAGTGGCTCGGCGAGCTCGGCGTGGGGCCGCTCGTGCTGCAGCTCGGCGTCGTCCTGGGCGTGCTGCTGTGGGGCGTGTCGGTTCGCTTCGGCGCGCCGATCGCGCCCCTGCCGGAGCCCCCGGCGGGAGCCGGGACGCACGTGGGCGCGCTCGGCGAGCTGTACCGACGCGTGGGCGACGTGCCGGCCACGGTCGAGCTGATCGTGCGGGATGCCTTCGCGCGGATCGCCGCGCACCACCACGCGCCGGGACACGATCCGGAGCGGCTGGCTGCCTGGCTCGTGCGCGCGGGTCGACGGGAAGCGGCCTCGGCGGTGCGCGAGCTGGACGCGCTGGGCCGACGGTCCGTCGACCGGCGCACGCTGCTTGCGCGCATCGGGGAGGTCGACGATCTCGTCCGACGGGCGACGCAGCCGTTGGCCCGGCGGCGCCCCGGCGGCTAGCCTCGGGCGCCATGCACACGGCGGCGAGAGGCGACGAGGCCCCCGAATCCGGTCTTGCGGCGCTGCGGGAGCTGCACGATGCGGTGCTCGCGGAGGTCGGCAAGGCCGTCGTCGGACAGCGTGAGGCCATCGACGGGTTGCTCGTCGCGCTGCTCGCACAGGGCCACGCGTTGCTCGAGGGCGTGCCGGGAACGGCCAAGACGTTGATGGTGCGGGCGGTGGCCGCCGCGCTCGATCTGCAATTTGGGCGGATCCAGTTCACCCCGGATCTGATGCCGAGCGACATCGTCGGAACGAACGTTTTCCGCGTCCAGACCGGGGAGTTCCATCTCGTGCGCGGGCCCATCTTCACGGAGCTGTTGCTCGCCGACGAGATCAATCGCGCCCCGGCCAAGACGCAGGCCGCGCTGCTCGAGGCGATGCAAGAGCGACAGGTCTCCATCGACGGAGAGCGGCACCCGCTGCCCGAGCACTTCACGGTGTTCGCGACCCAGAACCCGATCGAGCAGGAGGGCACCTATCCGTTGCCCGAGGCGCAGCTCGACCGCTTCCTGCTGCGCATCCGCGTCGATTACCCGAGCGACGAGGAAGAAGACCGGATTCTCGCGAGTGCCGGGCCGACCGCCGGGACGCTGGACGTGCGCGCGGCGGGGGTGCGTCCGGTGGTCGGACGCGACCAGATCCGCGCGGCGCGAAGGGCCGGAGCTTGGGTGCGCGTCGAGGAACCGGTGCGGCGTTACGCGCGGGACCTGGTGCGCGCGACGCGTCGCTCGTCGATGCTGCTGCTCGGCGCCGGGCCGCGCGCCGGCATCCACCTGCTGACGGCCGCACGCTGGGTCGCGGGGCTCGACGGACGGTCCTTCGTGACGCCGGACGACGTGCGCGACGTGATGCACGCGGTGCTCGACCACCGCGTCCTGCTCGCGCCCGAGGTGGAGCTCGACGGCCTGGGCGCGACCGAGGTGCTCGATCGCATCGCCGCCGAGGTGCCGGTGCCGCGATGAGGCCGACCTGGCGACTGCGCCCGGGTCCGTATCTGGCCCCGGCTGCCGCGGTGGGTCTGCCTCTGGCGCTGCTCGGCGCGGATGGAATCGTCGGGGCCGGTCTCGCGCTCGGATTGGACGCGCTGCTGATGCTGATCGGGTGGCGAGAGGGGCGTGGCGCCGCGCACTGGCCCCTGCTCGTCGAGCGCGAGATCGATGCGCGCCTGGTGCTCGGCGTTCCGTCGCGCGTGCGCGTCCGTGTGCACAATCGGGCTGCACGTCCGGTCCGCGTCGCGATCCGGGACGCCCCCCCACCCGGATTCGAGGCGAGCGTTCCCGAGCTGCGCGTCGAGCTGCCCCCGCACGCGCGCCGCGAGCTCGAGTACACGGTGATCCCCCCGCGCCGCGGGCGGTGGCGTTTCGGCGATCTGGAAGCGCGCGTCGACGGCCCGTGGCGTCTGGGCGCGGCCGTGCTCACCGTTCCCTCCTCCGTCGAGGCGCGCGTCTACCCCGACGTGCTCGGCGCGCACCGCCGCGCGCTTTCGGCGCGCCTGCGCGAGCTGTCGTTGCTCGGGGTCCGTCCGGTGCGTGTGGCCGGCGGCGGGGGCGAGATCGAGCAGCTGCGCGAGTACGTCGCCGGCGACCCGTATCGCGACATCGACTGGAAGGCGACGGCGCGACGCGCGCGTCCCGTCACACGACAGTACAGTCAGGAGCGCGCCCAGCAGGTCATGCTGTGCGTCGACGCCGGGCGGCTGATGGCGATGCGCATGGACGACGGGCGCACCCGCCTCGACCACGCCGTGCGTGCGGCGCTCCTGCTCGCGTTCGTCGCGTTGCGTCGGGGTGACCGCGTCGGGCTCGTGGTGTTCTCCGACGTGGTCCACACGTGGGTCGCTCCGGGCCGCGGTCCGGGTCAGTACCGACGCTTGCTCGAGGCGCTGTTCGCGGTGGAGGCGCAGACCACGGGCGTCGATTTCCGCCGGCTCGTCGAGGTGCTGCGCGCGCGTCTGCGCCGGCGCGCGCTCGTCGTGGTCTTCAGCGACTTGCTCGACGAATCGCAGGCCCGCCCCCTTGCCGAGCACGCGGGCGCGCTGCGCCCCAAACACCTCGCGCTCTGCGTCAGCTTGCACGACCCGCAGGTCGACGCGCTCGCGCTCGCCCCGGCCGAAGACGAGGCCGCGGTGTATCGACGTGCCGCGGCCGCCGACTTGCTCGCCGAGCGCGCGCAGGTGCGCGCGATGCTGTCCGCGCGTGCGGTCGAGCTCGTCGAGGCGACGTCGGACGAGCTGGCCGTCGCGACCGTCAATCGCTACCTCGAGATCAAGGCGCGGCACCGCCTCTGACGGGGACGGTTCCGTGTATGGACGGCTCCGAAGGGGCGTGGCGAGCTCGAGCCGGGATCCGTGTCCGAGACCGAGACCGAGTCCGAAAGCGAGTAGAAGGCGCGATTAACCAAACTGGCCGGCGCTGCGAGTCCGAGACCGAGACCGAGCCCGAGCCCGAGATCGAGTTCAAGGCCGCGACCGAGCCCGAGACCGAGTTGGCGTCCGAGTCCGGGTTCGAACGCCAGCGCCGCCCTCGATCCCGCGGACCCGACGTACGGGCATGATCTTGCCTTCGACGGCGAGCCCGTCGGACAATGATCACGTCGTGCACGCGCGCTTCATGACCGCGCGCCGTGTGTGGGTCCGAGCGTCGAGCGTGCTCGTCGTCGTGCTCGCCTGCGCCCTGCTCGACGCGCGCCGCGCATCGGCGCAGTGGCTCTCGAGCTTCGACGTCGGACCTCACTGGCCCCTTTCCAGGCCGCAGAGCCAGACGGCGGGCGTGGGGGTCGCAGGGGCCGCGGGGGTGCGGGTCGCCGTCGGTCCCTACGTGCTACCGGGGCTCCGGCTGGTCGCGGGCTGGTTGCAGGACGGCGATCCGCCACGCCAGTACGGCCTCGAGGATCCCGGGCCGCGCGCGTACGTTTCGGCGCTCGCGACGGTCAGGCTACGTCCCGCCGCGCGCGTCGACGACGTGCGACGCGGCGTGGGCCCCTGGGTCGAGCTGGGCGCCGGTGCGGTTCGCACTGGGCCGCTGTGGCGCGCGGGGCTCGAGCTCGCGGCGGGCTGGGGCTTTCCCGTGGGGGCGGTCGCGATCGGTCCTGCGCTTCGCTACGGGCAGGTCATCCAGCCGGCGGACCCGCTCTCCGACGAGGATGCGCGACTCCTGACGCTGGGCGCGGAGGTCGTGTTCTTCGACGCACGGCCGCCCCCACCGCGTCCACCGCCGCCTCCGCCCGACGATTCCGACTACGACGGGATCGTCGATCCGGCGGACGGGTGCGTCCGGGCTCCCGAGGATCGCGACGGCTTCGAGGACGAGGACGGCTGTCCGGAGCCCGACAACGACGCCGACGGGGTGCTCGACGGCCGGGATGCATGTGGCACCGAACCGGAGGATCGCGACGGCTTCGAGGACGAGGACGGTTGCCCGGAGCCCGACAACGACGCCGACGGCATCGCCGACGCCGCCGACCGCTGCCCGAACGAGCCCGAGGTGGTCAACGCCGTCGACGACGGCGACGGGTGCCCGGACGAGGGCCTCATCGCGCTCGTCGAGGATCGCATCGTGCTCGAGGAACGCGTGCTGTTCGACTTCGAGCGCGCGCGCGTCAAGAGCTCGGCGCGCCCGGTGATCGAGGCGATCGTGACCCTCATCCGGCAGCATCCCGAATGGTTCCGCGTGCGCATCGAGGGGCATGCCGACGCGCGCGGCGATGCGCGATACAACCTCGAGCTTTCGCGGCGTCGCGCGCAGAACGTCGTGCGTGCGCTCGTCGAGGCGGGCGCCGCGCCCGAGCTCTTCGTCGCCGAGGGATACGGCGCTAGCCGGCTGCGGGATCTGGGGTCCAGCGAGGAGGCCCACGCGCGCAACCGCCGCGTCGAGTTCGTCGTGATCGCGCGCAGGTCGCCCACGGGGCAGGTCGTGCATCGCGAGCCGCCGCGACCCGCTCCGATGCGCGAGGGTGAGCCCGTCGAGGGAGCGGGACCTCTCGGCACGAGCGACATGACCTTCACGCTCGAGGAGACGGAGGGGCGACGATGAGCCTGCGCGCACGGCGCGACGAGCCGAGCCGATTCGCCACCGGCCTGCTGTTGCTCGCCTGGACGACGACCGGTGCGTGCGCCGATCCCGTCGTGGGCGCGCGCTGCGCGCGGGGGTTCGTCGCGGTGCAGGGCGCCTGCGTCGCCGCGGATGCGGCGCCGGGGGACGGATCGGCCGACTCTGGCGCGATCGACGCGTTCGGCGATCGCGACGGCCCCGACGTCCTCCGCGACGGCGGGGCCACGGATGCGCCTTCGGACCATTCGAGCGGCGAGGGCGGGCTCGACGCGGCGCCGCACGATGGCCGCGTCGAGCCGGACGGCGGGGACGGCGGTATGCCGGACGGCGCGTCGGGCTGCGGCCTCGGCGAGATGCGGTGCGGCGCGGCCTGCGTCCGGATCGACATCGACTCGCGGCACTGCGGCGGCTGCGGGATGGAGTGCGCGCCGGGCGAAGTGTGCAGTGCCGGTGCGTGCGAGCGGCGCTGCGAGGCCCCGCTCGTCCCGTGCGGTGCGTCCTGCGTCGACGTGGCCCGTGACCCCGATCACTGCGGGGGGTGCGACGTGCGGTGCGCCACAGGAATCTGTATCGACGGGGCATGCAGCGGCGGCATTCCGGGCCACGTGGTGCTCATCGGGCACGACTACCGCAACGCGCGTGCGGCCATGCGGCGCGTCGCGGGCAATGCCGTTTTCCTCGCGTCGAGCAATCCGGTGCGCGTGCTCGTCTACGAGGGCGACGCGCACCGCACCGCGGTCGTGGGTGTCGATCGCGCCATCGATCAGACGGCCATGACGCTCGGGCGGAGCTGGACGCGAACGCCGGTCACCGCGGCGGACGAGGTCCCGGCGCGGCTCGCCGAGTCCGACGTCTTCCTGGTCTATGCCCAGCGTGACGGCACGGACGCGTCGCTGCGCGCGCTCGCGCGGGGGTGGGCGACCGCCCTCAACGCGTTCGTCCGGCGCGGGAGCGTGCTGGTCGTGTTCGACGGGGACGCGCGCCACGCGGGCACGTGGCAGCTCCTCGCCGAAGCCGGATTGCTCGAGGTGCGCGGTCGTGTGGACGTGAGCGGGCAGATCGTGCGCGTGGTCGCGCCCGCCGATGCGCTCGCGACGGGGGTGCCGCTCATGTACTCGGGCGAGACCACGACCGTTCGGTTCGACACGACGGCCGAGACGGTCGTGATCGCGCACGACGAGGGTCCCGTCGTCATCCACCGCGTCGTGATGCCCTGATGGCGACGGTCACGTCGCTTGACGTGGCGGAGGGGTGTTGCGACCCCAAAGCCGCGACCGAGTCCGAGTCCGAGTCCGACTCCGAGTGCGAGTACGACTCGAGGTCGCGATCGACCAAACGGGCCCGCGCTGTGAGCCATGGCGCGGCCGTCGACGTCGGTGCGCCGTTGCTCGCCCGCTTCGTTTCGTCCGAGCCCGCGGCCCGGTGCTGCGCCCCGCGTCGCCGTGGGTCAGACTGCGCGCGTGAGCGGCGCGTTGCCCGATCGACTCCGACGGCTCGCGCGCGAGCTGGGATTCGTGCGGATCGGCTTTGCCCGCGCCGAAGCGCTCGAGCGCGAGGCGCGGTGGCTGCGCGCATACGTCGAGCAGGGGCGACACGGCACGATGCGATGGCTCGCGGAGACGGCCGAGGTCCGAATCGATCCCCGACATCCGGGGATGTTGCCGTCGGCGCGCTCGGTCGTCGTGGTGGTACTGCCCTGTCCGCCGGCGAACGGGTCCGCACGCCACGGGCCGGGACGCATCGCGCGCTACGCCCTCGGACGCGACTACCACAACGTGCTCGGCAAGCGGTTGCGCCGCCTGGTCGCGGCGCTTCGCGACGCGGGTCACGAAGCACGAGGGGGGACCGATCGGCTGCCGATCCTGGAGCGGGCCTGGGCCGCGCGGGCCGGCGTCGGCTTCCTCGGCAAGAACGCGTGCCTCATCGTGCCCGGGCTCGGCAGCCACGTCCTGCTCGGGGTCGTCGTCACGAGCGCGGAGCTGCCCCCGGACGAGCCGATGCCCTCGCGGTGCGGAAGCTGCACGGCGTGCCTCGACGCGTGTCCGACCGGCGCGTTGATCGCGTCAGGGACGATCGACGCGCGTCGATGTGTATCCTACCTCACCATCGAGCATCGCGGGTCCATCGACCCGGCGCTTCGTCCCGGTGTTGGCGACTGGCTCTTCGGCTGCGACGCGTGCCAGGACGTTTGTCCATTCAATCGCGCGCGAGGCGCGGACGGCGCCGACAACACCGCATTCGCCGGTGGGCCGGACCTGGGGCTCATCGACGCCGAAGGGCTGTTGCGCGCGAGCGACGCGCGGATCGCGACGTGGACGCGCGGCTCACCGCTCGCACGGGCGGGCCCCGAGTCCCTCGCGCGCAACGCGGCGATCGTGCTGGGCAACGCGGGCGGACGGCGTCACCTTCCGGTGCTGCGCGCGGCCGCTGCGGGCCATGCGAGCCCCGTCGTGCGAGAAGCGGCTGCCTGGGCGGCGGAACGCCTCGCGAACCGGGGGGAATGATCGCCGCGATCGGGTTGCTCGATCGCGCTTCGGTCTCGGTCTCTGTCTCGGCCTCGGGTTCGGTGTCGGTCTCGGACTCCGACTCGGGTTCGGACTCGGACTCGGGCACCGACTCGGTCTCGCGACACCACTCGGCAACGTCAACCAACGCGACCTCCGCCGCTGGTCTCGGATTCGGTCTGGGACTTGGACTCGGCCTCGGTCTCGGGCGCGGACGCCGGAAGCGGACTCGCAGGCTTCGAGGTGGGTGGACGCGGGTTTGGCTGCGCCGTCGAGCGCGCCGTATCATGGCGCGCCGATGTCCGATCCGTCCTCTTCGCGTGCAGATCCCCCGTATCGATACGGTCCGGCGCTCGCCGAGGCGATTGAACGCAAGTGGCAGGCCCGCTGGGCTGCCGAGCGCACGTTCCGCACGCCGCAGCCGGGGGAACCCGACTTCGATCCGAATCGTCCGCGCTACTACGTTCTCGACATGTTTCCATACCCCTCGGGGGCGGGACTGCACGTCGGCCATCCCGAGGGCTACACGGCAACGGACATCCTGGCGCGCTACAAGCGAATGAAGGGCTTCCAGGTCCTGCACCCGATGGGCTGGGACGCCTTCGGACTGCCGGCTGAGCAATACGCCATCGCGACCGGTGTCCATCCCGCGCAGACGACGCGCCAATCGATCGACACGTTTCGTCGTCAGCTCCAGCGCTTTGGTTTCTCGTACGACTGGGACCGCGAGATCGCCACGATCGATCCCGACTACTACCGCTGGACGCAGTGGATCTTCCTCCAGATTTACGACGCGTGGTTCGATCCCGTCCGTCGACGCGCCCGGCGCATCGCGGAGCTCGTCGCGGAGTTCGAGCGCGGCGAACGGCCCGTGGCCATCAATCCGGACGCCGCGGAGTACTCGGATGCCGACAAGGCCGTGCGCCATGGTCCCTGGTCCACGCTCGACGAGGCGAGCCGTCGGCGGATCGTCGACTCCTGGAGACTCGCCTACGTGGCCGAGCAGACCGTGAACTGGTGCCCGGCCCTGGGCACCGTGCTCGCCAACGACGAGGTCATCGACGGCCACTCGGAGCGCGGCGGCCATCCAGTCCATCGGCGTCCGCTGCGTCAGTGGCACTTCCGGATCACGGCGTATGCGGAGCGGTTGCTCGAGGGGCTGTCGCTCGTGGATTGGCCCGAGTCGACTCGACAGCGGCAGATCGACTGGATCGGCCGCAGCGAGGGGGCCGACATCGACTTCCCTCTGGTCGAGGCGCCGGCGGGCTGGCATCGGCTTCGGGTCTTCACGACGCGTCCGGACACGCTCTTCGGCGCGACGTTCATGGTCGTCGCGCCGGAGCATCCGTTGGTGGACGCGGTGCTGCGGGATCCGGGCAGCGAGACGGACGTGGAGCGCGTACGCGCGTACGTGCAAGCCGCGCGTGACCGCGGCGACGTCGAACGTCAGGCGAGCCGGGCCAAGACGGGCGTGCCGCTGGGGGTCCTGGCGCGCAATCCGGCGACGGGGGAGCGCATCCCCGTATGGACCGCCGACTATGTTCTGGCGAGCTACGGCCATGGCGCCATCATGGCGGTCCCTTCCGGCGACGAGCGCGACTACCAGTTTGCGCGCGAGCACGGATTGCGCATCGTGCGTGTGGTCGTGCCCGTCGGCGCGCGCGAGGACGAGGTCCAGGGCTGCTACGCCGGCGAGGGAATTTGCGTCAACAGTCGCGGCCCGGGATTGTCCATCGACGGTCTGGCGACGAACGAGGCGCGACGCGCCGTCGTCGGCTGGCTCGAGCGCGAGGGACTGGGTCGCGGGCGCGTCACGTACCGGCTCCGGGACTGGGCGTTTTCGCGGCAACGGTACTGGGGAGAGCCCTTCCCGATCGTCTGGGATGCACAGGGGCGGCACCACCCCGTCTCGGAACGCGCGCTGCCGGTCCGGTTGCCGCCGCTCGTGGACTTTGCACCGGAGCCGTCGGACGAGCCGCGTCCGCTGCTCGCGCGCGCGCGCGATTGGGTTCAGACGACGGCGGGCGAGGCGGGCGTCGACGGCTTGCCGCCGGAAACGCCTGTCTGGCGCGAGACGAACACGATGCCCGGTTCGGCGGGCTCGTCGTGGTATTGGATCCGCTTCTGCGATCCGCGCAATGCGACGCGCTTCGTCGGGGAGGCGGCCGAAGCCTACTGGCTCGGCGAGCGCGGCGTCGACCTGTACGTCGGGGGCAGCGAGCACGCGGTGGGGCACCTGCTCTACGCGCGCTTCTGGAACAAGGTGCTCAAAGACCTGGGCCTGCTACGGGCGGAGGAGCCCTTCGCACGCCTGTTCCATCAGGGATTGATCACGAGCTACGCGTACGAACGCACCGACGGCTCGCTCGTCGCGAGCGACGAGGTGGACGAGGTCGCCGAGGACCGGTTCGTCGAGCGGGCGACCGGTCAGCCGGTGCGGCGCATCGTCGCGAAGATGAGCAAGTCGCTCAAAAACGTCGTCAATCCGGACGAGGTGATCGCCGCGTGGGGCGCCGACTGCTTCCGTCTGTACGAGATGTACATGGGTCCGCTGGAGGCCAGCAAACCCTGGAACACGCGCGACATGGCGGGCATGGCGCGTTTTCTCGGGCGATTCTGGCGACTCGCCGTCGACGAGTGCACGGGGGCGTTGCGTCTGGCCTCGGAGGCGAACGAGCGGGTCGAGCGCGCCCTGCATCGCACGATTGCGAAAGTCGAGGCGGACATCGAGAAGCTCTCGTTCCACACGGCCATCGCGGCCATGATCGAGCTCGTCCACGTCGCGACGGATGCGGGAGGCATGAGTCGGGACCAACTCGACCGGTTCGCGCGGATCCTGGCGCCGTTCGCACCGCACGTCTGCGAGGAGGTCTGGGAACGGCTCGGGCACGAGCGCTCGATTGCGTTCGCGACGTGGCCCACCCACGACCCGGCGCTTCTGCGCGAGGCGGACGTGGAGATTCCCGTCCAGGTCGGCGGTCGTGTCCGCGCGCGACTTCGCGTCGCGGTGGACACGTCGAGGCAACGGCTGGAACAGCTCGCGCTCGAGGAGCCGCGGGTACGGGAGGCCCTCGGAGGTCGGCCGGTCGCGCGGGTTGTCGTCGTTCCCGGAAAGCTCGTCAACGTGGTTCCCGCCTCCGGTGCGCCGGAACTGGACGAGGACCGCTGAGGCGACCGGCCACGGCACGGCGCACTGTGGCGGGAACGCAACGCAGGAAAGGGGGTGTGCCACCGGGTCGGGGACGCGGCGGCATACCCCGTCCGGAATTTCGTTCGGCATGTGCGGTCGAGTCGGGTAGGGCGTCGTTTCCATGAGTGGGCAGGATTGCGGCACGGCGCGTGCAAGGAGACCTCGGCATGAGGGGACGTTCGAATCGATTCGCTCGGAGTTCCACGCTCCGCATTCGGCGACGCTGGGGAGGGGTGGCCGCCGTGATCGCGGTTGCCTTGCCCGTACTCGGAGGTGCCCAGCCGCCCACGGAGCGTGGTTCGCCAGGGACATCCACGGGGGCGACGTCACGACCGGCCGAGGTGGACCTTTCGCTGCACGGGGGGCAGACGACGTATGTGCTTTGCAATCAGCGACATCGGGTGCGTTTCGGTGGTCTCGGCGTCGAGGTGCGGCATCGCATCGGCGAGCACGGCGTGCCGTTGCGCCTGGCAGCCGGGGGGTCGGTCGTCGACGATCGACACGTCGACGCGGACGGTGAAACCGTTCCCGACTCGCAGCCGGCGACCATGCCGTCGATGGGGCTGACGGCGCAGTCCGGATGGGACTGGAGATATTTTGGATTCCGTCTCGGACTTTCGGGATGGGTGCTCAATGATCTCGACGAGGTGTACGTGGGAGGTTTTTTCGCGGCCACGTTGCGCCTGGGCCCCGAGGACGGGCTTTCGCTGCGCGCCGGTGTCGCCGACGAGGCTGCGATTCACCGGGGTCTGGCGTGGGCCGAGCTCCGCTGGACGGAGCCGGGACGGATTGCAATCGGGGGCGGTGTCCGTCTGCTGATGGGCGCGGATTACGGAGCCGGATACGTCGACGTGGTGCTCGGTCTGGGTCAGGGACATCGCCTGGGGATCCGCGGGCAGTTGCAACTCGTCACGGATGGACTGCACCCGCAGGCCGTGCTCACGTACGGATTCGACGTGCAGGGGAGCTGACGGCGGTCGACGAGGTCGGGCGCGCATCGGGCTCGGACTGCCGCCGACTCGGACACGGACACGGGTTCGGCTCAGGCTTCGGCCTCGGACGCGAGTTGCTCCTCGGTGCCTTCGTGCAGCGCGACTGACAGCGGCTGTCACGTTGCTTGAACGCGCTTCCGACTCGGACGCGAAATCGGGCTCGGACTCGGTCTCGGAGTCGGACGCGCAACGCTGGTCCCTACCGTCGACCAACCCGAATTGGCCCCGTGACACAGTCGAGGCGCGCGGCACCCGCGGGCCTGGAGCGCGGACGGCGTTTCCGGCGCAGCTCGGGGGCGGTGTCCACGCGAGCCCGCTTGCAGCCGAGTCGTGAGTCGGCGTCCGGGTGCACGCGCTACCCACACGCGACGTTCTGTGCTTGGATTGCGCGGCTGGATGTCCGACGGTCGGCCGGAACAGACGGCGCTGGGCACGGCGCGCGCTCGCTTCGTCGAGGGCCTTCCGCGCAAGGCCCAGGAACTGCGCGCGGCCGTCGCCCTGCTCGCGGCGACGCCGACGGCGGAGCGTCCGCGCGAGGAAATGCGCCGCCGCTTGCACGCGCTGTACGCGAGCGCCCAGGTGTTCCGCATCGAGCCTCTCGCGGCCGCGCTTCGCGAGGCGATCCAGAGACTCGACGAGGCCCGGGACACCGGTCGCGGACTCTCGCAGGATGACCTCGACGCGCTGGCTGCGCTCGCCTCCGGCCTGGAGTCGCTGGGCGAGGCGGCACCCGTTCGCGTCTCCCGTCTGCCGGGATTCCCCGGGGGCGTATCGGCTGCCGCCGCGACGGATCCGGGGGCCGAAAACGCGAGGGTCCGACGCTCGCGCACCACGGAGCGCGGCATGGCTCCGGTGACCGATCCGTCGCCGGGGCTCACCCCGACCGCCGCGCCGACGATTGGGGTCCAGATGCCTCCCCGCCAGAGCGTTGCCCCCGCCTCGCGCACAGCCACCGCGTCGCTGCGCGAGGCGAGCCCCGTCGTGTCACGCGAGGACATCGGGACGACCGGACGTTCCGCCCAGGAGCTGCGTCCGCGCCGGGCTTCGGGTTCGTTCACCGCCGCACGCCCGTCCGAACGTCCCGGGCAGACCGTCCAGCCCGTCGCGAGTGTCCTCGTGGTGGACGGAGTCGAGGTGCAGACGCGCGTCCGCGCCGCGCTTCCCGTCGATCGCTACGAAATGTTCGCTGCCTCCGATCCCGAGACGGCCTTGCGGCTCGCCCGCTCCACGTCGCCGGACGTGGTGCTCGTCGACCGCGAGCTCGCGACGCGGCCCGGGGTGGATTTCATCGGCCGGCTCCGCAGCGATCCGCTGACGGACTTCGTGCCGGTGGTGCTGCTGTGGCCGGCGGATATCCCGATCGATCCGGTCGCCGCCCGGCAGCTCGGCGCCGACGATTTGTTGCCCAAGCCCGTCGACGAGGCGGCCCTGCTGCGCGTGGTGCGGCGCCTGACGGCAAGCCCCGAGGAAGGAGGGGCGGGCATCGACGACGTCGGCGAGGTGAACGTGGCCGAGCTGACACGCCGGCTGGCGCGCGAGCTGGAGCGCGGATTGACCGAGTCGGTGGAATCGGGGGCGGAGTTGCGCGTGCCCATGGGAGACGGGGTCGAGGCGCTCGCTGCCATCTGGGCCGCGGTGGCGCGCGTGCGCGCCCACGTCGCGCAGCGTTCGGGCGGGCGAGTGCGTTTCCGGGACGTTCCCGGCCGTGGGCCGGCGATGATGGCTCTCGTCGACGACGGCACGGAGCCGTTGCAGGCGCTCGAAGTGCCGTTGACGGGCCGCCGCATCGTCGTCGTGGACGACGACCCCGCCGTCGTCTGGTTCTTCGCGAGCGTGCTGCGCGAAGCAGGGGCCGAGGTGGTCGAGGCCGCCGACGGCCAGGAAGCACTCGAGGCCGCCCGCGACCGGCGGCCGGACGTCGTCATCAGCGACATCCTGATGCCGCGCGTGGACGGCTTCGCGCTGTGCCGCGAGATGCAGCGCGACCCGGCGCTCGCCGAGGTTCCGGTCATCCTGCTGTCGTGGAAAGAGGACTTCCTGCAGCGAATGCGCGAGTTGCGCGCGGGGGCCAGTGGCTATTTGCGGAAGGAAGCGGGCGTGGCGCAGATCCTGGCGCGCGTGCGCGAGGTGCTGCGCCCGCGTGCGCGCCTCGAGGCGGAGCTTCGCGGCGGGGGCGAGGTGCGCGGTCGCATCGAATCGGTGGGCATGCTCACGCTCGTGCGAACGGTGGCCACGCTCCGCCCCGACGCGCGGATCACGGCGCGCGACGCGTGGAATCTCTTCGAGGTGGACCTGCGCGGCGGACGGCTGGTCGAGGTGACGCGCACAGCCACCGATGGATCGTTCGCGCGGGGACACGGCGCGCTCGTGCAGCTGCTCGGCGCGGGAAGCGGACGCTACACCGTGGACACCAGCCACGCCCCGGTACGCGGGACGCTGCGCGGCGGGCTCGACGAAGAGCTCGATCGCGCGCTTGCTCGGTTGCGCGCCGTGCTCGACGCCGTCAGCGGGCCCGGCATGTCGCTCGCCGAGGCCGTGGAGCTCGACGACGAGGTGCTCGACCCTTATTTGAAGACCTCACCGGGGCACGTCCGCTCGCTCGTCGAGCGCATACGTCGGGGAGAGGGGCCGCGCGCCTTGCTGCTCGACGGCCGTGTCTCGGCGCGCGTGCTCGAGGCCGTTCTCGTCGATCTCGCGCGTCGTGGCGCGATCCGCGCGGTGCGTGGTCCCGACGGCGAGAGCCGCCTGGCCCCTCCGCCTCCCGAGTCGATGTTTCCGTCGTCGTCGGGACAGCTTCCGGCTCCCCTCTCGGCGCAACGCGACCTCGCGTCGGCGGATGCGGTGGCAGTGCCGAACGATCGCGGTGGGGCCGAGGCGGCGACGATCGAGTCGCGCGAGACAGGGCGACCGAGCAGCGTGGATCTGGTCGCTCTGGACGCGCCGTTCGCCCCGAGCGAGCTCGGCGCTCGCGACGAGTCGTTGCTCGACCCGTCGACCGGCGAGGTCGAGGAGCTCGACGCGGAACCGCTCGAGCTGACGCGGACGTCTCGACCACCGAGGGCAATTGCTGCTGCGACTCCTTCGGTCGGTCTCCGGTCGACGGCCCCGGAACCGTCTTCGGAAGCCGCAACGAAACGTTCGCCGGACCCCCTGACGCAGGTGCGCGGTGCTGCGCCGGCAGCGACGCCGTCTGCGCTCGAAGACCGCGGAGCGGTCGGCGCCCCCTCGCGCCGGACGTCGCCGGTCGAGGAGCGAGAGGCCGACGAGCCCGGATTCGTCGGCTGGCTCGTTCTCCTCGTCGTGCTCGCGGCGCTCGGGTTCGTCGGGTATCGCCTGCTGGTTCCGCGCGAGGACCGGCCCGCTCCCGCGGGTGGAGTCCCGACCGTGCCGTTTGAGGGACCGGCTTCTGCGGTGGAGCCGCCAGGTGCCGCCGTTGGAGAACCGGCCCCAGCGACCGGACGCAAGGTCGAGCTGGAGCGCGTGCAGACGGCAGCGACGGCTCGCGCCGAGGATTCTCCGGTATCGGAATCTTCCGACGACCTCGCCTTCGGGCGGGTCGTTGACCACATCGTGCCCACCGACGTCACGCTGCGGATGGGACAGGGTTTGCTCGTGGTCGAGGCGCCTTCCGGTGGCGAGCAGGTGCGGGTCGAGGTCGGCGGACGCTCGCTCGGCAACGCACCGTTGCATGCCGCGCTCGACGAGGGGCGACACGAGGTGGTCTTCGTGCGCGAGGGAGAGCGGCGTATTCGCTATCTGTTCATTCGGGCGGGTCAGAGCCGGATCGTCACGCCGCCTTAGCGCGCACAGCGCCGATCGGGTTGGTTCAGGGAGCGCGCCGGTGTTGCGAGTCCGAGCCCGAGCCCGAGACGGACAGCGGCGGGCGCGTGGATTGACGTGGCCGAAGAGTGCTGCAAGTCCGAGTCCGACTCCGAACCCGAGCCCAAGCACAAGACGCGATCAACCATCCTGGCGGGCGCCGTAAGTCCGGCTCTACGCCCGAGATCGAGCCCGAGTCCGAGCCCGCCTCGGAGGTCGCGCTCAAGCCGCCCGATCGCCGCCGTCGCCTGCCGGGCGGCGTTCGAGGAGCGCCGCAGCGACTCCAACCGCACGCGACAGTCCCTCGAAGAGCGCATCGTCCGCCGCGATACGAGCGCTGGCCTCGTCGAGTCGGGCGCGCAGCGACTGTTCCGACCGGGTCAGCTGCTCGATCCGCGCCTCGCGGTCTGCGAGCTCGCGTTCGCGGTCGGCAAGCCGCGAGCGCGTTTCGTCCAGTTCGGACCGCAGGGCGTCGCGCTCGACCGTGACGCGCTCGAGCGACTGTTCGGCATCCGCCAGCTTGCGACCGAGCGCGCCGAGCTCTCGTGCGTGGCGCTCCGAGGCCTGCTCCAGGGCTCGTTCTTGCGCCTGCTGCATTTGCTGTCGGAGCGATTCGAGCGCCTGGTCGTGTGCCGCCGCGGCATCGCGCAGTTCCTGTTCCCGGCGCGCCTCGGCGTCCGCGAGGCGTCGGGTGGCCTCGGCCTCGAGCCGTTCGCGCAACTGTTCGAGGGCCTCCTGGCGCGTTCGTTCCGCATCGCGTGCTCGTCGTTCGATCTCGTCGGCGTGCTCCCGCCGCAACGCTTCGATCGCCGCCGCGTGTTGCCGACGCAGCGCCTCGGCCTCGGTCTCGTGTCGCTTCCGCAGTTCGTCCAGCTCCGCGGCGTGCCGTCGCTCCGCCTCGGCCATCGCCTCGCGATGCGTCGCTTCGAGCCGCTCGATCTGTTGCGCGTGGTTCGCCGCGACGCGCGCGGCCTCCTCGGCCGCGCGGGCCTCGGCCGCCGCCACTGCTTCGGCTCCTTCCGCGCGAGCCCGCTCGACGTCGGTCTGTCGTCCCTGCCGCTCCAGATCGAGCGCTTCTTCGAGGCGTCGGATCTTCTCCTCGGCTCGTTCGGCGCGATTCTTCTGATCCTCGAACCGCTTCAGGGCGCTCTCCTTGTCGACGCGAAGCGTCTCGGCCCGCGCGCTCGCCTCGGCGAGCCGGGCCTCGAGCTCGGCAACGCGTTCGGTCAGGTCCGCCTGCTCGCGCTCGAGGGCCAGATTGCGGTCCCGCAGATCGAGCAGCTGCTTGTCCCGTCCGGTGAGCTGGTCCCTCAGCTCGAGGATTTCCTTGTCCTTGCGGTTGAGCGATTCACGAAGATCGAGGAACTCGCGGCTGCTGACGCCGGCCGCGGCGGGACGCGGCGCCGAGGCGAGCTTCGCGCGGAGCTCCGCGTTCTCGCGTTCCAGTCGCTCGGCGTCGACTGCGCGGTGCTTGATGGAGGCGAGCTCGCTCTCGCGCTCGGCCAGGCGCGTGCGCGTCTCGCGCAGCTCCGCACGCAGTTTCTCGGCCTGCTCCGGCGACAGACCGCCCGGCGGGACGATGCTCGCCGGTCGCGCGGGCGCGGATGGGGCCGGCGGGGCGGCGGCGTGCGCCACCGGCGGAACAGGTGCCGGGGCAGCCGGCGCACGTCGCACGTCACTCGTTTCTCCCAGGTGCGCGCCGGCGCGGTGCACGTCGCTGTCCTCGACCGTCAACGGGTCGGGTCCCGGTGCCCGCTCGCTCCTCGCGTCGGCCGCAGCAGCAGGCGGACCCGTCGATGGGGCCGATTCGGGCGATGCGGGCCCCTCGTCGAGCACGAGCGCTTCGAACGCGCTTTCGGCGAACGCGTCTACCTCCTCGTCGACCGAACGCATCGCGTGGATGTCCGTCGCGTCCTCGACGACGAGATCTGCGGCCAGCGCGACGGCCTCGGAGCCCGCCCCGTCCCCGATCGGGACGAGCCGGCGGACGCGTTCGAGGAGATCGGGAAACGAAACGGGTTTCTTGATGTAGTCCTCGGCGCGCGTGCGCAACTTCTGGTGCTGCTCGAAAATCTCGTCGGCGTTGGAGTCCGAGGAGAGGATGACCAGGGGGATGTCCTTCAGCTCGGGAGTCTTCTTGATGCGCTTGCAGACGAGGAAGCCGTTCACCGTCGGCAACTCGATGGACAGCAAGATGAGATCGGGGCGGCTCACCGTCGCACGCTCGATGCCCTCGTTGCCGTCCGCGACGACCTCGACGTCTGCGCCGAGCTTGCGAAAGCTGCGACTGATCTCGCCGGCGAATTCCGGGTCGGACTCGAAGAACAGAATCCGGTGGCTCATGCGCGCTCCCGCCCGGGCGGGCGCCTGGGCGGCGCAGAGCATAGAGGTCCCCCCGCGCGGCCGTCAAAACCGGCTGGGTCCGTTGTGCCCATCAGAGACCGACGCGCGCCCGGGCGGCGAGCCGAAGCATGGAAGGAGCATCGAAGTCGCCCGTGAACGCGTAGGTCAGACCGTCCGTCTTGCGGACCGGCACGGTGTAGCCGCCCACGCGCGCGTAGAAGATGGGCTGACCCATGAGCTCGATCCGCCGCTGCGTGCCCAGGTGCACGGGCGCCGCGAACACGACGACGGTCAGGCGTCGTCCGCGCACGTCGTAATAGAGCGCCGCGGCACGGGCGTCGCGCACGTTCGAGAGCCGGGCGCCCTCCAGTCGCGCCGACTCGCCCTCGAATACAGCCGGCAGGACCGGGAAGTCGACGCGACTTCGGAAATACGAGACGACGTCCTTCGGCTCCGCCGCGCGCACGTCCGGCGGCAGCTCCGACGAGTGCAACCGGACCACGTCCTCGAGCACCGGAAGCACGCCGGCCTGCCGTGTGCCGGCCACTCCCGACCCACCCTTGGTGACGCGGGGCTCGAAGGGACCGAGCATCGCGAGGCACGCCACGGCACCGGCCGCCGCCACCACCGGAACGAGGTGCCGCGCCGCGACGGCGCGCTGCCGTCGCGCGGCGCGTACCGAGCGCTCGACGCGCTCGACCAGAACGGCCGGCGCCCCGTGCGTGCCCAGCGCTCGCGCAACCGCCTGCCGCGTCATCCGCGCGAGCTCCACGTGCGTGCGGCACGCGGCGCATCGAAGCAGGTGCGTGTCCAGCTCGAGCTGGGCCGCCGGGTCGAGCTCCCCGTCGGCGTACGCGTCGACGTAGCGCCGCACGGTCGGGCAGATCATCGCGACCGCTCCCGTCGTCGCCGCCATGCGTCGAGCGAGACCGGCTTGGAGGCGGCGGCGGATTGCGCGGACGAGGGCTCGCGCGCGACGGACAGCCCCAGCGCCGCGGCCTGCTCCACCAGATGCGCCCGCACCGCGTGCCGGGCGCGGTGCAAACGGGACATGACCGTTCCGATGGGGCAGCCGAGCACATCGGCGATCTCGCGGTACGAGAGCTCCTCGACGTCGGAGAGCAGGATCACGAGCCGGTGTTCCTCCGACAATCGTTCGAGCGCAGCCTGAATTTCCGCCGCGATCAAGGGCCGCTCGGCTTCCTCGAGAGCCCGGGACAGTGCGCGCAGCGATCCCTCCGGGTCCCCCGGCTCCGCGACCTCGAACGCCTCGGCCTCGTCCCGTGCCGGCCGTTCCCGCAACGCGCTGCGATACCGGTTGATGAACAGATTGGTCAGCATCCGGAGCAGCCACGCCTTGAGGTTCGTACCGGGCTCGTAGCGGTCGCGGAATCTCAACGCGCGCAACACCGTGTCCTGGACGAGATCCTCGGCATCGGCCTCCGAACGGGTCATCCGGAGCGCGACGCGGTGCAGGACGTCCAGGTGCGACAGCACGTCGCGCTCGAACGGGCCGAGGTCCGAGCCCCCGCCGAACCGACCGACGCGCGCGAGCCAGGAACGCAGAGACATCGCCTCGGATGAAACCCGCGATCAGTCTTGCTCATTCCCTCGGGGCGGCAACCGCGCACGTGCGCTGGGCGCGACCGAGCGCGGCATCGGCTGCGGCCTCGCGCTTCGACTCGGGCTCGGGCTCGGGCTCGAGACCGGCCTCGTTCGCGCTCGGGCGCGCCGGTCGGTGCCTTCAGGGCACGTCGAATTCGACGACGTGGGGACCCGCTCGTAGCACGTGTCGGCCACGTGGTGGGTCGATGAAGGGATGCCAGGCCTCGAAGGCGATTTCTTCTTCGGGGACGCAGTCGCACAACATCGTCTCGCACACGAGAAGCTCGAGGTCGAAGCCCGCCGGCAGATCGTCGGTCGTCCGAACTTCTGCCTCGACGGCGGGCAGGGGCGGGCCGCAGCACCGTCGCTGGCGGCCCGAGACGACGGCCCAGTAGACCGGCGGCGTACCCTGTCGTAGCGCCGGATCCGGGCCGACGACCCGCAGGCCAGTCGGCGCAAGCGGCGTGCACTGCTCGTGTCGGACGACGTCGACGGTCTTGCTGAGACCATGACCCGCTTCGATCGTGATCGGGCCGGCCGAGCCCGTACGCAGGGGGACGAACCAGGCGTCTTGATAGCCGCCGTCGGTGCAATCGCAGTGCTCGCAGCAGTCACACGCGTAGAGGTGGGTTTCGATCGTTGCTGGCCCCGAAAAGTAGCCTGCGGCGTGCGGATCGCACGCACAGAGCCCGCTCGTCGTCCGGCTCACGAGCTCGACGACGAATCGACCCGTTTCCTCGAAGACCACGCGTGGGGCTCTCAGCTCGTCGGAGCGGACGGCACGGCAGTCGGCCGGGGCAGCTATGCGCAGGGTGCACGTGTGAGCTCCCGCCCGTACCACGTACTCTCCCGGCGGCGGCACGCCTTCGGTCAGGCGTACGATTTGTGAACGGGGTATCGAGCACATCGCGGGGTCGTCCTCCGGGTCCGGATGGTCGTAGCAACAGCCACCCCACTCCGCGTCGACCCTGAACTCGGACCCTTCCCGCGCGACGTGGCCCCGGTCGGTGCTCCACGACGGGCCGGCGTGCAGAGCGTGGCAGCATCGGGTCACC
>JANWZI010000034.1 GCA_025054695.1 Myxococcota bacterium | reverse complement strand
TGTTCGTGCGTTCAGGCACAACGTGGACCGAGGAGGGGAGGCTTAACGCGCGCGACGGAGCGATGTACGACAGCTTCGGCCAGAGTGTCGCGCTGACGTCGGACGGGAGCCGCGCGCTCGTCGGGGCACCGGGGGACGACATCGGCTCGAGAGCGGATCAAGGCTCTGCGTACGTGTTCGTGCGTTCAGGCACAACGTGGACCGAGGAGGGGAAGCTGACCGCGAGCGACGAGGCACACACCGACTTTTTTGGCTCGAGCGTGGCACTGACGTCGGATGGAAGCCGCGCGCTCGTCGGGGTACCCGGGGACGACGTCGGCACGAACCCCGATCAGGGTTCCGCGTATGTATTCGTCTCGGGGCTGACCGACGGCGAGCCGTGCACGTCCGCAAGCCAATGCCTGAGCGGCTTTTGCGTCGACGGGGTTTGTTGCGAGAGCGCGTGCGGAGGGGGTGCGAGCGACGACTGCCAGGCCTGCTCGACCGACAGCGGGGGAAGCCGCAACGGTAGGTGCACGGCGCTGGTGGCGGCGGTGGCGCCCATGGTGACGTGCAGGCGGGCAGCCGGGCCGTGCGACGCGGCTGAGACGTGCACGGCAGCGTCGAGCGAATGTCCTGAAGATCGGTTTGCAGCCGCGGGAACGATGTGTCGGGCTGCGACGTGCGCGGATGGAGTTGCGACGAGCGAAGGGCGTTGTTCGGGTTTGGAGGTCAGCTGTCCGGAGGGCGCGCGAATGGAGTGCGCTCCCTACATCTGCGGACCGAGCGCGTGTCGGAGCGATTGTGCGACGTCGGCGGACTGCGTCAGCGGGTTCGAGTGCGTCGCTCGCCGATGCCAGATCGCGAGTGACGGGGGCATGATGATGACTGAAGACGGCGGGCACGCGGATGCGGCGATGGAGGACGGCGGCTCGCCCGTTCCCCGTGACGGGGATGGTGCCGACGCGATGCGCGGGGACGCGGGTAGCTCGCGTTCGGGGATGATGGCCAAGGGCTGCGGCTGTCGTGTCCCCAAACGGACGTCGGCCGCGGGCTACGCGCTCGCATCGATGTTGGTGGGGTTGATGGTGCTGGGTGGTCGACGGCGCCGGGAGCGGCGGTGAGCCGGGCGTGCGCTGAACGCGATTGCAGGTAGGGGGCAAGGCGTTGCCGTCGAGTCCGACGGCGCCGGTCGCGTTGGATGAAGGCCGCCGTGCGAGTCCGAGTCCGAGACCGAGGTTGAGTCCGAGGCCGAGTTGGAGTCTGAAATCGACGCCGAAACACGACGTGGGCGCGCGTGGTGTATGTAGCGGTCCATGGCGCAAGGCTCGCGCTCGGACGCGCTCCCGCCGCGGTGGGTGCTGTGGAGCGCCGGCCTGTTCGCCGTCGGCTGGGCGCTGTGGGCGCTGCGGGAAGTGCTCACGCCCCTGTTCTTCGCCTGGCTGCTCGCCTACCTGCTCGATCCGCTCGTCGACCGCCTCGAGCGGCTGCGCCTGCCGCGATCCGTCGCGATCGTCGCGCTGCTCGTCGCGGCGCTCGGTGCGATCGCGGTTGCGGTCCTCGTCGTCGTTCCCCTCATCGTGCGGGACGTGGCCGCGTTCGCGCAGGAGCTGCCCGCACGCTTGTCCGCGCTGCAAGGCCGGGTCGAGCCGTGGCTCGCGCAGATGGGCGTCCGCCTGCCCCACTCGTGGAACGAGCTGACGGCGCTGGTGCCCGTGGACGCGTCGATGGCCCGCGACGCGCTTGCTCCGGCCGGCCGGTTCCTCGGATGGCTCGTCGGGGGTACGGCTTCCGCGATCGCGACGGTCGCCGCCCTGCTCATCGTCCCCGTGCTCGCCTTCTACCTGCTGCACGACTTCGACCGGATCACGGCGGCGGTGCGCGACCTGTTGCCCGTGCCGATGCGCCCCGGCCTCGTCGAGCTGGCGCGCGAGATCGACGCGATGGTCGCGGCGTGGGTACGCGGGCAGACAACGGTGATGCTCGTGCTCGGCATCCTCTACGCCATCGCGTTCTCGTTGCTCGGCGTGCGGCTCGGCGCCGTCGTGGGACTGCTCGGGGGGCTACTCGCCATCGTGCCGTACGTGGGCGGCGCGGTCTGCCTGCTGCTCGCGTTGCTCATGTGCGCGCTCGACGGAGCGCCGCTGTGGACGTACGTGGGCGTCGTACTCGCCTACGGCGCCATCCAAGCGGCCGACGGGCTCTTCATCACGCCGCGCGTCGTCGGCGAGCGCGTGGGGCTGCCCGCGGTCGCCGTGCTCGTGGCGATGATGATCGGCGGCGAGCTGCTCGGGTTGCTGGGCGTCCTGCTCGCCGTTCCGGCTGCCGCCATCGTCAAGATCCTCGGGCAGCGTGCGATCGCGCGGTACCGCCGCACGGCCCTTTTTCTCGGAGACTCGCGCGACGCAATCCCCGTCGGCTCCGAAGGCACGCCGGCCGCGGCCAGCCCGCCGCCACCACCACCAGACGCCGCGGAGGAAACACGAGCCGCAGATGTCAAGTCGACACCACCGTCCGAAACGGCGGTCCGCACCGAGCCGAGCGCATCGACCGCGCCGCAACGACAGGACGCGGCAGCCGAACAGCCGGATACGTCGGAAATCGCGCCGTCGGACGACCGCCATGCGGAGCCCGAGGCGTCCGATTCCCGATCGGGCGACGCCGACGCCGATCAGAGCTCGAGCAAGACCTGAACCGGAATGCCGGCGAGTCGCTCGACGCCGCGCAGCGCGCGCAAGGCGACCACGAACGCGGCACCCACGACGAGCGCCTGCTGGCGGCGGGCGAGCTCGCAGGCCGCGGCAGCCGTGCCACCCGTCGCGAGCACGTCGTCGGCGACGAGCACGCGCATGCCGGGACGAAGCGCATCGAGGTGCATTTCGAGGGCGTCGGTGCCGTACTCGAGCGCGTAGGTGACGCGATCGGTCGCGCGGGGCAGCTTGCCCGGCTTTCGCACCGGCACGAACGCAGCGCCGAGACGGACCGCGAGCGGGGCCGCGAAGATGAACCCGCGCGACTCGATCCCGACGACCGCGTCGAGGTGCTCGCCGACCCATCGTTCGGCGAACAAGTCGATGCAGATGGTCAACGCATGACGGTCGGCGAGCAGCGGGGTCAAATCCTTGAAGTTGATGCCCGGCCGGGGGAAGTCGGGCACGTCGCGCACCAGTGCTCGCAGCCGTTCGAGGCGCTCGGAGCTCACGGGGCAGCCTCCACGCCGGCGACGTGGCGCGCCAGCGGCATGTGGGGACCGTAGGTGACCTCGATGGCGAGCGGCGTGACGGACACCCAGCCGGCGTCGACGGCCTCGGTGTCGCTGCCGTCCACGGGCTCGTGCGTGGCCTCCGCTCCGCCGAGCCACAGATAGCCCCGGCCGCGCGGGTCGGTGCGCACGGTCACCGCGTCCTCGTAGCGTCGCAGGCCCAAACGCGTCGCGCGGATGCCCTGCCAGCGGGGTGGCACGTTGACGTTGAGCAGGGGCACCGGCCCACCGGGCAGCCCGGCCTGGAGCATGCGCTCGCACAGAGTCGCGGCGAGGGCGGCGACGGGCTCGAGCGGGCCCGGCTCGACGAGCGAAAACGCGATTGCGGCAATGCCTCGCAGCGCCGCCTCGCGAGCCGCCGCGACCGTGCCCGAATAGTGCACGTCCGCGCCGAGGTTCGGGCCGTGGTTGATGCCGCTGGCAACGAGATCGGGTCTGCGCGGCAGCACCCCCTGCATCACGAGCGCGACGTAGACGCAGTCCGCGGGCGTGCCGTCGACGGCCCAGACGCGTTCGGCGAGCCGCTCGAATCGCAGAGGCCGGTGCAGCGTGAGCGAGTGACTGTTGGCGCTCTGCTCGGTGGTCGGCGCCACCGTGTACACGTCCCCGATGCGCTCGAGCGCCTCGCGCAGCGCGACGTTTCCGGGCGCGAGCACACCGTCGTCGTTCGAGACGAGGATGAGGGGCCGGCGCATCGTGGACGAGGGCCGGCTTAGCACGACCGCCGCGTCGCACGCAGCCGGCGCGACGGTTCCGCGCTCGGAGCCCGCATCTGGGCCCGAACTCGAGACCGAGTCCGAGTCCGAGTCGGAGCCCGAGCCCGAGACAGAGTCCAAGGCCGAGCCGGACTCCGAGACCGAGTCGGAGGGCGGGTCCGAGGCCGAATCCGAGTCACCCACAATCGGGGAGCTCGCACCGAAGACATCGCCACCTTCGCGTCACCGTTCTGCCACGAATCGTGCCCGGTCGTGCGCGCGTGCGACTTCCCTGTTACGAGTCGGCGCGATGGACCGCGAGATGCTGACGTTGCCCTGTGACGTCGCCGTACGACGCATCGCGCTCGGGTTCCTCGACGATGCGAGCGCGGCGGCGCGACGCGTGGACCGGCCCGACCCAGACGTCGAGGCGCTGCACGATCTGCGGGTCGCGCTGCGCCGCCTTCGGAGCACGCTGCGCGCGTGGCCCGACCTGTGGCGTGGCACGCTGCGGCAACGACACGTGCGGCGGCTGCGCAAGGTGACGCGCGCGACGGGCGAGGCGCGTGATCTCGAAGTCGTCCTCGCGCTGCTCGACGAGCTCGGCGGTGCGATGAACGACGCGCAACAGCGCGGAGCCGCCATGCTGCGCGCCGAGCTCGACCGCCGCCTCGCGGTCGTCCGGCAGGGGATTCGTCGCGACGTGTTGCCACGATGGGAGCGCCTCGCGCCGCGACTCCGGGACGGCTTGAGCGTCGTGCTCCGCTCCGTCGACGCCCCCGATCGGGAGCCGCCGTCGTTCGCCGCAGCCCTGGCGGGAGGGCTGCGGCGCGCGGGGCGCGAGGTGGCCGAAGCGATCGACGCCGTGGGCGGGCTCGAGGACCAGGACGCCGCGCACGCGGCGCGAATCGCCATCAAGCGCCTTCGTTATCTCGTCGAGCCGGTCCGCGACGCGCTGCCGGCGGCGCGTGCGCTCGTCGATCGCTGCCGCGCGGCGCAGGACGCCCTGGGACGCATGCACGACGCCCACGTGTTGCTCGCACGCGTCGAACATGCGCTCGGGGATGCCGCCGCCGATCGGGCGCGTAGCGCGCTGCACGCCGTGACCACGGGCGAGCCCGACGAGAGCCCCGATCCGCGCGGAGGGCTGCTCGAGCTCGGTCAGCGCGCGCATGCGTTGCTTCGCGCGAGCTGGGAGCGGTGCCGGCAGGAGCTGTTCGACGAAGGGGGACGTCGCTGGCGCGAGGAGGCATTCGCGCTCGCCGAGGCGCTCGAGGCCGTGGCGCACGGACGCGCGTCCAGGGACGAGGAGATCGAACGCAAGTATCTGCTCTCGCGCCTTCCCGAGATGCCCCACGCCGACGTCGTCGAGATCGAGCAGGGCTACCTTCCGGGGGATCGCATCGTCGAGCGGCTGCGTCGCGAGCGGGCGCCGCGCGGCGTTCGTCTGCTGCGAACGGTCAAGCTCGGTGGCGGCGTCCGGCGCGTCGAGATCGAGGAGCCCGTCGGCGCCGAGCTGTTCGAGGCGCTCTGGCCGCTCACGTCCGGGCGCCGCATCCACAAGCGTCGTCACCGCGTCGTCGACGGAGCACGCACGTGGGAAATCGACGAATTCCTCGACCGCTCGCTCGTTCTGGCGGAGGTCGAGCTGACGCGCTCCGACGAGGAGGTCGCCTTGCCCGCGTGGCTCGAGCCGTTCGTGCTTCGCGACGTGACCGACGATCCGGAGTATCTCAACGTGCGACTGGCGCGTTGATGGCGGCGGTCGGCTGACTCGCTCCGCATCGCCAGGCTCTGACGCGGACTCGGACTCGGACTCCGACTCGGCCTCGGCCTCGAGCTCGTGGCCGGCCCGGAGTCGCCACCGAGGAGCTCGCCGCCACTGGCCGCCGGGACGAACGATCTAAGGAGCCCGAGGCCCGGCCGGTTCCGAAGGCGGCGGTTCGGACGCGCCGGATCGCTCGCGTGCCAGGCGGCGTTCCTTGGCCGCCACGGCCTGCGCGAAAAGGCGCACGTACTCACCGGCACTGGTGAGCGCGAGCACGACGCTGAGCCAGAGCAACGCAAGCCCCGCCTCGTGCAGATCGGTTCGCAGTCGGGCGACGATCCAGTCGAGCTCGTAGTCGTGATGCAAGATGAGCAACAGGATCGCGACCATCTGGAGCGCCGTTTTCGCCTTGCCCCCCTCGCCGGCCGCGATCACGACGCCCTCGCTCATCGCGATGGTACGCAGCGCGGTCATGGACAGCTCGCGGGCGAGGATGACGATCACCGCGACCACGGCGATGCCGTCGATGCGCTCCATGTGGACGAGCCAGACGAGCACGCTGGTGACGAGCAGCTTGTCGGCCAGCGGGTCGAGGAACTTGCCGAGCACGCTGACGAGCCCCCGTCGCCGCGCGAGCCAGCCGTCGAGGGCGTCGGTCACGGTGCACAGGACGTAGACGACGGCCGCCCACAGATTGCTCTGCCGACTGCCCTGATCGAGCAGCACGAGGACCACGGGAACCAGGGCGACACGCGCCAGCGTCAACAGGTTGGGCAGGTTGACGATGTCCCGCCGCAGATCGCCGGGGCGCTCCGACCGCGTCACTGGACGATCACCGTTCCTCGCCCGCGCAACGCGACGGGAGGCGCATGCACGGCATACGGTTGCGTCGATCCGCGATCGTGTCCGACGGGAACCAGGCGGCCGGTCCAACCCACGAGCGCGTTCGGGTGCACGTGCGTCTCCTCGCCCTCGTCGAGCGCGATCGTCACCGGCGTCTGCTCGAGCCGCACGACGACGATGCCGGGGCCCTGGAGCTGGACGACCTCGAGCGTCTCGCCACCGACGATGAGGCGCGCCGATTCGTGGCGCAACCGGGCCTCGAAGGCGAAGAGGAGTTCCTCGCGCAGGAACAGCAGCTCCTCGGCGAGTCGCACCGCCACGAAACGACGAGCCGGCGCCGGAGCGAGAACGGCCGTCACGGGTCCCTTCCACCGATACACGGGCAAGGCGCCGCCGAGCGGCTCGTCGGAATCGACGCCCCGCTGACGTCGGAGCACGGGACGCACGCGCATGACTCCATGAACGGCGCGCAGTCCCTCTAGACGCGCACAGACCTCGTGGGCGGCGTGCAGAACGAGCCGTCCGTCCGCGTCGACGATCAGATCGCCGTCGGCGGGACGCGCGACGTGCGCGCGCTCGAGCCAGGACTCGAGGCTCGGCACGGACCCGGCGGGCGGGACCGAGCGGCGTGGCGTCATGCGTCCGACCGGTTCTCGCCCCAGCTCGACGGGACTCCACGCGCCGGCCGCCGTCTGTTGCGCCGGCACCTCGACCTCGAGCGCGAGCGCGGCGTGCTCCACTCGCTCGAGCGCCTGCCGCGCCGCCTCTCGCATCGCGGCTTCGTCCTCCTGCTCGGCCGCGGGCGCCGCAGCGCCGGAGTCGGGGCCGGCGAGCAGCTCCTCCATCCGGCGAGCCATCGCGAACTGCCCCCCCCGCAGGAACGCCTCGCGGGCTTCCTCCAGTCGCCCGCGACGCCAGTGCGCGAGCCCTAGGTAGCTCCACGCACGCTCGTGCGCCGGGGCGAGCGCGACGGCCGCGAGCAGGTGCTCGCAGGCCTCGTCCGGCTGGCCCGTCTTGAGCAACGCGAGCGCGAGATTGATGCGGAGGCTGACCTCGTTCGGATAGGCGCCGACGAGCGAACGCCACAGCTCGATCGCACGGGGATAGACGCCCAGGCGGAAGTAGACGCCGGCGAGCAGATCCTGGCCCCGCGCGTCGCGTGGCCGCAACGCGAGCGCACGCTCCAGAGCGTCGCGCGCCTCGACGACGCGATCCTCGAGCAGCAACGCCGAACCGCGATAGAGCTGGAAAAGGAAATCGTCCGGGTCGGTCGGGTCGTCCGGTGGCCCCGCGCCGCGGGATCCCTGCGTCGGGGACGTCATGGAGGGCGGGGGAGCGTAGGACCGCCGCGTGCGGCCGGTCAAACCAGGCGGCGATCTTTTGCATCGACCGCGTGCGCCGCCGTACGATGGGGTGCGTGCGCCGGACGCTGCCACGATCCGCCGCCCTGCTCGTGGGGATCTGGTCGGTTCCCGCCGGTTTCTTCTCGACAGGCGTCGGGGCCCAGGCCCCGGCTCCTTCGGAGCCGCGCCCCGTCGGCGCCTACACCGGCGTCGTGCCGGGAATGACCAACCCACCGCCGATGCGGCCCGCGAATCCACGCCCCGCCGTGGTGACGTGGCCGGGGTTTCAGTCCCGGCCCGACGGTGCCTCGCGCGTCTTCGTGCAGACCAGCGCGCCCGTGCGCACCGAGATCGTGCGGCAGGGCTCCGCCCACGTGCTGCTGTTGCGCGACTGCAGCGTCGGGCTGCGTAACCATCGTCGCCCGCTCGAGACGCAGTACTTCGAAACGCCCGTGCTCCGCGTCCACCTGGAACGCAGGGGCCGCGACGTGGCCGTCGTCATGCAGATGCGCGCAGAGGCCACGCCCACCGTCAGCGCCTCGACCGGCCCGGACGGGCTGCACTACGTCTATGTGGAGTTTCCCGCCGGGCGTTGGCTCCCCGATACGACGCGCGGCGAACGCCAGCCCGCCGCGATGCCCGCAGGGGGCTGACGCGCGCACAGGAGCGCGAGACCGGGGCCGAGACGGAGTCCGAGCCCGAGCCCGAGACCGAGACCGGGACCGAGACCGAGTCCGAGACCGAGACCGAGACCGAGTCCGCGCCCGAGCCCGAGCCTCTCGGGGAGCCTCGGTCGGCGCTACGCGGGTAGACGCATCGTCGCCAGGTCGGGTCCGGCGCGCAGCGTGGGCTCGGTGCGTTCCTGCACGTCGCGCGCGCTCAGGCCCGGCGCGAGCTCGCGCAGAACGAGTCCTTCGGGCGTCACGTCGATGACGGCCATGTCCGTGATGATGCGGTGCACGACGCGCTCGCCCGTCAGCGGCAGACTGCAACGGCGCAGGATCTTCGGGGCGCCGTTCTTGTTCACGTGCTCCATGATGACGACGACACGGCGTGCGCCGTGCACCAGATCCATCGCGCCGCCCATGCCCTTGACCATCTTGCCGGGGATCATCCAGTTGGCGAGGTCGCCCCGCTCGGAGACCTCCATCGCTCCGAGGATTGCCACGTCGACGTGTCCGCCCCGGATCATCGCGAACGAGGTGGCGCTGTCGAAGGTGGCGGCACCCGGCAGCAGCGTCACCGTCTCCTTGCCGGCGTTGATGACGTCGGGGTCCTCCTCCCCTTCGAATGGATAGGGCCCGACACCGAGCAGGCCGTTCTCGCTGTGCAGCATCACCTCGACGCCCGCCGGAATGTAGTTGGCGACGAGCGTCGGCATGCCGATGCCGAGGTTGACGTAGTCGCCGTCTCGGAGCTCGAGCGCGGCGCGCATCGCGATCTGTTCGCGCGTCAGCATGGCGATGGCCTCCGGCGTACGGTGCGCCGCTCGATCCGCTTCTCGTGGCGACCCACCACCACGCGCTGCACGAAGATGCCCGGGGTGTGCACGTGGTCCGGATCGAGCTCGCCGACCTCGACCAGCTGCTCGACTTCGGCGATCGTGATGCGCCCCGCCATGGCCGCGAGCGGATTGAAGTTGCGCGCGGCGCGGCGGTAGACGAGATTGCCGAGGCGGTCCGCCTTCCACGCCTTGACGAGGGCGAAGTCGGCGACGATGCCCCGCTCGAGCACGTAGTTGCGCCCGTCGAACTCGCGCGTCTCCTTGCCTTCCGCGACGCTCGTCCCAACACCCGCCGGCGTGTAGAAGGCGGGGATGCCGGCGCCGCCGGCGCGCAGCCGCTCGGCCAGCGTGCCTTGCGGAACGAGCTCGACTTCGAGCTCCCCGCTCAGGAACTGGCGCTCGAATTCGCGGTTCTCGCCGACGTAGCTGCTGATCATCTTGCGGATCTGCCGCCGCTGCAGAAGCAGGCCGAGCCCGAAGTCGTCGACGCCGCAGTTGTTGGAGACGACCACGAGGTCGCGCACGCCGCGCTCGCGCAGCGCGGCGATGCACAGCTCCGGGATGCCGCACAGGCCGAAGCCGCCGACCGCGAGCGTCGCGCCATCCGGGATGTCGGCGACCGCCTCCAAGGCGCTCGCGACGACCTTGTTCATGCGCGCGCTGATAGCACCGCGTGCGCGGCGGCATCAAGCGCGCGCGCGATCCGCGCGGATCCGCTCGACGAATCGCGCGAACAGATGGCGCGCGTCGTGCGGCCCGGCCGACGCCTCGGGGTGGTATTGCACTGAGAACGCTCGGGTCTCCTCGTGCTCGATGCCCTCGCACGTGCCGTCGTTCAGGTGTACGTGCGTCAGCCGGCAGCGGCCGCGCAGCGAGTCGAGATCGACCGCGAAGCCGTGATTCTGCGCCGTCACCTCGATGCGGCCCGTCGTCAAGTCCTTGACCGGCTGATTGAGCCCGCGGTGGCCGAATTTGAGCTTGTAGGTGCGCCCACCGAGCGCGAGCGCGAGAAGCTGATGGCCGAGGCAGATGCCGAACAGCGGTCGCTTGCCGAGAAGATCGCGGACCGTGGCGATCGCGTGGGTGACCGCCGCCGGATCGCCCGGACCGTTGGAGAGGAACACCCCGTCCGGCGCAAGTGCGAGCACGTCCTCGGCGCGGCTCGTCGACGGAACCACCGTGACCCTGCAGCCCGCGTCGACGAGACACCGCAAAATGCCCCGCTTGATTCCATAATCGATGGCGACGACGTGCGGGCGATCGGCGCCCGGGACGGGCTCGAGCGTGCGCCACGGTCCGGAACCCTCGGTCCACGCGTAGGGCTCGCGGCAGGAGACCTCGCCGGTCAGATCGCGGCCCGCCATCGGGGGCGCGGCGCGGGCGCGGTCGACCAGCGTGTCCGGATCCTCGGTCCCGATCGCCGCCATTTGCGCCCCGGCGTCCCGGATGTGGTGCGTCAAGGCGCGCGTGTCGACGCCCGCGATGGCGACGATGCCGTGTCGTTCGAGATGGGCCTGCAGCGTCGTCGTGGCGCGCCAGTTGCTGGCCACCGCCGACAGCTCGTGCACCACGAACCCGGCGACGAACGGACGTCGCGATTCGTCGTCCTCCGCGTTGACGCCCGTGTTGCCCTGCTCCGGCGCGGTCATCGTCACGATCTGACCGCAATAGCTCGGGTCGGAGAGCACTTCCTGATAACCAGTCATTCCCGTCGTGAACACCACCTCGCCGACGGCGACTCCTCGGGCGCCGGCGGGGCGTCCGCGGAATACGGTTCCGTCGGCGAGCGCGAGGTAGGCGACGTCGGTCATGCGGGCACCTCGTGGACGATGCGGCCCTCGACGATCGTCATCACGACCCGGCCCGTCAGCGTCCGGCCGAGCCAGGGCCCATTGTGCGACTTGCCGCGCAGTCGTTCGGGCGTGACTGTCCAGGTTCGAGCCGGGTCGATGACCACGAGATCGGCGCGCGCCCCTTCGCGCAGCGTGCCGGCGTCGGCATCGCCCAAGATGCGCGCGGGAGCGGTGCTCAGCGCCTCGAGAAGCCGCATCGGCGTGAGCGTACCGTCGCGGACCAGATCGAGCAGCACCGCGAGCGCCGTCTCCAGGCCCGTGATCCCGAACGCGGCCTGCTCGAGCGGGCACGCCTTCTCGGACGGCCGGTGCGGGGCATGGTCGGTCGCGATGCAGTCGAGGGTGCCGTCGGCCAGCGCCTCGCGCAGCGCGGCGCGGTCGGCCTCGGAACGCAGCGGAGGGTTGACCTTGCACTGCGCGCCGTAAAGCAGCACCGCCTCGTCCGTGAGCAGCAGATGGTGCGGCGTCACCTCGGCGCTGACACGCAGCCCGCGGGCCTTGGCCTCGCGAAGTAGCCGCACGGCGCCGAGCGACGAAACGTGCGCGACGTGGTAGCGCGCGCCAGTCGCCTCCGCGAGCACCAGATCGCGCGCGACGATGACGTCCTCGGCCTCGCGCGGCCAGCCACGCACGCCGAGCCTGCGGCTCACCTCGCCGTCGTGGATCGGCGCGCCGCGGGTCATCGAGGGGTCCTCGCAGTGCTGCGAGATCAGCAGGTCGTGCTCGCGGGCCTGGCGCAACGCCTCGCGCATCAACGCGGCGTCAGCCACGCATCGCCCGTCGTCCGACAGACCCACCGCGCCCGCCTCGCGCAGTGCGCGCGCGTCGGTGAGCGCGCGCCCCTCGCTGCCCTGCGTCACGGCGGCCATCGGTCGCAGCCGCGGTCCCCCGACGGCCGCGGCCCTCTCGCGCAGACTTCGGACCCGATGCGCGTCGTCGATCACGGGCCGCGTGTTGGGCATCGTGCACACGGTCGTGAAGCCGCCCGCCGCCGCTGCGGCCAGACCCGACGCCACGTCCTCCTCCTCTTCGTCGCCGGGCTCGCGCAGGTGCGCGTGCAGATCGACGAATCCCGGCGCGATCCAGCAGCCTCTCGCGTCGACGACGCGGACCGCTTCGCTTGGCGCAATCCCCATGGCGGCGTCGCGGCCGATCCGACCGATTCGCGTGCCTTCGACGACCACGTCGGCGGTCTCGTCGAGCCCGCGAGACGGGTCAATCACGCGCGCGCCGCGCAGGACGAGCACGAGCTCGCGCATAGCGCGACGGGCTCGTCCCGATCAAGCAATGCGGCGGCCGCCGCGTCCGACGCTCGGGCTCAGCCCGCCGCCTTTCGCGTCCCGGCCGCGGGCTGCTCCGCGGCGACCGACCCCGTCGAGGACTTCGGCGGCGGCTGTCGCGTCGACCGCTGCCGCATCGCGAGCACCTTGCGGTACAGCGACGCGAAGTCCTTGTGACGGGTGGCCATCACGGGAGAGCCGCCGCGCAGGGTCGTCTGCAGGACGAACTCCAGAACCTGGATTTCGCCTTCCGAGAAACTGTTGCTGATCCTCATGGGGGCGAAGTTAGCACCACCGCATGTACGTGACAACGACAGGCGAGCGATGTATGGTCATGTGTTGTCACTCCTCCCCACACATACTCCTTAACGAATCTTCGAACCGACTCCGCGAGGCCACGCGGATCTCATTGAGCTCACCGCGATTCCTGCGAGCCCGAGACCGAGGGCGCGTTCGAGATCGAGTCCGAGACCGAGTCGAAGTTCGAGGGCCAGTCCGAGACCGAGCCCGCGTCCGAGTCCGAATCCGAGCCTGAGCCCGAGTCCGAGCCGCGATCGACCAGCCCCGAGTCGAAGGCGGCCACCTGGCTTGAGACGACGCCGGGTCGACGGCGCGAAGCGAGCGGTCAGCTCGCGACGGCGTCCGCCGCCGTCACGCGAACGACCTCGTCGATCGTGGTGATTCCCTCGACCACCTTCGTCAGCCCCGACATGCGCAGCGTCTTGACGCCCTCGCGGATCATTTCGGCCTTCAGCTCGGCGCTCGAGCAGCCCTGGAGCACCATTTCCTTGAGGCGGTCGGTGAAAGGCATGACTTCGTACAGCGCGATGCGCCCACGGTACCCCGTCCCGTTGCATTCGCGACACCCGGTGCCCTTAAACGTGCGCACGTGCGGGATCTCCGCCGGCGAGTAGCCGACCTCGCGCAACGCCTCCGCGTCGGTTCGAACTTCGACTCGGCAGCTCTCGCAGATCCTGCGCGCGAGTCGCTGGGCGAGCACGAGATTGACCGATGCCGTCACGAGGAACGGCTCGACGCCCATGTTGAGCAGGCGCGTGACCGTGCTCGGTGCGTCGTTCGTGTGCAGCGTCGAGAGGACGAGGTGCCCCGTCAACGCGGCCTTGACGGCGATCTCCGCCGTCTCGAAGTCGCGGATCTCCCCGACCATGATGATGTCGGGGTCCTGCCGAAGGAATGCGCGGAGCGCTGCGGCGAAGTTCAATCCGATGTCGTCGTGCATCTGCACCTGGTTGATGCCGTGCAGGTTGTACTCGACCGGATCCTCCGCCGTGCTGATGTTCGTCTCCATCTTGTTCAGCTCGGTCAAGGCCGAATACAGCGTCGTGGTCTTGCCCGAGCCCGTCGGCCCCGTGACGAGCACCATCCCGTACGGCTGGTAGATGGCCTGCCGGAAGTCGGCCAGTGCCTTGGGTTCGAAGCCGAGCTTCGTCATGTCGAGCTGCAGGTTCGACTTGTCCAGCAGCCGCAGGACGATTTTTTCGCCCCAGATGGTCGGCAACACCGAGACGCGGAAGTCCATCTCGCGCCCCTTGCCGAGCTTGAGCTTGATGCGGCCGTCCTGAGGCAGCCGACGCTCGGCGATGTCGAGGGAGGCCATGATCTTGAGGCGCGAGGCGATGGCGTTCTTCAGCTTGAGCGGAGGCGTCATCTCCTCGTGCAGCACGCCGTCGATGCGGTAGCGGACGCGAAGCTGCTTTTCGTAGGGCTCGATGTGGATGTCGCTCGCACGCTTCTTGATCGCATTGAGCAGGATGGCGTTGCACAGTCGAACGACCGGAGCGTCCTCGCTGGCGCGCTCGAGGTCGGTGACGTTGACTTCCTCCTCGGTCGCGGCGACCTCGATCTCCTTCTCGTCGAACCCCTCCATGATCTCGTCGTACGAGATCTCGGGCTGCGCGAAGGCCTTCTCGAGCACGCGCTGAATCGCGGCCTCGGAGGCGACGACGGGCTCGATGTTGTAACCCGTCAGGAACTTGATGTCGTCGATGGCGTGCAGGTTCGACGGGTCGGCCATCGCGAGGATGAGCGTGGCCCCCGTGCGCGAGACGGGAACGACCTTGTGGCGCTGGCAGACTTCCTGGGGAACGAGCTTGAGGACCTCGGGGTCGATCTCGTATTCGGACAGATCGATGGCCTGAACGCGATATTGCTGGCTGAGAAAGTCGGTGATCTCGCGATCGCTGAGAATTCCCATCTTCGCGAGCGCGTAGCTCAGGCTCTGGCCCGTGCGGCGCTGTTCCTCCTGGGCCTGTCGCAGTTGCTGGAGGCTGATGAGCTTTTCCCGTACGAGCAGTTCACCGAGGCGGTTCGACATGACGCGCGAAGCATATCAGCCCGCACGCGCGATGCGGTGCCCTCGGGCGCCCCGCAAGGCGCCCGCACGGCGATCGCGTTGCCGAGACCGGTCTGCTGGAATCGCGGCCGGCTGCGCGCCGGTCCCGCGCGTCCTAGACTCCAGCCATCGTGACTCCCGCGCGTCCGCTCGCGCTTCGTCCAGGGTTTCGGTTCGCGACGCTGGTCCCCGTCGCGCTCGCGGCGGCCGCCTGTGGCACGAAGATGGCGCGCAGCCCGAGCGATGGGGCGGGCCATGACGGCGCATCGGACGCCGAAGCACCGGTCGATGGCTCGGTCGGCGGGAATGGCGACGCGATCGGCGAGGATGGCGCGACGCGCACGTGCAGCGGACCGCCGGGCCTGTACGCACCGGGCTCGTGCGAGCGGCTTGCGGCGGGTGTCGAGCGCTTCGCGCCGCGTCACGCGCTGTGGAGCGACGGCGCCGACAAGGAACGGCATCTGTGGCTGCCGGCGGGTGCCCGGGTCGACACGAGCGATCCCGACGCGTGGGTCTTCCCGGTCGGCACCCGCGTCTGGAAGACGTTCGTGCGCGACGGACTGCGCATCGAGACGCGGGAACTGCACAAAGTCGGCACGGGCGTCGGGCCCGACGCCTGGGTGATGCGCGTCTTCGCCTGGAACGCGACGCAGGACGCCGTTCACGAAGTGCACGACGGTGTCGAGAACGCGCTGGGGACGAGCCACGACGTGCCGCCGGTCGCGGCATGCGTGCGGTGTCACGACGGAGCGGCGCGCGACGTGCTGCTGGGGGTGAGCGCGATCCAGCTCGCGCACGACGGCGCGGGGATCACGCTGCGGCGGCTGCTCGACGAAGAGCGGCTGACGCATCCGATCGACCCCGAAGCGGCCCGAATTCCCGGCCCGCCGGTGGTTCGCGACGCGCTCGGATATCTGCACGCCAACTGCGGGAGCTGTCACGGAGGGGAGCTGCCGCAGGCGAGTCTCGACCTGTGGGTCGACGTCGGCCTGACGAGCCCCGAGCAAACCGCCGCGTACCGAACGGCCGTCGGGGTCCCGAGTCTGTGGACAGCGCCGGGCGCGGATCGTCGCGTGGAGCCGGCACGACCGGAGGCATCCGTATTGCTCGTCCGCATGCGGCGCCGTGGTGATGGAGCCGCGATGCCGCCGCTGGCGACCGAAATCGTCGACACGGACGGCGTGGCCCTCGTCTCGGCCTGGATCGCGACGCTGGTGCCCTGAGGCCGTCGTGCTCGCCGCCGCTCGCGACGAGACGCTTGGTCTCGGCGCTTCGAGCTCGGGCTCGGACTCGGGCTCGGACTCGGCCTCGGTCTCCGACTCGGTCTCCGACTCGGACTCGGGCTCGGACTCGGCCTCGGTCTCCGACTCGGACTCGAACGCCGACTCGGGCTCGAAGTGCGGTTCCGTCTCCGAGTTGGCCTAGGAGCGGGGCGCGATTTCGAAAACGGCTTCGGTGCCCCATCGGACACCGCGATCGCCGTCGTCAATCGGCCTCGGCAGACGGTTCGTTCCGCGACGGATCGTCGGGGCGTCCCGCGACGAGGGCGAGGCGAGCCTCGACGGCGCGCCGCGTCGGCCCTTCATCGAGCCACGAGAGGGCGGTGCGCAGGACCTCCTCGAGGAGGCGGCGCTGGCCACTGGCTTCCGCGGCCTCGATCGCCGCGCGCAGACTCGCCGCGTCGCGACTCGTGGCCGCCTCCCGCGCAAGGAGGCGCGCCGCTCCGGCGTGATCGCCCACCGCGCGCAGCGTCCCGGCGGCCGTGTGCGGGCCCGGCGCCGGGCCGTCGATGCGCCGGCGCCATGCATCGACGCGGTCGGTGTCCGCACCGGCCCGCTGCAGCGCCTCCACGAAGGGGCGCGCGCCGGCTCCATCGAGCCGCACCTCGAGATGAAAGGCGATCGCGTGCTCAAGCGCGTCGTGCAGGGCCGCGTCGCGTCCGGACAGCCCGTCGGCCAGTAGCCGTTCGTACGTCCCGGCGGCCGCATCGAGCGCGCCGAGGCGCGTCTGGACCCCGGCCAGCGCATCGACCGTGCGCGCATTCGAAGGATCGAGGGCGAGCGCGCGTTGCAGCAACGCCTCGGCGGTCGCGTACCTTCCGATGCGGATCGCCGCGTTCGCGGCCGCTTCCAGCGCGTCGGCCGCACGTTCGCCCTCACCCTCTCGTTCGTACAGGGTCGCGGCGCGCTCGAGCCGCACCAGGGCCGCGTCCGGCCGACCGATTCGAGCAAGCGCCCGCCCGAAGGCGAGATGCGCATCGGCGACATCCGGGTCCGCATGCACCGCCTGCCGCGCGAAGTCGAGCGCCGGGCCGGGCCTTCCGATGCTCTCCAGCGCGAGCGCAGCACCAGCTCCCAGTCGCCCCCGCACGGCAGCGGGAAGGGGCGCCCCGAGGACGCGGCGCCCCAGCTCGTGCAGCACGTCCGCCGCCTGCAGTCGCGCGGCGATCGGAAGAGCGCGACGCACGAACGCCTCGTCGAGGGGGAAGCGTCCGAGCGCGACGCGCAACGCTTCCAGTGCCCGCGGGGCGTCGACCGGCTCGAGACGATCGAGCGCGGCACTTACGGCCTGGGCACGCACGGTCGCGAACGGCTCATGGGCGAGCACCATGTGCAGCGCACCGAGCACGCGGTCGGGCTGCCCGGATCGCATCGCGAGCCGAAAGCGCGCGCACACGAGGTGCGGATCGTGGCTCTCGCTCGCCTCCCCATCGATGTGCCCGTCGTCGGATTCCGCGCCTTCTTCGAGGAGTGCCTCGACCCATGCCCGAGTCACCAAGCCGTCCACCGGCGTGGGCTGCGGGATTCGAAGCGCGGAACGAGGCACAAGGCACTCGAGTCGATCGCGCGCGCGGACGGCCTCCCCTTGCGCCAGTGCCACGAGCGCGTCGCGCAGGCGGACCCACGCCTCGCGGGTCTCGCACCACGGCTCGATGCCCTCGAGCCCCGCCTCGAACACAATGCCTCCATCGCGGATCGCGCACCCGGAAAGCACCAGGGCGGTATCGTCGGGAACGCGATGGCCGGCAGGGAGCAACGCATCGGCCATGAGCGCCCGCAGCAGCCGAGTCCAGCGCGCGGTGGCGCCGACGACGTTCGCGCCGAGACGGCGACAGCCATCGAGCCAGCGTCGCAGCGCCGGCGCGGGGCCGTCGACCGCCGCGCGCGCGCCCAGTGGCGCGAGCACGAGATCCCCGCCCTCGAACGTCGCGAGGACCGGCGCGACGACCGCCCCCGTCCCGTCGTCGAGAAGAACCTCGGCCGCAACGCCCGGCACGTCGCGCACGGCGAGCCTGACACCCGCATCGGCGGCGTACTGCTCGAGGGCACGCAGCCGCACCTCGGCGCGCAGCAGGCTGGCCGTCGTCGCCCGATGCCTGCAGCGTTCGAGCCCCCCGCTCAGCTCATACGGTCTCGGAAGGGGTCCGGAGACGGCTTCGAGTAGTTCCAGACGCACACCGCCGCTGCCACGCGCATCGGAGATCCGCACCACGAGGCGACGATCCTCGAAGCGCACGTCGCATCGCAGCGTCGGGCCCGTCGCCCGCTGGCGGGGCGCGTCGGACATCAACGCGAAGGCGGCGTGGACGCGGGTGCTGCGAGCGCCCGCGGAGCGAGGGGAACGGCGGCCCGGAAGCGTCTCCAGCGATCGCCGAGCGTCGCCTCGATGCGCGCGCGCAGCTCGGAGAGCCGTTCCGGGGCGACGCCCGCCTCGAGGGCCCGATCCACGCACGCGGCGGCGGCGACCCACTTGCCGCGCTCCGCGAAGCACCGGGCGAGCAACGGGAGGGTGTCGCGTGGATCGGCGCCGAGCGTCTGGGCGCGACGCAACAGACCCAGCGCCTCGCCCAAACGGCCGCGGGCGACGAACGCCTCGCCCAGGCGACGGTACAACTCCGCCGCTGCGGGGGTCTCCTGGGCCCACTGGATGCCGAGCCGTGTCACCTCTTCGGCCCAGTCGTGACGCTCGAGCGCCACGTAGGCGGCGCCGAGAAGCCCCAGAGCTCGTCCCAGCGTGGCCTTGACCTCGACGGAGAGCTGCTGCCCCTCGGGCGTACGCAACAACAGCGACAGCGGCCCTGGCCACGCACCGAGCAGTTCGACGACGCGCCGCGGCTCGCGTGCGGCGAGGGCGCGCTCGGCCTGGGGCACGGCGCCCAGGTCGATCGCGAACGGACTCGACGGCCTGGATCGCGCCAGCTCTCCGCGCACCCGTTCCCGGACGAGCTCGCGGAATTCCTCGATGGCGAGCTCGTCCGCGGTGCCACCGAGATCGACGACGATGCCCGGCGGACGTCCCGCTCCGAGCCGCAGCTCGCGCAGACCGATGCCGAACAGCGGAGCGAGCAGAACGTACCGGATGCCGATGATTTCTTGGATGCGTTCCGGCGATGGAGCCTCCTGCTCGAGCCCCGAGACGTCCGGCGGCTCGTCGGCCAGCAGAGCTGCGACCAGCCGACGCCGGAACTCGCCCAGCGAGAGTCGTTGCTCGGCCTCGTCGCCGACACGGAAGTCGACGAGCGAGGCGTCGGGGCTCCGCCGGTCGACGGTGATCCCGGTCACCTGCACGCCGGCGATCACCGAGAACGCGACGAACCGTTCGCCGAGCACGTCGGCGAGCTCTCGGAAGCTCGGCAGTCCGGTGGCGAACTGCTCGAACCAGCCGTCCGCGCGGACTCCGTCCAGTCGCAGGATGCGTCGTCCGTCGTTGGCTTCCATCGGGGTCCCGCCATCGTCGGGGCGGCCGGTACCCGCGGTCAAGCGCGGGCCCCCGCGACCGGAGGCTTTCACCGGTGGTCCCAGACTCGCCCGGCCGCGGCGTTCCGTGCTATGGGATGCCGCCGTCGTGACCGACCGCGCGCTCATCGACGCCACACGACCCTTCGCGGTGGAGCATCGGCGACGGAGCTGGGCCGAGCTCGTCCTGACCGTCGCGTTGCTGTCGGCGACCACGGCGGGGGCCCTGCTGCTCGAGCCGTGGCCGCTCGCGCTGGCCTGTTCGCTCGGTCAGGCCGCGTTCATCGTGCGTCTCTTCATGCTTTATCACGACTTCCTGCACGGGGCGCTGCTGCGCGGATCCGCCCTCGCCCGCGTGCTGTTCACCGTGTACGGACTGCTCGTCCTGACGCCGACGCGCGTCTGGCGCCAGACCCACAACTACCATCACGCCCACAACAGCAAGATCATCGGCTCGCACGTCGGCAGCTTCCCCGTGATGACGGTGGCGATGTGGCGCGCCGCGACGCCACGGCAGCGCCTTCTGTATCGGTTCGTGCGAAGCCCACTCAACGTGCTCCTCGCGTACGTGACGATCTTCGCCTGGGGCATGTGCCTGTCGTCGTTCCTGCGGCGTCCGCGGCAGAATTGGGATTCGCTGCTGTCCCTGCTCCTGCACGTCGCCCTCGTCGGCCTTCTCGCCTGGCTCGGCGGTCCGCGCGACGCGCTCTTCGGTTACGTGATCCCGCTCGCCCTGGCCTGCATGGCCGGCGCGTACCTTTTCTACGTGCAGCACAACTACGAGGGCGTCGTCTATCAGCCGCGCGAGTCATGGAGCTACGGGCGTGCCGCCCTCGAATCGTCGAGCTTCCTCGAGACGGGTCCGATCGTCCGCTGGCTGACGGCCAACATCGGTTACCACCACGTCCACCACCTCAACCCCACCATCCCCTTCTACCGCCTGCCCGAGGCCATGGCGTCGGTTCCCGCACTGCAATCACCAGGCCGCACGAGTCTGAAGCCGTCTGACATCGCCGCCTGCTTCCGGCTCAAGCTCTGGGACCCGGAGGCGGGCCGAATGGTAGGATTTACGTCCTGAGCCGAAGGGGGCCGCGCGATGCTCCACTTCCTGCTTCCCGAACCCAATTCCTCGTCGCCGCCGATGTTCCGAAACCGGTTCATCGACCGCTTCTCGCGCGTCCATCCGGCGTCGGTGCCCATCCTGTACGTGCCCGCCGTCGGCGTACTCCTCTACTGGAGCCTAGTGCGCGCGGGCGTCTCACCGCTGGCCACCGTGGGCCTGGCGGCCGGGGGGTTCGTGGCCTGGACACTCACCGAGTATTGGTTGCACCGTTGCCTGTTCCACTGGGTTCCGCGCGCTCCGTGGGGCCGTCGCATGCACTTCCTCCTGCACGGCGTCCACCACGACTACCCCAACGACCGGCTGCGGCTGGTGATGCCGACGTTCGTCAGCGTCTCGCTGTTTTGGCTGTTCCTCGGCCTGTACGTGCTCCTCTTCGGCCGATTCGCCTGGGCATTCCACGCGGGGTTCGTCGCCGGTTACATCTTCTACGACATGGGCCACTACTACCTGCACCACTTCCAGCCGCGGTGGAAGTGGGCGCGCGCGTGGAAGCGTCATCACATGATGCATCACGCCGAAAAGATCGCGGGCGACCGCAAGTTCGGCGTCTCCAGCACCCTTTGGGATCACGTCTTCGGGACGTACTGACGGCGGCGGTACGGCCTTCGACGGCGGTCGTCGTCGCGGCAGCGGATCGCGGACCGTCGTCGGGCTTCGCGCGGAGCGTTGGGAGCCGTCACCGGGGCGGGAGCTCGAGCCAGCGGCCCGCCATGTCGGGCCGCGCCGCGTCGTCCTCGGGAAGGCACTGGTTCGAGAAGGCCGTGCCCGTCGCGTTGGTGATCCTCGCGAGGAGCGCGATGGCGCGGTCGGATCGAGCGCCGAGCGTCGAGAGGCCGATGCGCGTCTCGCAGGCTTCGCGTCCGCAGGCGCTCGGTGCCTCCGCGGCGTCGATCCACGCGAAGTCGTCGGGATGGCGCGCCACGTTGCGCCAGCCGATGCGCGCGTCGAAGCCGGCGGCGACGATCTCCATCGACTTGGTGCCCCAGGCGAGCTCGGGCCGGAACGCGACCGGTGCGCGCAGCCCACACGAGATCGCGTCGTCGAGCGGGCCGGTTCCGTCCGTCAGCGCGATGGGCTCTACGCCCGACCCCGAGCCCGGATCGACGTCGACGAACAGCACGATCGCGTTGCCGGCGCTGGCCTGCACGACGCCCTCGACGGCGACGAAGAGATCGGTGTCGGTCCGGATCGCGCGCAGGCGGCGAAGCTCGTTCTCTCCCGCCCCCCAGCTGGTCGCCACGCCGTTGACGGCGCGCGCCGCTCCCGCCCACTCGCTCTCGCCGACGATGCCGTCGACGACGATCGCCGCACCGGGAATCCCCGCGTCGGCTCCGACGTCGGCAGTCGGCCCATCCGGCTCCGAAGCCGACGCGTCCGACACCCCCGTCTCCGCCGTGGCCGCTCCATCGCTCGAGTCCGCGTCCATACCCGTTCGCGCGTCGGAAGACGCAGCGGCGTCGCCCTCCGCGTCCGCGCTCGTGGCGCGGTCGTCTCCGACCGAGACGTCGGTGCCCGACGCCTCGGTGCCCGCATCCAGGCCCGCTGCTCCATCGCGAGTCGGGCGGCCCGCGTCGGGCTCGCCGCGCGGCGCCGGGGGTGCGGCGCATGAGATGCAGGCGACGAGCGCGACGGCCAAGCGGAGCGGCACGTCGGTCACGAGCCCGGGGGAACGGAGCTACCCGCCGCACGCCCGCCGAGGGGGGGCACCGACGATTCGGCGGACGCATGCGGGGGAACGGAGATGCGTGCCGGAACGTCCCGCAGCCCTTCGCGGGCGGGGCCGAGGGCGATGCCGAGCCAGCGCGCGTCCTCCGTGTACGTCGTCCAGATCTTGACCACCATCGTCAAGGGCGCGGACAGCAGCGCGCCGATGGGACCGAGCAGCCATCCCCAGAACACGACCGATACGATCACCACGAGCGGCGAGAGCCCGAGCGCGCGGCCCAGCAGGCGCGGCTCGATCACCTGCCCGATGGCGACGTTGAAGACGAGGTAGCCGGAGGCGACACCGAGCATCGGGCCCGGCCCGAGCTGGAGCAGCGCGAGCAGAATGGGCGGAACCGCCGCGATGATGCTGCCGAGCGTGGGAATGTAGTTGAGGCAGAACGCGAGCAACCCCCACAGGACGGGAAAGTCGACACCCCACAGCGCGCACCAGCCACCGAGGATGAGCCCGGTGGCCACGCTCGATGCGGTCTTGACGAGCAGATAGACGTTGACCTCGCGCGCCGCGCTGCGAATCGCCTCGCGTGCCTCGGGGCGCTGGACCATGCGCTCGAGCTTGAGCCGCAGGCCGACCGCCTCGAAGAGCATGAAGACGACGACGATGAGCAGCAGCACTCCGCTCGAGACGAGCGTCGCGACGCGCCCGAGTAAATCGACGAGCAGGTCCAGCGCCGTGCGTGGCAGCACGTCCGCGATGCCCGCCTTGCCCGCCGTCAGGCCGTGCTCGGCGAGCCAGCGGTCGAGCCATGCGGCCTGCTGTGCGAACGCCTGCTGGTATTCGGGCAGCCGCGCCTGGAACCCGCGAAAGGAGCTGCCGAGCGCGAAGCCGAAGGCGCCGAGCAGGGCCACGTGCACGAGCACCGCCGAGAGCACGGCGAGGACGACCGGAACGCGCCGCCGCACGAGCCCGAGGACGATCGGCGAGCTGGCCACGGCGACGAACGCCGCGAGCAACAGAGGCACGAGGATCGGTTCGGCGAGGCGGATGCCGATGCACACGACCACGAACGCCGCCGCTCCGACGAGGACGCGAGTGGCACGTCCGGGCCCCATCGTGACTACGCTAGCATCCCGCAGTCGAGTCGCACGCGCGAGTCGGGGATCGCGACAGCGCTCGGCGCGACGAGCAAGACGGCACCTCCGGCTCCGATCACCGGGAAGGCGAACTTCCGTTCGGAGCCGCCTTCGATTGCCGCGAACGGCCTGCGTCCGGGACACGCCCGACCGGAGCCGTCACGGCGGCGGTCACATGGGTCGACGTTACCGAAAGGTGTTGCGCGTCCGAGTCCGAGTCCGAGTCCGACTTTCAACCGCCATCAACCAGCCTGACTGTCGCCGTCAGGCGGTCCTGCACAATCCCGAGGCGGCGTCGCAGCGCCTCCCGCCGGAGCAATCGGCGTCGCGCGCGCAGCGCGGCTCGCACGTGCCCGAATCGGCGCCCTCGGGCCGTCGGCACCCGTATCCGCCGCGGCAATCGGCGTCGTCGTCGCAGAGGGGCGCGCACATGCCGACGGCGGGATCCCCCGTCGCATCGTCGACGCACCGTGATCCCATGGGACAAGGTTCGGCCGGGCCATCGCCCGAGAGCCTGCAACCGACCGCGACGCACATTCCACCGGGCCATCCGGTGGCGGCCTCGGAGAGGCAACGACCTCCCGGACAGTCCGAGGCGGCGGAGCAGGCCGCGCCCGACCGGCGCGCATCGAACGGTTGCGTGCACAGCCCCGTGCCGTCGTTGCACACGAAGCCCTCGTTGGCGCACACCGCGTCGGATCCGCACGCGGGCAGGCACGCGCGCGCGCCGTCCGGCATCGTCGCGTCCACGGGCCGGCACGCGTAGCCGTCCCGCGTGCAGCGCCCATCCGCGCCGCACGGCGCCAGGCACACGCCGCGCCCGTCGGGCGTCGGAGCGCAGACCCCCTCGCCGGGGCAATCACCGCCGGCGGCCGCGCATCCGCGATACGCGCAGTAGCTGCCCGGGAAGCCGGTGTCGAACTCGCGCAGACAACTGCCCCCGGCGCACAGGGCCTCGGGGTCTGAGGAGCAGGCGCGGCCGAGCGCGGCCGGATCGAATTCCTCGGCGCACGTGCCGGTGCCCCGATTGCAGACGCGTCCCTCGCTGCACGCGGCGTCGCTCGCACATGCGGGTGCGCAGTAGCGCACGGAGGGTAAGTCGGTCCGGGCGACACATGCGTAATGCGCGCGGCAGTCCATGTCGGACGTGCAAGCGCGAACACACAGTCCGCCACGCCGACCCCGGATGCAGGCGGCGCCGTCCGGACAGCCCGTCCCGCGGTCGGCGTCGCAGCCGAACCCGACGCACGCGCCGCCCGGCCATCCCGCGAAGTCCTCCGTGAGACAGAACGCCTCCGACGGACAATCCTCCTCGTCCGCGCAGGCGTCACCCCAGCCCGCCTCGGGGTCGAAGCACCGTCCCGCACCCACGAATCCGCCCGCCGGATCGCATCGGCTGCCGCTCGGACAGTCGCCGTCGTCCGTGCAGCCGGGCAGGCAAACGCCGCCGGCCTCCACGGAGCAGCCGTATCCCGCGCGGCACTCGCGCGGCGGCGCCTCATCGCAGCTCGCCAGGCAAATGGCGATCCCGCGGTCTACGGGCACGCACGTGCTGCCCTCGGGGCAACTGCCCCCGCCGCTGCAATCGGCCGTGCAGTAGCCACCGGGGAAGCCGTCGCCCTCCCCGATGCAAAGTCCGGATGCGCAGTCCGCGCCACCCGCACAAGGCCGCCCGATGTCGCTGCCCGCGGGCGCATCGGGCGACTCGGTCGCATCGCCTTCGGGCAGCGCGTCGCCCGGCAGCGGCGCGTCGAACGTGATGCCGGCATCGGGAGTCGGCGCCGTGTGCGAGTCGCCGCAGGCGACCGCGACGAGTGTGGAAAGAAAGAGCGAGGGGAAGCGGCGTACAGACGACTGCATCGGGGGACCTCCGGGACGCGGTCGCAACGCGACCCGGCGCATCCTGCCGCTCCCGTGGACCCACGCGCAATCCGGAGTGTTTCGTCCGACGGATCGGTCGCTCCCCACGCGGTGCCGGGCGGTGTGCGACGCCCGCGGTCCGGCAGTCGGATCGTGGGCTCCGACTCGGGCTGGGGCTCGGTCTCCGTCTCGGACTCGGACTCGGGCTCGAGCTAGGGCCCGGGATCGGGCTCGCTCTCGAACTCCAAGGCCCATGGCCTCCCCGACCCAATGCGTCGGTCGGGCTGGTCGCCGTACGGAGCCTCCGTCGCCGCGATGGCGAGGGCGACCGCGCCGCCGCGGCCCTTCACGGTCCCGTCGGCGGAGCATACGATGCCACTACGTTCCGGCCGTACTCGTGCTCTTGCCTGTCCATCGACGCGATTGCCCGCGCTCCGACGACGGCCTCGCGCGAGTCGCCCGACCCGCACGCGGGCCGGTGCAACGACGTCCTGTTTGCCGCGCACCGGCGCACATGCGTCCGCGCGCGACGCTCCCGACGCGCATGCTCGCGCTCGTGCTCCTGGCAGGTTGCGACGAGCGCGCCGTGACCGTCGCGGTCGTGCTTGAGGAGCCGTCCGAGCGACTATGCCTCGAGGCCTTCGGAGCCGGGCGTCGCGTTCATCGGCAGGGCTGGTCGCAGGAGGGCCGCGCCCCGATGTCGGGCAGGCTCACGCTCGTGGCAGGCGACGAGGTGGACGAAACGGTGCGGGTGACCGTGCGCGGTTTCGACGGGGGGCGCATCGTCGCCTCCGCGACGGGCGAATCGCGTTTCGGCCCGGCCGCCGACCCGCCAGCGCTGCTCCTGCACGCGCGCCGGTGCGCGCGGCGCGCACGCCGGACCGAGTACCCGGTGGTCCGGGATTGGCTCGCGGTCTCGAACGTCGCCGCCGACGCGCGCTTGCTTGCGATCGACACGGACGGGGACGGCGACGACGAAGTGCTCGTCAGTGGAGCGGGGGGCGGAACGGTCGTCCTCGGAGAAGGACGCCTCCCCCGGAACTTCGACGCCGGCGTTCCCGATGCCCGTGCGACCGTCGCGTTCGACGCGGACGGCGACTGCGCGCTCGATCTGGCCGGGCTCTCGCCCGAAGGCGGGTTCGTGCAGGTCCGGTCGGAGTCAAACGACGTGCGCCGCGTCGGCCTCGGCGCGCGCTCGCTCGCGGTCGGCGATCTGCTCGGCGATGGGCGCGTCTCGGTGGCGCTGGCCACCCCGTCGGCGGTGGTGATCGTCGCTGTGGATGCGCCCACCGATGTCTACGCACTGCGCGCAGACGACGCGACGCACGTGGGCGTGACCGATCTGGACGGGGATCTGCAGGCAGACCTGGTAATCTCCGCCGCGACCGGAACGAGCGCGTGGAGGGCTTCCGGGGGGACGTTCGTCGCGCACGCGGCGACGTTTCCCGAGGCCGTCGCCGCAGCGCGTGGCCCCGTTTCGTTCGGCGACCTCGACGCGGACGGGCGGGTCGACGTCGTCGTCGCCGACGCACGGCTCGTGCGCGTGGCGCGTTCGGTCGGCGCGATGGGGTACGTCGAGGCGAGCGTCGTGACGCTGAGTCGGCCGGCGATTCATCTGCGCGTGGGCGACGTCGATGGCGATTGCCAGGACGACGTGGTCGCGGTGGACGAGGGGGGAACGCTCGCGCTGTTCCGCGCGGGAGCGGGCGCGACGCTGACTCGCGTGCTGCTGTCACTCGGACTCGCCGTCGACGCCGTCTTCGCCGACGTCGACGGAGATGGTCCCCGCGAGCTGGTGGTGCTCGAGCGTTCCGGGGCCGTGCGGGTCGTCGGCTCATGATCGCATCGTGTCCGCGACCGACGGCGGCCGTTCTCGTCGGCTGTCTCGCGCTCGCAAGCCCGGTGGCGCGAGGCCAGTCGGACCGCGCCGAGCCACCTCGCGGCCTGGTTGCCGAGGCGCGCCGGCAGATCGCGGAGGGCCGAAGGCTGTACGCGGAACTGGACTTCGCCGCCGCCGTGGACGCCCTTCGCCGCGCGCTCTCGGTGCCGGGGCTCGCCGAGGCCGAACGCCTCGAGGCATACGAGCTGCTCGGCAGCGCGTACGTGGCCCTCGACCAGGAGGCCCAGGCGCGCGAAGCGTTTCTCGCGATGCTCGCCATCGATCCGTACCACGTCGTGCGCGAGCCGAGCGGTTCGCCCAAGATCACGCGTCTCGTCGAGCAGCTGCGCCGACAGGTCGCCCCCGACGCGGCGCTCGACCCGGACGTCGTGCTTCGACCGCGACTGCCGCGCCGGGCGCGAGAGGGACACGACGTGCTCGTTCGTTTCGAGGTGGTCGGGCCCCGACGGCCCGCGAGCGTCCGCCTTTGGCTGCGCGGCGTCGAGGAGATGCATTACGCGCGCATCGACGCCGAGCCGGACGAGACGGGCGCGTTCGTCGCGCGGATTCCGTCGCGGCGCGCGCCCGACGAGCTCGAGCTGTACGCGGAGGCACGGGACGAAGCGGGGCGATTGCTGACGCGGGCCGGTGAACCGTACGCCCCCCTGTCACTGCGCATCGTCCCGTCGACGCGCGACGAGCCAGCGACGCCGTTCCAGCGCTGGTGGTTCTGGGCCGCCATCGCCGGCGTGCTGGGAGCCGGTGCCGCCGCGGTCGTGCTGGCGAGCCCGAGGGAACGTGCGGCCGCCGGGGATCTGCCCCCGGGGCGCGTGCAGTTGCCCTAGATTCCAGCTCGCGACCTTCGAAGGAATCGGAATCTCCGACTCGAGATCGGACCCGGTCACGGGATCGGATTCGAGCTCGGACTCGGACGTGGGCTCGGACTCGGGGTCGGCGTCGGAGTCCGACTGGACCAAGCCCCCTCCCCGGGGGGCAACGCCTCGGGCGAGTCGAGCTGACCAAGCCCTTCGGGGGCCGGTGGGTCGAATCGCATGTGAGCACGCCAGCCAGCCGCCCATCAGGGGCCGTTGGTATGACCCGGGACGGCGTTTGACATTGCAGTCCACGGGCTGGTAGGAACATATCGCTCGCGATTCCACGCAGCGACGCGAGGCAGCGATGGCCGAACAGAAGGAATCGTCGGTTCTCTTCAACCTCCGCGAGTTGATGAACCTCGAGGAGGAGCGGATCCGGGCCGAAGAGGAGGACAAGCGCCGGCGCGAGGAAGAGGCACGGCGGCGCCGCGAGGAAGAAGAGCGCCGCCGACGCGAGGAAGAAGAGCGCCGCCGCCGTGAAGAGGAGGAACGTCTCGCCGCGATCGAGCGGCAGAAGCGAGAGGAAGAAGAGCGGCGTCGGCGCGAGCGCGAAGAGGCCGAATTGCGCGTGCGACTCGAGGCAGAGGCCCGCGCGCGGGCAGCAGAGCAGGAGAGGCTGCTCGCGCACGAGCGGGAGATGGCCGCACTGCGGGCGCGCGAGAAGAAGGGCCTGCATCCGGGGGTCATCGGCGGCATCGTCGCGGGCGTGCTCGCGATCGGCGCGGGCGTGTGGTTCGGCGTCGTCAAGCCGGCCATCGAGCGTCGAGAGGCCGAGGCAGCCGCGGCGCGTGCGCGGGCGGCCGAGATTGCCCGCCAGCAGCAGGAGGCGGAGGCGCGTGCCGCGGCGGCGCAGCGAGCTGCCGCAGAGGCCGCCGAGCGGGCCCGCCAGCTCGAGGCGGCGCGCCTCGCGGCCGAACAGAGCCGGGCGTCGTCCGCGCTCGCCGGGGAGGCCGCCGCGAGCCCCACGGGGATGCGCCGTCGGCCGGGGGCGTCGGCCATGGCTACGTCGGCCGGCACGCGAATGGGCTCGAGCAGCGACCCGCTCGACCCGCTCGCCGGAATCGACGAGTAACGCTCGGTGTCACGCACGGCGCGAGAGCGCCTGTGCTTTGCGCTCGACGTCGGCGATGCGGACACGGCGCGCCGGTGGGTGGATGCGCTCGTGAGCGACGTCGGTGTCTTCAAGGTCGGACTCGAGCTGTTCGCGGCGATCGGGCCGGAGGCGGTACGGCTGGTTCGGTTGGCGGGAGCCGAATGCTTCCTCGATCTAAAGCTGCACGACATCCCCGCGACCGTGGCTGGTGCGGTCGCATCGGCGGCGCGACACGGCGCCCGCTTCCTGACGATTCACGCGGCGGCGGGGCGTTCGGCGCTTGAGGCGGCCGTGCGCGCGGCGCGTGATTCGAGCCTCGTGCTGCTCGGCGTGACGGTCCTGACGAGCCTCGGGAACGAGGATCTGCGCGAGATCGGTCTCGAGGGGGCATCGGAGCATGCGGCGATGCGTTTCGCGAAGCTCGCGGTCGGTGCGGGTCTCGGCGGGCTCGTTTGCTCGGTACACGAGTGCCGCGCGCTGCGCGCCGCGTTCGGGACGCGGCCGTTGCTCGTTGTTCCCGGCATCCGTCCCGCCGGCAGTTCGACCGACGACCAGCGGCGCGTCGCGACGCCCGCCGAGGCAATCGCGGCGGGAGCCGACATCGTGGTCGTGGGGCGGCCCATCCGCGACGCTCCCGATCCACGCGCCGCGGCACGGCGGATCCTCGAGGAGCTGGCGGTCGAGCAGCCGTGAAGCGCCGACTGCTGGGACCACGCGCGGTGCTCGAAGCCTTGGCCGGGCCGCACGCCCGCGGCGTGCAGGCGATCTACGCGGCGCCGGAGATGACTGCGCATGGGCGCCTCGCGCAGGCCGCGGCGCGCATCGGGCTCGAGGTGCAGCCGGCGGATTCGAAACGGCTCGAGGCGCTCGCCGGAGGGTTGCGGCACCAGGGCGTCGTGGCGATTGCCGGCGACTATCCCTACGAGAGTCTGGAACGCATTCTCGAAGTCGGCGCGCCCGAGCCGCTCGTCGTCGCGCTCGACGAGCTGACCGATCCGCGCAACTTCGGCGCGATCGTGCGAAGCGCCGTCGCATTCGGAGCCGACGGCGTCGTGGTGCCGCGGCATCGGTCGGCGCCGGTGACGGGCGTCGTGGTGCGCGCATCGGCCGGAGCGACCGAGCATGCGCGCATCGCGCGGGTCACCAATCTGGCCAGAACGTTGGGCGCGATGGCCGAGCGGGGTCTCGAAGTGGTGGGGCTCGATCCGGACGGGGCGCAACCGGTCGACGCGCTCGGACCGGCGCCCGGTGGACGGGTGCTCGTGATCGGCTCGGAGGGACGCGGATTGCGGCGACTGGTGCGCGAGCGCTGCCATCGTCTCGTGCGCATCCCGACGCGCGGCGTGCCCGCGTCGCTGAACGCCGCGGTGGCCGCTGGAATCGCCCTTTACATCGTGGCCGGACTGCGGGCGGGGTCGCGCGTCGCCCCGTGAAAGTCCCGGCCCGTGGGCGCCGACCCCCCCGGTGACCTCCACGCCGTGCAGCATGGAGTGGGCGCGAGAGCGCACGAACGGCTACCTTGCACGTTCGGTGGACGAGCGGCGCGCAAGGGCGGCGGGCGCCTCGGTGCGGGTAGTCATCGGCGTCGTGCTGCTGACACTGCTTCCGGCGCTCTACCCACGTACGGCGAGCTACAGAGGCCTGTGGGCAGGATACGTGATCTGGGCCTGCGTGACGGTGTGGCTCGTCTGGAAGGACGTCGCGCCGCGCATCCGTCCCCTGCTCACCGGTCTCGTGGACAGCGCGCTGCTCACGTTCGTCGTGCACCGAACGGGAAGCCTGACGACGATGTGGGTCTGGCTCTACTTTTTTCAGGGGTTGTTCAACACGCTTCTCGTCGGTCGCGCGACCGGCCTGACGCTCGCCGTCGTCGGGTCGCTGTCCTATGCGGGAATCGTGCTCTGCGAGCGCGCGGGGCTGTTGCCGTACGGTCCCGACGCGCCCCCCTGGGCGGATCGCGTGGTGCCCGACGAGGCGGCCTCCATCGTGGCCGCGATGCTCCTTCCGCTGCTGCTCGTCGGTTCGACGGCCATCGCGGGCAAGGTCGTCGAGGACGACCGGCGCCGTGAGCGTGCGCTCGTCGCGGCGAACCATCGCCTCGAGGAGCTGTCGCGACGCGACCCGCTCACGCAGCTCTACAACCGGCGGCATCTGATGAGCCGACTGGAGGAGGAGCTACGCGCGCGGCTCGCCGATCAGCCGCTTTCCGTCGCGATGATCGACCTGGACGGGTTCAAGCGGGTCAACGATCTGTGGGGTCACCTCGAAGGCGACCGCATGCTCGTCGAGATCGGCAGAGCACTTGGGGCGACGAGTCGCGAATCGGACGTCGTCGGGCGCTACGGGGGCGACGAGATCGTGGTCGTGATGCCGCGCACGGATCTCGCGGCCGCGCGCCGCGCCGCCGAGCGGTTCCGGACGGCAATCCGGCAGGTCGGTGGCTCGCTCGATCCACAGGCACCCGTGACGGCGAGCGTGGGCGTCGCGCTCGCCCGCGCCGGTGAAGAGGCGCGTGCGTTGCTGCAACGCGCCGACGCTCTGGCCTACGAGGCCAAGCGCGACGGCGGCGACCGTGTCGTCGTCGAGGGGTCCGCATCGGCGTGAATCGCCGGCGGCTGCGATTCGGCGGACAATGAGCGTCGAAGGTCGCCACCCCGCGCGCGATCGACGCGGCGCCGGAGACCGATTCCGAGTCGCAGCGGCGGCGATCACGTTGCTCGACGTGGCCGTGGGGTGTTGCGAGTCCGAGTCCGAGTCCGAGACCAAATCCGAGACCGATACCGAGTCTGAGTCCGCGCCCGAGCCCGACCCGAGACCGCGTCCGAGGCCGGAGCGAGAGAGCTCGTGGCTGCCGTACGCGCGCGACTGCATGCAGGCCGCCGAGAGCGAAATGCGCCCCGCGCCGACAGGGTGAACCCCCGCCGAGCCGCGGGTACCGGCCGACGTGCGCTAGATTCCGTGACGCTCCGATGAATCCCTCGCGGACCGAGGCGACGGGCGTGCTCGCCACCGACGGCGGCGGAGACCTCGTCGTGCGACGCGTTCGCGTGCGCGTGGTGTCGGGACCGGACTCGGGTCGCGAGGCGTTGCTCGAGGGCGGCACGCTCGTCGTCGGCAGCCACCCCGACGTCGACTTGCAAGTGCGCGACCCGACGGTCTCCCGGTATCACGCCGAGCTCGGCCTCGTCTCGACGGGGGTGCGAGTCCGCGATCTGCAGAGCACCAACGGAACGTTCGTGGGCGCGACCCGGGTCGAGTCGATCGTCGTTCCCGTGGGAACCGAGATTCGCCTCGGACGAGCGCGACTACAGCTCGTCGCCGCCGACGCGCCCGCGCCCCTGGCGCCGAGCGAGGCGACGCGCTTCGGTCGCCTCGTCGGCACGAGCCCGGCCATGCGTCGCGTCTTCGCTCTGCTCGAGCGCGTCGCCCCGACCGACACCCCCGTCCTGCTCGAGGGCGAACAGGGAACCGGCAAGAGCGAGGCCGCGCGCGCCATCCACGACGCCTCCCCGCGAGCCGGCCGCCCGTGCTGGGTGCTCGACGTAGGCGCCCCCCTCGAACCGCGCGGCGTGCACGCCGCGTTCGAGGCCGCCCAGTCGGGCACGCTGATCGTCGACCGCGTCGACGAAGCGAGCGCCACGACCGCCTCGACCCTGCTGTCGCTGCTGGACCGGCGCGAGCGCGGCGAGCTGGACGTCCGCACGATCGCCACGAGCCGCTCGGACCTCCGCCAGCGCGTCGAGCGCGGCGCCATGCCGCGCGCGCTCTACTTCCACCTGGCCGCGGTGCGCATCGTGCTCCCGCCGCTGCGCGAGCGACGCGAGGATCTGCTCCCGCTCGTCCGCGAAGTGGTCGCGGGGCTCGGCTACGAGGGGCTGCCCTTGGGACCGGAGGATCTGGCGCTGCTGCGCGTGCACGATTTCCCCGGCAACGTGCGCGAGCTGGTTCGACTGGTCGAGCGCACGTTGGTGGCGAGCCGCCCCGGAGCCACCACGACCACGGGCTCGGGGGGCTCGCCGGCCTTCGGCGGCGTGACCGACGAGCTGAGCGCGCTCCCGTTCAAGGACGCCAAGGAAAGGCTCGTCGACGCGTTCGAGGCGGACTACGTGAGGAGATTGCTCGAACGCCACCGGGGCAATTTCTCGCGAGCGGCCGCCGAAGCGGGGCTCGATCGCAACTACCTCGCGCGTCTGGCCCGCAAGCACGGCCTCGTCGACTGACCATGGTCCCATCCCATGGAACGCGGCCGCGGCATCGGCATCGAGCTCCGACTCGGGCTCGGTCTCGAGCGGCCTCGAGCCGCGCTCGCCGGGCTCGATCGCGGCGTCACTCCGAATGTCGCCCGGTGGGCCGGATCCCCAGCCGTCGCATCATCTTCAGCAGTCCATACCGCGAAATCCCGAGACGCCGCGCGGCCTGGCTCTGGTTGCCCCCCGTCGCGGCGAGTGCGTCGCGCACTAGACGCCGCTCAAGCGCGTCGATCTGGGCACGGAGCGAGCTCGCCGCGGGAGGGGGAAGCGCCCTGCCGGCGGGATCGAGCCGCAGGGATTCCGAAAGGTGCTCGACGTCGATGACGTCCGTGGCCATCAGAAGCGCGCGCCGCAGCTCGTTTTCGAGCTCGCGCACGTTGCCCGGCCAGGGGTGCGATTGCAGACAGCGCATCGCTTCCGCGCTGACGCGGATCCGACGCCCCGGCGCATGGCGCTCAAGCAATGCCGCGACGAGAGGGGGAATGTCTTCGGGCCGCTCGCGCAGGGGCGGGAGCCAGACGGTGACGACGGCGAGCCGGTAGAAGAGGTCCTCGCGGAACGTCCCCTGGGCCACACGCGCGCGCAGATCGCGGTGCGTGGCCGAAACGATACGGACGTCGACGCGGCGCGCCCTGTCGGAGCCGACGGGTCGGATCTCGCCACTCTGGACGGCGCGCAGCAGCTTGGTCTGCATCGCCGGACTCATCTCGGCGACTTCGTCGAGCAGGAGCGTGCCGCCGTGGGCCGCCTCGAACAGCCCCGCGCGCGATCGCTCGGCGCCCGTGAACGCACCGCGCACGTGGCCGAAGAGCGCGCTCTCGAGGAGCGGATCGGGGATGGCGCCGCAGTTCTCGGTGACGAACGGGCGGTCACGACGCGGTGATCGTTCGTGGATCGCGCGCGCCACGAGCTCCTTGCCGGTCCCGCTTTCGCCGGTGACGAGCACCGGCACGTCGGCGGGGGCGACGCGCTCGACCAGCTCCAGCACCCGCTGCATCGCGGCGCTCGCAGCGACCAGTCGAGCGCCGCGCGCCGTAGCCGGTGCGGCGACGCGACGCAAGGCCGCAAGCTCCGCGATGCGCGCGTCCAGCTCGCGCCGCAACCGTCGTTCTTCTCCTTGCAGCCGCCGAACCTCCCGACGTGTCTCGCGAAACGCGCGGGTCGTCTGAAGCGCCACGCCGAGCAACCGGCCGAGCTCGGCGAGCAGCGCGCGATCCTCGTCACCGAACGCCCCCGGACGCAGCCGATCGTCGGCGTACAGCGCGAGGCTCGCACCTGCCGACGGAACGGGGGCCGCGAGCACCGAGCGGACGGCGAGGGCGTGCAAGCTCATGGCCCCCGACAGACGGAGGTCGGTCGCCGCGTCGAGCGTGCACACCGCGCTGCCCGTTTCCCAGACCGTGGCCAGCACCGAGCGCGAGGGGCGTGGGGCCTCGTCCGTCGGTTCCACCGAGCGGCGTGCCAGCACGACGAGGTCCCCGTCTCGCGCGTCGCGTTCGACCAGCAGGGCGCGCTCGGCTCCGGTCAGCTCGAGCGCTGCCCCGACCGCGATCTCGTGCAGACGCGCGGGCCGACGCTCCGCCGCCAGCTCGCGCGCGACTTCGACCAGGCGCCGCCACCGTTCGTCAGCGACGGGGGCACGCGACGTGGTCTCTGGCGCGCTCGCGAGCGCTTCGCGATATGCCGGGAAGGCGCGCAGCGACGCTCGGTCCTCCGGCGGCAGGGAAGCGGCCGCGACGTCGAGTCGGGTGCGCGCGTGCCCGAGCAGCGCGCGAGCCTGCTCGGGCTCGCCCGCGGCCTGCAGCAGCCGCGCACCCAGCAGGGACGCGCGCAACACCGGCTCGAAGCGCCCGGTACGCTCCGCGGCCGCGATGGCCGTCCGCGCGAGCGTCGTCGCCTCCTCGCGGGTGGGATGAAGCCGCGCGACGGCGAGACGCGCGCACGCGATCTCGGCTGTCGCGAGCTCGCTCGACGGAAAGGCAGCCTCCGCCTCGAGCCGGGCGAGCCACGCCCGTGCAGCCTCGCCGTCGCCCAGCTCGGCGTAGAGGCAGGCCAGGCGCGCCGAGACGACCCGACGCGGCTCGTCCGGCAACGGGTCGAGGAGGATGCTCGCTTCGAGGGCAGCCCGGCGCGCAACGTCGTCCCGTGCCCGGCTCGCCGCGATCTCCGCGCGCAACACCGTCGCGTAGGCCTCGAGCACACGGTCCGTCGCGGTACGCGCCGCGCGCAGCGCGGTCCCCACCGCCGCATCGGCGAGATCGAGCTGCCCGCCGAGGGCCTGCGCGACCGCAAGGTCGTACGCGGCGCGCCCGAGATCGGCATCACGCCCGAGCCATGCGAGCCGCCGCGCCGCCTCGCGCAATGCATCGAGCGCCGGGCCGAGCAGTCCTGCTTCGAGTCGGGCGACGCCCAGGTTGACCAGGAGCGTCGCGCTCAGGTGCTGCTCGCCGGCCTGCTGGGCGGTCCGGGACGCGTTCGCCCAGCACGATGCCGCGCGGGGGCGGTCGGCGCGTGCGTGCGCGATGGATCCGAGCACCGCGTCGAGTCGCGCGCGCGCGACGACGCTCCCCGAAGCCTCGGCTCGCTGCGCGGCGTCCGCGGCGATGCGTTCGGCCTCGGCGAGCTCGCCGCAGGCGAGCAGGGCGAGCGCTTCTGTCTCGTGCGCGCGTAGCTGCGTCGCGGGCTCGACGTCATCGCGTGCGCCGAGCGAGGCCAGCACGTCGAGCGCCTCGCGGGGGCGGCCGGCATCAAGCGCGATGCGCGCGAGGACGACCCGCGACGCCGCGTCGGCCGGATCGCCGAGCCGGGTGCGTGCGGCCTCCGGTCGTCCGCGAAGGCGCTCGATCTCAGCCGCGAGCGAGCGCGCCTGCTCCGGCACGACGGACAGTGCCCGCTCGTAGTGCCCCACGGCGCGCAACGCGTCGGCGAGACGAACGCGGATCGGCGACGGTGTCGCGGCGCCCAGAAGGTCGTGAAGCAGCGTGCCGAAGGCAATGGCGGCTTCGGGGTCTCCCTCGTCCTGCCGCCGTTGCATCCACGTCGCGGCAAGCTCCGTCGCTTCGTCGATCCGACCGAGCCAGAGGAGCGCCATCGCGCGGGCTGGTGGCGGTGGCGTGACGGCCACCAGAGCTTCGGCGAGCTCCCTGCGACGCTCGGCGGGCGTCGCGTCGAGCACGGTGCGGACGGCCGACTGTCGCAACGCGCAGGTTCCGCCAGGGCCGAGGACGCCCAGACCCGTGCGCTCGAGCACGAGCGCGGCGCGGGACGCAACGTCCGCGCCGAGCACCGCACGTGCGGTGGCGACCTCGAGGGTGCCCGCGGCGACCGCGAGCCGCACGGCGAGCGGACGCGCGGGCTC
>JANWZI010000033.1 GCA_025054695.1 Myxococcota bacterium | reverse complement strand
TAGCGGGGCGACGAGCAGGCTCGCGATGCGCGGTCGCATCGACGCCCATCGCGGGCGTTCGGCGCGCTCGCGGCCCGAGACGCAAACTCGGCGAGCCATGCCGACCCGACGAGGTCGCGTCGACGCCGGTGGTGACCCCGGCCCCGCTCCGACCCTCTCCGCGGCGCCGACCGGACCCACGACGACGTCCCGCACCGAGCGTAGCGGAATGCCCGCAGCCGATCCACGTGACGGCGCTGCGGGACGCGACGGCGCAACGCTCGTGCGCTGCGCCCGATGAAGGGTCGTGATGTCGCGGAACGCAGTCGTGTGCCGTTCGGCGTGTCTCGTGTGGCTCGCCGGTGGCTGCGGCGCGGGCGCTCTGCCTCGGGAAGCCGTCACGCACAACGCAGAGGGGGCGCGCGCGCTCGCCGAAGGCCGGCTCGACGACGCAGAAGCCCGATTTCGTCTGGCGCTCGAATACGAGCCGCGCTTCAGCGAGCCGCACGCCAACCTCGGCGTCGTCGCGATGCAGCGCGGGCGGCTCGTGGAGGCCGAGCGGCATCTGCGGGCGGCCATCGAGCTGCGCGAGGACTTCGCGCAGGCCTGGGGCAATCTCGGGCTCGTGCTCGAGCGCAGGGGCGACGACGAGGAGGCCCGGGAGGCGTTCGAACGCGCGTTGTCCATCGACCCCGGCCTCGTCCCGCCGCGCTGGAATCTCGCCCGGATGCTCGTGCGACGCGGCCGGTTCGTCGAGGCGCGCGCCCATCTGATGCGCCTCGTGCAGATCACCGACGATCCGTCGGCAGAGGGGCTGCTCGCGTATGCCGAGATGCGCCTCGACCGCCGCGACGCGGCCCGCCAGCGCGCCCAGCGCGTGCTGGAACGGGCCCCCGACGCGGGAACCGCCCGGCTCGTCCGCGGCATGTTGTCGGCCCTCGAAGGAGGGCTCGACGAGGCGGTCGAGGATCTCCGCGTCGCGACACGGGATCCCGAGGTGGGCGTCCAGGCGCGCACGCGGCTCGCGGCCGTGCATCTGTTGCGTGGCGAGCGCGAGCAAGCCGAGTCGCTGCTCGACGAAGTCGAGGCGGCGCGACCAGGAGATCCGGCGGTCGCATTCCTGCGAGCCCGGCTCGCCGCCGCACCCGCGACCGCTCCCTGACCCACGAGACACGGACCTCGATTCGGGCTCGAGCTCAAGCCCAGGGTCGGACGCGGCCTCGCACTCGAACCGAAGCGAGGGGTCAACCGAGATCGACTTGCCGCACCTGGAGACCTTCGACGGGACGACCGAGGAATCGAGCGGCCACCTCGGTGAAGCGATCCGGCAGGTCGGTGACGAAGAGCTCGAGGCTGCCGCAACCTCCGGGAGGCGCGGCGAGCGAACGCTCCGAGAGCAGCCGCGCGAGCGACTCGGCCGTCGCGCGCGAGCCATCGACGAGCGGCACCGGCGCGCCGACGATCGCGCACAGCTCGCGCTCGAGCGTGTCGCGCAACAGCGGATAGTGCGTGCAGCCGAGCACGAGCGTGTCGATGCCGCAGGCGACCAAAGGCTCGAGATAGCGACGCGCGACGAGCCGAGGCACCTCCCCGCTCGTCCAGCCCTCCTCGCAAAGCGGAACGAGAAGCGGGGCGGCGCGCGCGAACACCTCGATGCGCGGGTCGATGGCCGCGAGCGCGCGCGGGTAGGCACCGGACGCGACGGTACCCGCGGTGGCGAGGACGCCCACGCGCCCCGAGCGCGTCACGGCAGCCGCGGCTCGCGCGCCTGGCTCGACGACGCCGACGATGGGAACGTCCAGCTCGACGCGCAGAACGTCAAGCGCGACCGCGCTGACGGTGTTGCAGGCCACGACGAGCGCCTTGATCCCGTGGCGGGCGAGGAGGCTGCCGCAGCCGCGCGCGTAGCGGATCACGGTCTGCGCGCTGCGCGTGCCGTACGGCACGCGCGCCGTGTCCCCCAGGTAGACAAGGCGCTCGGCCGGGAGCGCCTCCCGAATCGCACGCGCGACGGTCAGACCGCCCAAGCCCGAATCGAAGACGCCGATGGCGGCCGCCGAATCCACGACGACTCAGTCCGAATCGCGAAACAGGCAGATCCGGGCGCCGACGGGTCCACGACACTGGTAGAGCGGGTAACCCGGCACGCGGTCTTGATTGCAATCCACATCCGTGAGACAAGACCGCGTGCACAGATCCACCGTGCCCCCGCTCGCCGGGACCCGGAACGTACGACACTCGAGCGACGACGCGCACGGATAGGCCGATCCCGGTTCACGCGTGCAATTGGGGAAGTTGATCCAGTAGCGCACGACGCACAACCCGCTGCCGTCGGGGCTCGGCGCCGCCGGATCGCATTCCATGCGGAACAGAATGCCCTCGAGACTGTACGGATTGACGAGGTTCTCGCACCCGCCTGCGCGACGAGACGCCTCGTTGCAGCTCATCGTGCAGATCCGTCCCTGGGCGGTTCCCGTGTCCAGGCAGCGACCATAAAAACAGTTGGCGTCGGTCTGGCACGTCAGGCCGAGCGTGAACGGGGAGCAGAGCGGCTCCTCGATGCACTCGGGATCGCCCGCGCATTCGAAGAGCGAGGTGATGTTGTGGAGCTGCGTCAGACAGCCGAACGCGGGCGGACAGCGCGGATCGGCCACGGTACACCGCGGCCAGCACATCGGGGCCGTCCCCTCGCGCTGAAATGGATTGCGCGCGGTTCCCTCGCGGCAGCGGCCGGCCTCGTCCGGTGCCGGCACGCAATACAGCGCGCTGAAGTCGCCCTGGGCATCGGGCCACGCCTCGAGCACTTCCCGCAAACAGACTTCGCCGGGCGGGCAGTCGGCGCTGTTGGCGCAGGGTCGCAGCGGGTGACAGACGCCCTCGTCCCGCTCGGAGCTCGTACGGACGCACGAAAAACCGTCCCCGTCGCAGGCGCCCGGCGTGCCGTCCGGTGCGATGAGGCAGCGGTCGAGGCACGCCGGGTCGTCGCCACCCGTGCTCACGCCCTCGCACGAGGCCGCGTCCCCGCGGGGCGCGCAAAAATCGGGGGCATACGGACTCCCACGCGTACACGTCCATCCGGGACCGCACTGCGACGGTGAGGAACAGACGTAGAGATCGTCGAGATAATCGTCGTCCACGCTGCATCCGGCGGCGCTCCCCAGGAGCATGCCGAGCCACGTCACGACCGCGAAGCCGCGGATGAAGCGTGCCGGCCGCATCAGAACCGCCCCCCGAATCGCAGGCCGCAGTCGCCGGGCGCGCAGCCTGCGGTGACCTCGACGCGCGGGTCGTCTTCGGCTCCGCCAAACAGCAGCAGACCGACCACGCCCGTGACGAGCCCCGCCCCGGCCACACCCAGCGAGACATTGGCGACGAGCGCGTCACGGCGGCGGGCCTCGGCGAACTCGACGTTCTGGGCGCGGGTCCGCCCCATGTCCGGGCGCGCACCGGAGGACATGCCGAACACGAAGGCCGTGCCCACGCCGACGAGCGCCGTCGCGCCGCCGATCCAGACGAGCACCGACATGCCGCGCGTGCGCGGCGCGCGCGCAGAGGGAGGGCGCACGGCGGCCTGCAACTGGACCGTCGCCCCCTCGGCGACGTCGACGACGCGAACCCAGTCGGGCGTTCCCCGAACGCGCACGCGCACCTCGTGCCGGCCGGGCGGCAGATCGGTGACGCGAATCGGCTCTCCGTCCCATCGCCCGACGATCCGGCCGCCGACGACGATGTTCGCACCGCGTACGTCGGCCTCGACGATCAGCGTGGCCGGTCGCACGACGCGCTCGTAGAGCGAGGGCACCGAGCGCTGGACGGCCTCGGCGAGCGCGCCTGCGTCGCCGTCGACCGCACGCCGGACGCGACCGACGAGGGTGCCGGAGGCGATGTCGACGCGGTCGACGTTGAAGGTCCATCGCGCGTCACGTCGCGCAACGGTGCCGGCGACGATCTCGTCGACGCCGAGCTCGACGCCGAGACGGCCCAGGCACGTCGCGGTCGAGACGCACTCGAGCGCATGCCGCTCGTCGTTTCCGAGGCGAGCGAGCAGCTCCTCGCGACCCACGATCGAGACGCCTCCGCGCGCGGCAATCTCGCCGATGAGGAGCTCGCTGAGCGCGTCGGCAGTCTCGGGGTCGACGCCCTCGGTGGCCAGCACGACGACGATCACGCGCCGCGTCGAGGGCTCCACAGACGCTGCGCGCGCGGCGTCGGCAGGAGCTGGGGTCTGGCCCCGGGCCGCCCATGCGGCGAGCAGGAGCGGCGCCGCGGAGAGCACGCCGCGGATCATAGCGAGGCGGGGACGCGGCTCAACCTTTGCGCGGCGCGTGCGCGCTGCGCGCGTCACGAACGCATACCCACGCGCGAGCAGATAGTCGGGGTCACACGGATTCACTCGCGGACGAGCGGTTGCACGCACGCCGGATCGTCGAAGGCGGGCGAGTTAACGCGCGTGCCGACTTCGACGGCCTCGAGCGCCGGCGCGTGAGGCACCAGCATCGTGCGGAGTTGCTCGAGCGAGGCCGAACGATCCAGCCACGCCGCGCGCTCGTCGCGCTCGAGGACGAGCGGCATACGCTCGTGGATGGCGCGCACCGTCGCCGAAGCTTCGGTCGTCACGATGGCGAAGGTCCGCAGCGGTGGGCCGCCGCCGGGCGGCTGCCACGTCGACCACAGGCCCGCGAAGGTCATCAGGCCGCCGTCGGGCCGCCGGATGTGATGCGGCCGCTTGCGCGGGCCGTCGCGTCGCCACTCGTAGAAGCCGTCGGCGAGCACGAGGCAGCGATGCCTTCGGAGGGCCGTGCGAAACGCTGGTTTTTCGGCGACGGTTTCCGCGCGCGCGTTGATGAAGCCCTCGGTGGGCTCGCGAGCCCAGGGGGGCAGCAAGCCCCAGCGCAGCAGGCTCAGCTCGCGAGGGGAAGCGTCCAGAACGACGGGGGCGTCCTGGGTCGGCGCGACGTTCCACCGGGGGCGCATGACGGGCACCGACTCGAGGCCGAGCTCGGCGGCGATCCGCCGCGCGTCGATGGCGATGGTGTAGCGGCCGCACACCGTGGCTGCTCCTCGTCCGGCGCCGCGACCGGTGTCTCGACGTCGCGCGCGCCCCTCACGATAATGCGCGCGCGCGACGTGGGCGAGTCTACTGCCGAGCCCCAGCGTGTGCGGATTCGCGACGCGGTCGCGCCGGGGCCCGGCCTCGGTGCACGCGCACGAGCCGCCCTGCGAGCACTCGCGGAGGCGCTGCTGTGGGATGGAACGGCGCCACCGTCCGACGCGTGGATGCGCTGGATCGTCGACGAGCTCGACGACTTCGCCCGACGCGCGGGCACACGGGCGCGCATCGGACTGCGCCTGTTGCTGTTCGTCGTCGGTGTCGCGGCGCCTGCTTGCGTCGGCCGCCTGCCTCCCTTGCGCGCGCTGCCGCTGTCCGACCGCGTCCGTGCCCTCGAGCGTTTCGATCGGACACCGCTGGGGCTCGCGCTGTACGGTCTGAAGGCGCTGATCTGCCTCGTCGCGTACGAATATCCCGAAGCCGCTCGACGCACTGGTCATGACGGCCGGTGCCTGCTCGACACCCACGGCCCGACCGCCGGGGCCACGACGCCCGACCCCGCGTCCGAGCCTGCCCCATGACCGGCGCGGTGCACTCCGAGCGCGAGCGCACGGGACCGCTGCGCATCGACTGCCACACGGTCGTCGTCGGCTCCGGTGCGGCGGGCATGGTGGTGGCGACCGAGCTGGCCGAAGCCGGTACCGACGTCGTCGTGCTTGAAGAGGGGCCATTCGTCCGCCCCGACGAATACGCCCGATGGCGACCGAGCGAGTCGCTCCGGCACGTCTGGCGCGACGGCTCGCTCACCGTCGCCTTCGGCCTCGGCGGCTCGCCCTCCGTCAACGTGATGATGGGGCGCGCCGTGGGCGGCAGCTCCTTGCTCACGGGCGGGGTCTGCTTTCGCATTCCCGAATCCGTCCTCGCGCACTGGAGCCGGGAGCTCGGCCTGAGCGGGTACGCGCCGCATGGCATGGAACCCGTCTTCGAGCACGTCGAGCGGCGCCTGTCGGTCGAGGAGGTACCCGCCTCGATGCGCTCCCGATCGACCGTGCTTTTTGCCGAAGGCGCGGCGCGCATCGGACTGCCGATGCATCCGATGCGGCGCAATACGGTGGGCTGCCGCGGGTGCGGCCGCTGCAACTTCGGCTGTCCGCACGCCGCGAAGACGAGCGTGGACGTCAGCTACTTGCCCGCGGCGCTCGCCCACGGCGTGCGTGTCCATTCCCACTGTCGCGTCGAGCGCGTCGACTTCGAGGGCACGCGCGTACGCGGCGTGCGCGGCCGTCTGCTCAATGGTCCCTGCGGCCGGCCCGGTGATCTGCTCGTCGTACGCGCCGCACGCGTGGTGCTCGCGGCCGGTGCCTGGTGTACCCCGGGCATTTTGTACCGCAGCGGGCTGGGCCGGCGCGGGGGCGCGCTCGGCCGCTACATGACGCTGCATCCGGCCTTTCGCGTGTTCGGACTGTTCGACGAGCCCGTGCGGGGATGGCAGGGCGCACTGCAAAGCGCCTATTCCGACGGACTCGAGCACGAGGGAATCACCCTGACGAGCCTGTTCGTGCCACCCGGCATCGTCGCGGCGGCGCTGCCCGGCATCGGCCCCGCGCACGCGCGGCACGTGCCGGACGTCGAGCGCGTCGCCGTCTTCGGCGGGCTCATTCACGACGATCCCGTCGGACGTTTGTACCATCCGTTCGGACGGGGACCGATTGCAACGTATCGCATGTCCGCCCGTGACCGCGCGCGGGTTCCCTTGCTTCTCGACACCATGGCGCGCGCGTTTTTCGCCGCGGGCGCACGCAAGGTGTTCCTGCCCGTGCTCGGGCTGCCGGGCGTCGACGCCGATGCGTTCGGCCGGCTCGAGCTGCACCGCATCCCGGCGCGTCGATGGGAGTGCGCGTCGCAGCATCCCCTGGGAAGCGCGCAGATGGGCACGAGCCCGACGCACGCAGTCGTCGACCCGGACGGCAAAGTCTGGGACGTCGAGGGCCTCTACGTCGCCTGCGGCTCGGTGATGCCGACGAGCCTCGGGGTCAACCCGCAGCTCGGGATCATGGCGGTCGCGACGCGGATTGCGTGGCGGATGCTCGGGCGGCTGTAAAGCCGGGCGGCCGCTGTAGGTCCGGGCTTGCCTCTGCAGTGCCCGCCTCGCTGCAGGAGCGAGCGCACTCCGTCGGGAGACGGAGAGACGAGAGCCGTGGATCGCACCTGCAGCGACGGAGGTGCCACTGCAGCTGCAGTGCGAATGAGAACTTCATGACGCTCCGTCGCGTTCCATCGCGCACCGTCTCGCGGTTGAGAACGGATCGAGGGCGACGACTGCGTACGCGTGGACACATCGGTGTGGCTTGGGCGCTTGTCGCGACGACATTCATTGCGAAGCAATGCAACTCGTTCATGGACGGCGAGACGGCGCGCGCACCCCGACGAGGTGAAATCGCGCGATGAAACGCGGCCCAGCCAAGGGTCGCGACGAAGGGAGCCTTGCGGCACAACGCGTGCATGTCCAAAAGCGACAGGCCGTCTCGAAGAACCGGACGGGTCGCGGAAGGAATTGCGCAGTGGAGGCAGTGAATCGAAGGTCGCGCGGCGTGGGGCCGGCCGCGAGAGCCACGTCGGACTCACGCTCAAGGTCGCCCGGGGCGTCTGGGACGTCGGCCGATGCGTTCGGCACCGTCAGACGCGCGCGGAGTCGCGCGTTGGAGAGAATCGAAGCGGTCATCGCCGGACTGACGCCGTCGGGCCAAGGGACGGAGATGCATCGGGGAGCACCGGGAGGAGGACGGGTCATGAATCGCGCACCGCGGATCGATGTCGAAGCACGTGCCATGAGAAGCACGAAAGGCGGTAGAGCGTCGTGGGTCCTTGCGGCTCGGTGGCTTGCCGAATTCGTACGGGGACTGGCCAAGCTGCCGACCGCAGTGGTCGAGTGGCTCCGCCGCGCATTGCATCCCCGCTCGAGCTCCAGGTCCAGCGCAGAGAGGGGGCCGCATGCGCGGATCCCCGAGTGCGTCTCGAGCTCGCTTTCGGGGTCCGGCTCGGAGTCGAGCTCGGGCCGGGGCTTGGAGCCTGCTTGGGCCGCGGACTCCAACGACGACGCGGCACCGTCGACGCAACGGATCTCCGCGCCGACGGACACTCGCCGCAGCTCGGCGGCAGATGGGCCGAGCGCCTTGCAACGCATGCCCTCGAGCGCGGAGCCAGCCGAACAGGCCGCGGCAGCACGAGGCGAGGCAGCCGACCCGGAGACGGGGAGCGCCGAGCTTCGAGAGAAAGCCATCGCGGAAAGCGGAACGGACGCTGCACGGAGTGCGGAGATCGTCAGCATCCAGCTCCGAGATGGGCCGGGCTCCGAAAACGGCGAGGAGTTACCCGTGGAGCCCGTGGTTCCAAGCAATACCGATTCCGCCGCAAGCGGTGACGAGCCCACGTCGGCCGACAACCACGTGAGCGACGCCGGCGACGTCGGAATCCGGCCCCCGGCCGACTCCGGAACCAACGACGAATCGGCGTCCATCAGCGTACCCGCGCCCAGAGCGCACGGCGTCGACGCACATCGGCGGAAGGTGCCTCCCGAAAAGCGAGGCGGGCGTCCTCGCTCCGAGCCGGACGCGGCACTCACGTCCGACGGCGGGGATCTCGGCAAACGCCAGGCATCGCCGCGGTTCGTCGCCAGACTCGAGGTGCTCTGGATCTCCGGCCAGTGGGTCCTCGTGGTCGTCCTCGAGGGAACCGAGGCTTACGGAGAAGAGGTGCAACCGCGCGTTTTCCAGGACGATGAGCCGCTCACCCCGGACGGCGACGCGCCGTGGACCTATCCTGTCCGCTCCTTCGACCTCCCGATTCGACTCGAAGAGGACCTCACCGGGACCCGACGGGAGTTGGGGCTTCTTGGGCCCACGAGCATCCTCGCATTCCGCCTTCTCGCGGAGGGGAACCGTGGCACGGCCCTCAAGCGGCGCCCACGTCCCGGCGAGAGATGGCTTCTCGTCGTGCCGTGTTCCATGCGGCCGGACATTTCGTCGGGAGCGATTCGCAACGACGAGTGGGATCCTACGGCCGACCCTCAGTGGATCGCCTATCACGTTACGATTGCGGACCCCTCGGCGCCGATCCGCTTCACCGACGAGACCGGCACCGCGTACCCCGTGGACCTCGAGGGGCCCTCGCTGCTCCTCGACGGAGAGCGACTCGACGACGCCCATCCGTCCGGTGAGCCGCTGTTCATCGGGCCGACCCTCCCCGTCGTCCGATTTACGGGCGACAACGCGTCGAGCTCGCGCCGGGTCGTCATGCTCGTCGTGGGCGAGGAAGGACCGGGCCGAGGTCGGCGCAAGGTCAAGGTGGACGTCCAGTCTTCGCCGTCCGGACTGAAGCTGCCCTCCTTCGTTCGGAAACGCGAGGCCGGTCGCTACTTCGTGCGCGCGTACGACGAGCGGTGGAATCTCGTCGACAGCACGTCGTTCCGGTACGCGCCCGGTCTGTACGCGATCCGTTTCGAGCCCGACTCCGTACCCGTGATCCCGGGCCCCGACGGGCACCAGGAGGTCTGCATCGTCGTCGAGCACGGGCCGCAGTTGCGGTGCGTCGAGTGCCCCGAAGGCGTCTCGGCCGAGCCCGACGAGAAGGGCACGCGGCTTCGTGTTCGTCCGCACTGGCACTGCGACGTGTTCGTCGTTGCATTCGCCCCGACGAACCCTGACCGCGCGACCCACGTGGGTTTGCCCGAACGGGTGCAGGTCTGCTTCGCGCTTCCGCGGCTGTGGTGGCGCCTCGTTCGAGATCACCGCGGCGCCGAGAACGCCTGGACGTCGAAGCCACTCGAGTTACGGCCAGATGACTTTCGAGCCGAGCGCGACGTCTTCCTCGAGATCCGTGTGCCGAGAGGGTGGCGCAGATCCGGCATCGCAGTCCGCCTCGACCAAGACACGACGCGTTGGTTCAAAGTGCCCTTCGAAGACGGCACGGTACGCATTCCGCTTGGGGACTTCGATCGTTCTCGGCTGCCGGACGGTTCCGGCGCGCGCGTTGGTCTCCTCGTGCAGCTTCGTCCGGACGAGGGAGGGCCTGGCACGGAAGTCGAGGGGGCCGTCGCGCACGTGGACGTTTCTTGCCTGGCTTCGGAAGCCTGCTCTGTTGCCCCGGAGCGACCCTCCGAACTCGTCGACGATCTCGCCACCCAGGCACGCGCCGGCGACCCTGGCGAGCCCAACCTGCACGGGGCGCCTCGTGACCCAACCACGGTTCTCGCGTCGGACCCCGACTCCGACTCGGGCTCGGGCTCGGACTCGGTCTCGGACTCGGGCCCGATCTCGGACTCGGTCTCGGACTCGGTCTCGGGCTCGGTCTCGGACTCGGACTCGGACTCGGTCTCGGACTCGGACTCGGACTCGGGCCCGACCTCGGCCTCGGGCTCGGACTCGGACTTGGGCTCGGAGCCGGACTCGGAGTCGGACTCCGACTCGGGCTCAAAGTGCGTCTCCCGTTTGGACCCGTGGGATGACGACGCGTGGGAGGAGCCCGATGAACCGATGGCGGAGTCCGAGCCGAGCCACGCCCCGGACGGTCGTGACGAGGCACGCGACGACGTGGCCGACGTGAGGGACGGTGCCTCGGTCCCGTCGACCTCGCGAGCGCCCAGTCCGCCGCGACGGGCGGAGCTGGTGCGCTTGTTGACCCGACTCGCCCGCCAAGGAGGCCCCGTGGTGCGGCGCTTTTTGCAACCGGTGCGCAAGCTCCTCTACGCACGGCGGCGCAAGGCGGCCGACGAAGCCATCGACGTCGCCTTGATTGCATTGAGCTGCTTGATGGAATGGGCGTCCCGGCGAGGAACCCCCATCGCTCTTACAGCCGTCTGGCGCGCACGCGCCTCGAGCGCCGTCCAGCGCCGGCCGCACGTCGTCGACCCGCTGCGAGCCCGCCTGCAGACGCTTTGCGCCGCCCATGAGAAAACCCCCTGACTCCGTTCCCGACACGAGGTGACTCATGAACGCCCGACACGTGGCTCGTGCTCTGGAAGCCGCCTACCGCGCGTATCTGCGAAGTCGCTTCGCGTTCCGCGACCGCCCCCTACGGGAGGCGTTCCACGAGAGCCTCGAAGCGTTCCGCCTGGTGCGTGGCCCCATCGTCGAGGCGATTCCTCGATACCGGCTGGGCGCGATGCCCGACGCCCTGCTGCGAGAGCTGCTCGGGGAGCCGATCGAAGAGCCGTTCGTGCGCGCCCTCGGAGCGGAGCGGCCGCTGTACGCCCACCAGGAGCGCGCGATTCGCGCCTCACACGCGGGCCGCAACGTCGTCGTCGCGACGGGAACCGGGAGCGGCAAGACCGAGGCATTTCTGCTTCCCATCCTGATGGACCTCTATCGGGAGCATCGCGAGGGCCGCCTCGATCCGGGCGTCCGCGCGGTGATCGTGTATCCGATGAACGCGCTCGTCCATGATCAGCGGACGCGTCTGGGAACGCTCGCGAGAGCGTTCGTGGAAGCCGGGTCGGCGTTCCGCTTCACGTACGGCGAATACACGGGCAGTACTCCGGAGACGGACGCCGAAGCCAACGAGTCGTCCAAGGGCATCCACATCGACGCATACGCGCTCGAGGAGGACGGCCGCGTCGTCCACGGCGAGATCACGACCCGCAAAGAGATGCGCCAATCGCCACCGCACATCCTCATGACCAACTACAGCATGCTCGAGTACATGCTGCTGCGCCCGAGCGACAGTCCTTTCTTCGACGGCGACGCGGCGCGGCGCTGGAGGTGGCTCGTGCTCGACGAGGCGCACGTGTACAAGGGCACACGCGCGGCCGAGCTCGCACTCTTGATCGCACGGCTCAAGCAGCGCTTGCGCGCGGGTGGTCTCGCGCGACCGCTGCGGTGCGTCCTCACGAGCGCGAGCCTGGCCGGCGGGCCGGACGATCGGACGGCGGTCGCGCAGTTCGCCTCGAAACTGTGTGGCGAGCCGTTCGGCACCGAGGATGTCGTTTTGGCGGAACGCGAGCCCCTTCGAACGCCCTCGGCGGCCTGGTCGCTGAGCGCGCGGGACTATGACGCGATGGTCCGCGCCCTCGAGGGCGACCCGACGGCTCGCGACGAAGTGCTGCGACGTGCCGCGTCGCTCGACGTGGGGCCACGGAGGCATGGGTCCCTCGAGGCCGTCGTGTCCGCGTTGTTGGCTCGCGATGCGCGCGCCCTGGTCGTGCATCGCAGTCTCGAAGAGGGGCCTCGGGAGCTCGCCGACCTCGCGGCCGCCGTGTTTCCCGAGCGGGAGACCGACATCGATCGGGTCGACGCAACGGCGCTCCTGTTGAAGTTGCTGACGGAGTGCAAGGATCCGCTCGGAATCCTCCCTTCCCTGTCCGTTCGCTATCACGTCTTCGTTCGTGGCCTCGAAGGAGCCTTCGTCTCGTACCTTCCCGCACCGCGCGTCATGCTGGGCCCGGCCTCCTGCGAAGGCGCCCGCTTCGAGCTCGCCCTGTGCCGAGAATGTGGCCAGCACTACCTCGTCGGAGCGGCGCGCGACGGTCGCCTCGCCGAGGCAGTCCGCGATCCGGATTCACGGGCCACCGGGGTTCGGTTTTACGTACCACTCGAAGAAGACCTCGACGAGGACGCGGTCAGCCCCCACACCGTCTGCCTGCGCTGTGCCCGCCTCGTGTGCGATGGCGAGCCGCTCGCTTGCGCTTGCGCGGAGGCGGCGCAGCCGCTGCGGGTCGGTGAGGTCGCGGTGTCGAGAACCCACGAGGATCGTGTCGCACGCTGCGTCCGCTGCGGCTACCAGGGCCCGGATCCCGTCGCGGAGGTCGTCCACGGAAGCGAGGGCCCCAGCGTCGTCATCGCAACGGCGCTGTGGGACGCACTGCCTCCGGAGGCACGCTCGATCCTCGCGTTCACGGACGGCCGCCAGGGTGCGGCGCAGTTCGCGAGCTACCTCGATGCCTCGAGCCGTGATCTCGCCGAACGAGCCCTGCTGCTCGACACGGTTCGCAGTGCGCAGGAGCACGACGCCACACCGCTGTCCCTGTCGGACCTCGCGCGGGCCAGTGCCCCACGGCTGGCCGACGTCGGCTTCGTCGCACCATCCACGTCGGAAATCGAGTGCCTGCGGGAGGCTTTTCGCGTCGTATACCGCGAGTGGCTCACCGAAGACCACACCCTGTCCCTCGAAGGAATGGGCCTTCTGCGGTCGTTTCTTCGCTGGCCGGCCGCCGTGGGTGTACCGCCGGTCTTTCTCGAGCAGCCGTGGGGGCTGTCCGAGCGCGATGCGCAGGCCCTCACGGAGCAGCTGCTCGCCACGCTGCGCATCGACCGCGCCGTGGAGCTGCGCTGCGGGGCGCGTGGCCAGGTGCTCGAATGGGCCGCTTTGGAGCACCGCGCGCCCCAGACCTACGTCACCTCCGCCGAAGTCGCCCGCCGAATCGAGGGAGAGGTACGCTGGGCCGCCGAGCGCGGCCGCCGCGTCGACCTGCTCCGGAGGCTGTTGCGACGGCTCGCACCCCATCTCGACAAGTCCGACGCGATCGAGACCTGCCGGCGCACGCTGCGAGCCCTCTGGGACTGGCTCGTCGACCTCGATCGCAGATTGCGGCGCGATGGACTCCTCGTGTCGGCGAGCCATGGCATGCGCCTCAACCCGAACTGGTGGCGTCTCGTGCTCGACGGTGCCGACGCCGACGCGGTTCTTTGTGACACCTGCCGACGTCGCCACGGTACCTGCCTGCGCGACGTGCACCTGCCGGCGCGGACGGCTTCCGACACCGACCCCTCGGCGCCGCCCGACGGTCGGTCCTTTCTCGGCGTCTGCACGCGTTACGGCTGTCCGGGCGAGCTGCGCGCGGGTCTCGACGCGACACGCGATCTCGCGCACTATCGCGGCCTGTACGACCGACCCGCCGCGGCGCTGTACCGCGTCGAGGAGCACACGGCCCAGTTGAAGCGTGCCCATGCGGCGAGCATTCAGAGCGACTTTCGCGCGGGGGACATCCAACTTCTGAGCAGCTCGACGACCTTCGAGGTCGGCGTCGACCTCGGACAGCTCAGCGTGGTGTTTTTGCGCAACGTCCCGCCCGAGCCGTTCAACTATGCGCAGCGCGTCGGTCGCTGCGGCCGCCGCCCGGGCCGTCCCGGTCTCGCCGTCACGTATTGCTCGCGCCGCCCCCACGACGTCGTGCATTTCGCCGATCCGTGGCGCCTCGTCCTCGGTCGCACCCGTCCGCCCACCATCGCACTGCAAAACGACGTCATCGCCCTGCGCCACGTGTTCGCCGTCGTCCTGGCGCACTGGTTTCGAAGCCATCCCGACCGCTTCGGAACCGTGCTGCGTACGTTCGAGACCCTCGATACACCGAGGCTGCGCGTCGATCTTCGCGAGCACGTGCGCCGGTACCAACGGGACTTCGAGCGCGTCCTCCGCGAGATTCTTCCCGAACCGTTGCATGCCCCCGTCGGGCTCCTCGATGGCAGCTGGGTCGACCGCGTGCTCGGAGACGGCAGCCGGCTCGACGACACCGAAGCGGAGCTCGCGTACGACTACGGGCAGCTGCTGAAGTACAAAGTGGAGTCCGCTTCCGGGGAAAAATTCGAAGAAGCCGGTTGGGCCAAACGTCGACTCCGAGCGTTCGAAAAGGAAGACACGTTGGCCTTCCTGTCGCGCAAGGCCGTCATTCCGAAGTACGGCTTTCCGGTGGACGTCGTCGGATTGAAGCTCGTACCGGGCGCCGCATCGACCGGGGAGCTCGAGCTCGAACGCGATTTGCGCATCGGGATCGCCGAGTATCGCCCCGGTGCGCAGCTCGTCGCGAACAAATGGTTGATCGAGTCGCTCGCCGTGAAGACCCTCCCCAGGCGAAGCTTGCCGGTGTCGGGCTATGCGCGATGCTACCAGCATCACGTCCTGGTGCTCGTGCGTGACCCCGACACCGTGCGGCGCCAGGGGGGTGGACACGTGAGTCTCCCCTGCGGGTGTACCCGGCCGCTCGGTCGTTTCGTCGAGCCGCGGTTCGGTTTCGTCGGCCGCGTGAGGGGTCCTGCGGGGCGGCAGCGGCCGCGGCGCGCCTCGGCGACGCGCCCCTACTTCGCCGCCCACGTCGATGCGGAGGCCATCCAGCGGGAGGTCGGCCTGCCGGCCGATTGCCCATGGGTCCACGTGACCCCCGCATCGCCCGGCCGACTCGTCGTGCTCAGCCAGAGCGAACGCGGCCTGGATCTGCGGCTCTGTGAAGCGTGCGGACGGGAGCATGGGGAAGACACCGAGCACCAAACGGCCTGGGGCCGAACGTGCTCGGGAGAGCTGCGGCGCAGGGCGCTCGGCCACGAGTTCGTCACGCACGTGCTCCGCTTGCAATTCGCGGGCGCGGTGCCATCCGGCGTACGGCCCGTTTCGTTTGCGCTCTCGCTCGGTTACGCCCTCCTCGGAGGCGCGGCCGAGGTGCTCGACGTTCCCGAGACCGATCTCGACGTCGTGGTCGCGCACGGAAACGACGCGGCCCCCATTCCCCCGATCGTCTTGTACGACGACGTGCCGGGAGGAGCCGGCCTCGTCGCGCAGCTGGAGCAGTGGCACGTCCTCGAGGCCTGCTTGCGCGCCGCGTTGCGGCGGATCGACGGGAGATGTGGTTGTGCGCCCGAGACGAGCTGTTATGGCTGCCTGCGCAGCTACCGCAACCAGTTCGTCCACCACGAGCTCGCACGCGGGCCGGTCGCCGACTACCTCCGCGCCCACCTCGTAGCCGAGTCGACGACCTGAGAGGCTCGCCCGACGGACGACGCCCTCAGCTCCCGTAGCGCGCGACGATCTCGCGGACGCGCTCGACGAACCGCTCGCGGTGGAAGCGATCGAATTCCGCCCAGGTGCACAGCGACCGGGTGTCGCGGACGCGGTCGACGAAGAGGATGCCGTCGAGGTGATCGCACTCGTGCTGGAACGTGCCGGCGGAAATGCCCGCGACTTCGAAGTCGAGAGGCGCGCCGTGGCGGTCGAGCGCGCGCACGCGCAGGCGCGCGTGGCGCGGCACCAGACCCCGCAGGTTGGGCACCGACAGGCAGCCTTCGAAGTTGTCGAAGGTCTCGTCGGTGAGCGGCTCGAGGACCGGATTGACGAGAATCGTGAGCGGGATGCGCGGCTTGTACGGATAGCGGGGGTTACTCTCGACCTCGATGGCGCAGATGCGGACGGGTCGATGGACCTGATTGGCTGCGAGGCCCGCCCCCGAGGCGTCGCGCATCGTCTCGACGAGGTCGTCGATGAAGCGTTGCATCTCGGGGCTGCGCAGCTCCTCGAGGCCGACTTCGCGCGCGCGTTCGCGCAGGACGGGGTGACCGATGTGGGCGATTTTGAGGAGTGCCATGGGAGCCTCGATCTCGAACGTGGGTCGACTCAAAACCTCGCGCAGAGCGTTCAGCGCTGCACCGCCTCGGGCGCTTTGGGAATCGCGGCGGAGAGGACCTCGGCGCCGTGGGCGGTGACGAGCACGTCGTCCTCGATGCGGATGCCGCGCACGTCCGCGAATCGCGCGAGCCGGTCGCGGTCGAGTCGGTCGCGCGCGAGCGGCTCGAGGCGCGGGTCGTGCAGAATGGCTTCGACCCGGTACAGGCCGGGCTCGATCGTGACGCACATGCCGGGCTCCAGATCGCGATCGAGGCGCAGGTAACACAGACCGAACTGCGTCGAGCGCGTGCGGCCCGGCGCATAGCCGGCGCGATCCCCCAGGTCCTCCATGTCGTGCACGTCGAGGCCGAGCAAATGGCCGACGCCGTGCGGGAACAGCAGCGCGTGGACGCCGTCGGCGACCAGTTCGTCGGGATCGCCGCGCAGCACGCCGAGCTCGACCAGGCCGGCCGCGAGCACCCGAGACGCGACGAGGTGGACGTCGCGGAAGCGCACGCCGGGTCGGACGGCCGCGATCGCCGCCTCGTTGGCCGCGAGCACGAGCGCATAGAAATCGCGCTGCGTCGGGCTGAAGCGGCCGCCGACGGGCCACGTGCGCGTCACGTCCGCCGCCCAGCCGCCGGCCGTCTCCGCACCCACGTCGGCGAGCAGCAGGTCCGTCTCGCGCAGCACCCGATGGTGGTGCCGCTCGTGCAGCACGTCGCCGTGCACGGTCACGATGGGCGGGTAGGCCGTCGTGCAATGGCGCGCGAGCAACTCCGCCTCCATCGCCGCGCGCACTTCCCATTCGCGCGCGCCCACGCGAGCCGCCTCCCGGCCCGCGCGATGGGCCGCGGCGGTCGCCTCGACGGCGAGGCGGAGCTGGGCGACGGCGGCTTCATCGTGGCGCAGCCGTGCGTCGATGAGCGCGTCGACGAAGCGCTCGTCGACGCGGTCGATCCGCCCGAGCTCGACGGGCCTTCCCAGCCACCGCGATTGCAGCGCGCGCGTCTCGGCGTCGAGCGCGGGCACGGTCGCGACCTCGCCGCGTTGCAGTGCGGCCGGCAGCTCGTCCAGGGAACGCACCTCGCAATCGAGCCGCTCGGCGAGCAGGCCGCGCGGAATCGGCGGCCCGTGCCACAGGGCATCGTCCGCCGGCGCATCAGGCAGATACAGCGTGAAGCGTTCCCCCTCGAGAAGCACCGCCGCCCGCTCGATCGGCACGCCGACGACGTACAGGAAATGACTCGAGGCGCGAAACGGATACGTGTTGGCCGGGTAGTTGCGGGGGGGCGCCGCACCGGCGAACAGCACGGCGCGCCCGCCCGCCGCTCGCATCAGCCGCAGCCGACGCGCGCGCAGCGCCGCCGTATCGACGCGCTCGAGCAGGTGCTGCACCTGGCCTCAGCGTAGCAGCCCCGACGCTTGAGGTGGCCGCGACCGAAGCACGCGCCTCGTGCCCGGCTCGGCCACGCGCACCGCACCGTGGGTGCACGCCGGGGACAAGCGCGGGAGCCGCGAGCGTTCTGGGACGGATCGCGGAGCGCTCCGGGCTCCCAGCCAAGACGAATTCGTGCGTTATTTCAAATACATCCATATGGCATGTGCGATGCGACCGAAGGCCCATCGTGACCGCGTGGGTGCTGACCGTCTTGCTCGAGATGGCGGGCTGCGACAGCGCGCTCGTCGTTTCGACCTCCCGCAAGGGCGAAGACGGCGAGGAATCGGGGCCGCGCATCCGCCTGCTGGACGGCGGCCCGCCGCCCTCCGCGCCCCCTTCGGCTCCTCCGTCGGGCGGATCGGACGATCCGGAGGCGCCGCCCGAGGCTTCCCCGCCAAGTGGGCCGGGAGGCGGCTCTGCCCCGGACCCTCGCGGTGACGACCTCGGCGCTGGTGGCCCCTGTGGCTCGCTCGACTACCTCGGCGAATGCGTCGGGACGATCGCGCGCTGGTGCGACGACGGGGTCGTGAAGATCCGCGAGTGTGGCGCGCAAGGCTGCGGATGGGTCGACGATCAGATCGGGTACTACTGCGGGGGTCGCGGCGACCGCCCCGGTCCCGGGGGCTCAAGGCCGCCGCCGAGCCCACCGCCGTCGAGCCCGCCGGCGGGCGGGGGCGCCGATCCGACCGATCCGCTCGCCGGCTGCGGCGGGGCGACCGAGACCGAAGAGCTGCGTCTGACGAACGAGGCGCGCGCCTCGGCCGGGTTGCCGGCGCTCGTTTGCGACGACGCGCTCACGCGGGCCGCGCGACTGCACAGCAAGGACATGTGCGACCGTGACTACTTCAGCCATACGTCGCTCGACGGGCGCTCGTTCACCGATCGCATCGAAGAACAAGGGGCCCGATACGGAGCGGCGGGCGAGAACATCGCTTGGGGGCAGCGCACGCCCGCCGAGGTGCACGCCGCCTGGATGAGCAGCCCCGGACACCGCTCCAATATTTTGGGGCGTGCGTACCGGCGCATCGGCATTGGATATTGGCCGTGCGGCGGCTCGCCGTACTGGACGCAGAACTTCACGGATTGAGCGAGGGCCACGTGCGTCGCCCCGTCGGCCCCATGACGCCTCGCAGCCGTGCGACGGCTCTGCGCCGCCGGGACACGCCGGGGCTCCTGTCCACCCCCCGCGCGGACCGCGACCGCGCTCCCGATCGTGCCCGTCTACGAAGCGCCAAGAGGTGCCTGTTGACCTGGATGGCCGTCGCAGCGCTCGTGCCGGCGTGCGACCCCGTCATCGTCGTCTCGGCACCGCGTACGCCGTCGGACGCCGCCGTCGCACCCCCCGAGCCGGATGCTCCCCCCGTCGCGCCGTTGCCGCGCGACGGAGGAACGGCGCGGCCCGACGCGCGCATCGACCCCTCCCCGCCGACTCCGCCCACCGACGCGGGAGCACGCCCCCCCGAGCCCCCGCCTCCCACGCCCCGCGAGCCGCCCGACGCGGGCGTCGATGCGGGCCCGGGCGTGGAGCTGACCCCCATGGAACGCAGTCTGTTCGACGCGCTCAACGACGAGCGCCGCAGTCGTGGCCTTCCCTCCGTCGCCATCGACGAACGGCTCTTGTGCGCCGCCCGCCGACACGCGCGCGACGTCGGCGCCTCGGGCTCGTGCGGGCACGTCGGCTCCGACGGAAGCTGGCCGTGGGACCGCGCGATGGCCTGCGGCTTCCCGCAGCATCGCTGGACCGTGAACGAAATCGCCGCCGGCCCGGGCTTCCGCGACGGCCCCGACGCCGTCTGGGGATGGCGGCACAGCTCCGGTCACTACGCAGCCATCGTGCATCCCAGGGCGCGCTTCGTCGGCGTGGCGGAGCACCGGAGCTGCTTCATCGCCCTGTTCGATTGCTGCGTCGCGGGGTCAGAGTAGCAGCCACCCGATGCCTACGCGCCCGTGGGGCAAGCCTTCCGCGCCCTCCGGTCACCCGCCTCTTTGGACGCAGCGCGACCACAGCCGCACCGCGTTCGTGAGACGGTCTTCGACGCCCCTCCCTACACGATCCAGCGGTTCGGAGTCCGATCAAATACCGCGCGACGGCGTGAAGGCGTACGCGCCTTGCGCAACCGTGATTCGATCGACGGAAAACCCTGCAAAGACCCCCCGTAGCCGCTTTTGCGCCGTAGTGAACCCAGCCCCCGCCCACAGCAACGACCGCACGGTGTTCAACGTCGCGGGCTCCTCCCAAAGCACCCAACCGAAGGTTTGACGTCCTTTGGAGCGCGACGCCGAGACGGTAACGGGCTGTTGACTCGGGACCACGGGCAACAACGCGAACGCCGGAATCGCGAGGGCCTGTCCGCCCAGCTCCGTCGAGAAGTCGTCCACCTCGCTCGGATCGGAGAAACGCAGCGCGTACAGACGCAGGTCCAACGGATCGAGGCGCAACGTGGGATTTCTGTTTCCGAGGCCGAGGCAGTCGCGTATCTGCCTGCCTTCCCCCGTCTTCGGAAGCCGGTAGGAATACGTCCACGGCTCGAAGAGGGCCTTCTTGATGTGCTCCGCTTTGCTGTGGTCCTCTTTGCTGTGGTCCTGGTCGACGAGCTTGAGAATGTCACGCATCAACTCGACCAGGTTCTGCTGACTCGCCCCGTTCGCGGCACACAACGTCGACTCGACGGGTTCCTCTTCCACGACGCAGGCCAGCCCCGCGAGCAAGTCCAGAACGACCCGACTGCTGCTTGGACGGGCGATTTTGTCGTAGACGTCCCTCTTCAAGTCCCCAGGACGCTTGATCTCCGCGAATTCTTCCTCGAGGTGTTGCCGGAAGCTCTTCAGCTCGGTGTGGAGCACCCCGGGCAGCTCTTGATCGTTGACCGTGGTGTACAACACCCCCGTGTAGTCCCTGCGAAACGCGAGCCTCGGCGCCTCGTGGCCCTGTTTCCGCGCATACGCATCCGCCAACGACAAACACCCGAGGCCGCTCAAAAACCCCAACAGCTGTCGGCCGTCGATGCCTTTGAGCTCCAGGGTGTTCATGGCGCCTATCTCTCCTCTTCGCTCGCTCGATGATCGGCGAGGCGTACGATCGCCTCGAGCCAGCACAGTTCCAACCAACCGTACTTCGCGACGAGTCCCCAGAAGCGATCGGCGAGCGGCGAGTCCAATCGGTGCAAGCCGTGGGCGGAGCTCGTCGGAGGAAAATCGAGGGTGCCGAACGCGTCGCTTCGGTGCCCCTCGAGCGAGACCTCGACCGGATGCTCGTCGACGAGAACCGGCGCGAAGGGCCGGCACTCTCCGTGGTGACTCGCGACGAGGTGCAGGACCAGATCGAGATCGACCTCCTTGCCGCCGATGCGCTTGCGGAGACAGGCCTCGAGGGCGCTTCGGCATCGCTCCATCATCGCGACGGATTGCACCGCGTGATGGTATCCCCCGCCGGGATAGCCGCTTTTCTCCCTCGCGAGCCGCCGCAGGGCCTTGGCGCCCGGCGGAATGGGGGACTTCGCCCACGGCGTCTCGTCTTTGAAATACTCGATCTCGCTGCCTTCTCGCAGCATGATCTGGAAACGTCGGTCGGCCTTGCCGATGTCGTGCAACCATGCGGCGAGCGCGACGTGCTCGACGAACCGGGGGTCGAAGCCGCAGCGCTCGGCATACTCCCGTGCGCGCATCTCGACGTGGGCGCTGTGCTCGCCGAGCGGGACCGCGCAACCCGCACAAAACGAGTCATCCCCGTCGGTCGTCAGCTCGATGCCCTCTTCGAACGTGGCTTCCGTTTGCAATATGGCCAACAGATCGCCGATCGACACGCGGCCACCCTCGAGCACGTGCCAGGACGGATCGCTTGGAACCACGAACGACCTGCGCCCTTTCGCGAGCCGCTCCGCCCACAAGCGCTTCCACGCCGGCCACTCGGCGCTTTGCGCGACGTCCGCGAGCGCCTCCCGCGCCGCTTCGACCTCCTCGAGCGGCAACGGCAACGCCAGCGATTCGAGCACGGCGGGGTGAAGCCGCAGCACGGTTTGCCCCCGTCCGAAGAACGCGGCCTGCTCCGCGCGGTCGACGACCGGCTCGGTCGCCGTCGCGTCGAAACAACCGTTGCGGATGCCGCCGTAACTGGCGGGCACGACGATCGTGTCGCCGGGCCTCAGCGACGAGGCCTTGATGACTCTGCTGTCGTCGCCGTACCAACGAAGCGCAGGTCGGTCGGATTCCGCGCGCCGGCTTTGCGTATCCTCCTCGTTTTCGTCTGCCGTCTCCTGCTCCTCCGCCCCGAGCGATGCCCCCTCGGCGTCGCCGGCGTCGGGACGCGTTTCTTGCGCGAGCCAGGCCCGAGCGACGGCGAACGGCAGCGAGATGGCTTCGAGACTCGACGGACGGACCGCCGCGACGATCGCGATGGCGGCCTCGAGATGCTCCTTCTCGACGTGCCCCGCGCGCTGCTCGCGCCAGGCGCGCTCGAGCAGTTCCGCAGTGAGGTCGGCCCGCCACACGACCTGGACGTCGGGGGGGCCCGCCTTCGGTCCGTGCAACCAGAGACTCACGTCGGGGACCCGACTCGGCGGAGGCGAAGTCTGGGCCCACAGGTCGAGGTAGGCCGGCAGCAGCGTCGGCGCACGGGGTTTGGGCGCGAGCAGCTTTTGGAGATCTTCTCCCTCCGGAACGGCGAGCGCGAGAATGCCGAAATCGACCCGCGCCGCGGCCTCCGTGGCTTCCGTGGCCGGTGGCTCCGATCCCTCGGTCGCCTTCGACCGCTTCTTCTTGCGGCCCACTTTGAGTTGCTTTGCGACTTCTCGCTCCTGTTCCTTCAGCCACTTGAACGTTTCGCCGATGGCCTTTCCGTAAATGGGGTCCTCCGAGGCGGACCGGTCATGGACGATCACGCCCTCCGCCTCGCCATACGTTCCGAGTCGATCCACGCGCCCGAAGCGCTGGCGCAAGGCGTCGAGGCTCGCCGACTCCGTCACCAGCGCATCGAAGTCGAAGTCGGCGCCCGCCTCGATGCACTGCGTGGCGACGACGACTCGCTTCGGTCCTTCGCCGTTTCGTTTGCGACCGGCGCCGATCACGGGACGCAGTTGCTGCAGCACGTCGTCGCGATCGAGCGGACGCATCCGGCCCGTGAGGAGCGTGACGTGCGCCTCCGCGCCGACCTTTTCCGCGAGCCGTTGCGCGATGGCGTTGGCGCTCTTCAAACGGTTGACGACGACGGCGACGGTGCGGTGGCGCGCGAGCAACGCGAGTGCTTCGTCGACGCACCGCGCTTCGAGATCGTCGCGATGGTCGACCTCGATCAGGCGGGCCGGCTTGGGCGCGTAGAGCCGTGGGCCGAGGGGCGAATCTTTTGTCTGATCCTCTTCGGTCAGAGCAAAGCGCTTCGAGACATTGACGTCCGATCCCGGCGTCGCCGACAGGAAGACGTGCACGAAACGCGACGCGATCCCCGCGCGACTAAACGGTTTGCGCAGCTCGGCCAGCTGCTCGAGCGTCTGTCGAAACGGCTCTGAGAGATGAACCTCGTCGAGCAGCAGCAACGTGTCGTTCGCGAGCAAGCCCGCGTGCACCGGCCTCATGCTCTGGCTCACGCCATAGCCCTGCATGAGCAGCCGTGAGCCGACCTGGTCGACCGTCGACGCGATCACGAGCGGCTGGTCCGGCGTGCGCGCCCAGCCGTCGTCTTTGGGCATCCCACCGCGCAGCGTGAACACTGCGAACGGCTCTTCGCCCACGCAGCTCATCGAGCGCAGCCGCCGGGCGACCTCGCGCACGACGGCATCTTCGCTCGACCGCATCGCCCGCAAAATCTTGCGACCGCGCTCGGCGGCTTGATCGACGACGACCCGGCGATCGACAACCATCACGATCCGTCGAGGGCACCAGCGCTGGTCGGCCTCGTTCTGCTGATCGAGCGCGAGCGCGAACAGCGCGATGTCGATGCAGGTCGTTTTGCCGGCCCCCGTCGGCACGTCGAGCACCTCCGGCCACTTCCGGCCGTTCACGATCGACTCCAGCAATCGCTGCTGCCAGGGGAAAGGGGGGCTACCGTGAACGGCCTCGTGGAACGCTTTGAACTCATCGGGCCCCAGCCTCATCGTTCCTCCACGGGAAGGCATAGGCCGAGGCCAAAGTATCGACCGGCACCGACGAGCAGGGGCCCCCGCACCCGCTCTGCGAACTGAATGTCGGCGTGCACCCGCACGCGGGCGGGTCGACCGGGCTGCCCCGGCCAGGGCAGATAGGTCCGCACGTGTTGGGCGCCGGGCAACAGCGGCGCGAGCGAGACTTCGACGGATTCGGGGTAAACACCCACGACGCGACGGCACGCTTCGGCGATGCACCGCTGGGCCTCCAGCGCGGCCTTGCGCGCCGTGCCGTCTCGATTGCTGCGGAGGTTGCCCGGATTGCGGTCGAGCGCGATCGGGGTGGTCGTGATGAACCGCGTCGCAGGGCGGCACCAGCGGCGCGGGTCGAGCGTCGCCTTCGCAGACAGCTCGACGCGGCGAACGAGCATGGGCGGAAGCGTTCCGCCTGCGAGGGTCAAAACCCCCTGAGCATGCGCGCGTTGCCGCTCCCACGTCGCCACGATGCGCAGCAGCAGTTCTCGATCGGCGGCGGGCAGCTCACGAGGCAACACGAGCGCGCAGCCCAGAATCGCGCCATCGGCGTGTGGGTGCCCGACGAACGGCAGCGAAACGAACGCGACGTGCGGCTCGGTCGCGGGGCCGTTGCCGGTGTGACCCGACAGCGTCGCCGGCAACGGTCGGTCGCCGTGAACCTCGATGAGGGCGCTGCGCAGGGCGCGCGCGAGGTCGGTGCCGCGCGAAGCCGCGGGCCGCGAGCCCCCGACGCGCTCGAACACGATCCAGTCGGTGTCCGAGAACACGCTTTGCGCAGTCACGGTCGTCTCCGCCGACTGCGGGGGCACGTCGTAGCGCGCTGGAAGCGCGGGCAGCACGCGGCTTTTGACACCCCGATGGCCCACGTCGTCAGAGCCCTTCGGGAGGCCGTAGGCCCTCTCGAGCCGAGCGAGCTGTCCGGGCCCCACCACGCGCAACACGAGCCTCCCCTCCTCCATCGGCACCAGCGTGGGTGACACCTCGCGCTCGAGGAGCGCACAACGCACGAGCGACGAGGAGTGGCCCAGCCGCGTCACCCGGTCGCACAGCCGTTCGAGCGCCGCGCGATGGGCCGACGGATCCGCATCGGGCCAGATGAACACGAAGGTGGAATGCTCGGGCCGAACGACGGGAAAGGTCCGGGGCTGGCGGGGCCGTCCCTGCTGCCGCGTCCAGCTTCCACCTCTCTTCCCACCGACGCCCACGAAAGGCGGGACCATCACGCTCGTCGCCGTGATGAGCTGCCGATCCGTCGGCTTGACCACCGCCTGATCGGCCTCGCGAATCGCTCTTTCGAGCCTCTGCTCCGCCCTTCTCTTCTCAGACGGTCGTTGCGCCTGGTCGTGCTCGCGTTGGGCCTCGCGGATCGCCTCGTCGCGCCCGAGCGTGACGTCGTTGACGGGCACATAGACGTCGAGCACCTGTCGAACGTAGACTTCGTCTTGCGGATCGACGCAGAGCGACGGTGCCCCCAGCGTCTCGAGCCATAGCAGCGCCTCCCGCTCTGCATGGTCGACCGGATCCCGGTCGTGCAGCGCCGCGACCAATGCCGAGAAAAAACGGGCCGGATGCGGGGGCCACTCCGCCCGGCGTCGGTCGTCGTGCGCGGTCGCCGCGTAGCGACCCGTCAACAGCTCAACCTCGATCGCGAGCATCAGCCCTGCGCCGTGTCGGCTTCGGAGATGGCCAGGCGTCGGCTCGTCTCAACGAGTTGCTCGAGCTCCTTCGACGGCCGGAGCACCGCGAGGGGCTCCCCGCGCTTTTTGTCGAACTTCAGTCCGGCGGGGAGCCTTTCCACGGCCTCGTGGTAGAGCTGGAGCGCCCCTTCGAGATCCAAAGCGAGCGGCGTCGTGCTGCCGTCGCGCGCGACGGACTCGAGCTTCAGCGCACCGCCGTTTCGGGGAACCAACAGACACCGCGAACGCAGATCGTAACCCCGGCTCTCCGCCGCGCGGATCGCGACCAGCCCCAGCGCGACGAGGACGGCGCGGGCCTCGATCGCGCCCTCGTCGAATCCGAGACGACGCAGCGCCGCGATGGACAGCACGACGGTGTGCTTCGCCTCGTCGATGGTCACCCCACCCGCGATGTGGTCGATGGTCGGCGCGACGTTGCCGTGATTCATCTCCGAAGGTTTCCCTTCTTTCCCGTACTTGACGGCTCCCCCTTTGTCCTTTAGGGCTTGGTTCTCGTCCGTGGTCCAAGGCACGTCGTCGTTCGTCTGGACCGCCTTCTTGTACACTGGGATGTTTCTCTGAATGTTCATCGGATCGATGCGACTGGCGGTCTTCTTGCCCTCGACTGCGTTGATCCCGACGATCTCCGAGACGAGCGCGCGCTGAAACTTCGCCCCGAGGCCTCCCTTCGGGCCCGTGCTGTCCCACAGACCGAACAGCAACCCCGTCGGGCAGACCCTGAACAGCGGGCCGGCGTTGCTCGTGCTCGCGTCGGTGAACGACCTGCCGAGGCTCGACAAGCGAAACAGCTGCGGCGTGGTGGAACCGTCCTCTTGATAGACGCTGTCGCGCAGCAGTGCATCGGCGATGCGGTGGGGTGCGGTCAGCGACGTGACGCGCCCGACTTCCGGCGCGATCTTGGAAAAATCGACGCAGATGACGGGCAGCGCGATTCTCTTCTCGTCCCAAAGCGCCTGGAGCGCCTCCTCCATGCGATTGGCCTGACTCTGCACCGAGTCGAGCAGGACGCACTTGACCTCGCGGCCGTCGATCCGACGGGTTTCGAACGCGTACTTGGCGCCCGGACTGCTGTTCCGCTCCTCGACGGCATGCGTCGGAGGAAAGACCTTGTCCCCCGGCCCTCCAGCCGGTTCGAGCCTCGCCACGCCTCGAATCGCGACGGCGTCGCGTTCCACGAGCTTCTTGAGGTGGTCGTAGGTCAGCGCCGTGTGGGTACCTGTCATGTTGGCACCCCTATCCGATCCGCGTCCGTTCGACAAGCCCCGTCACGCGCGGCGAGACGCCCGAAAGCGTAATGATTCCGGTATGCGTCGGCTGAGCCGCTGCATTCGGGGCCGACGAGGCCTCGGTCCCCGCTCTCCTCCGAGGCGAGCCCTGGAATTTCAGTCCGACAGCGGCGGTCGCCTGGGTCGACGTTGCCGAGGGATGTTGCGAGCTCGAGACTGGGTCCGAGTCCGAGACCGAGTCCGAATCCGTGTCCGTGTCTGAGCCCGAGGGCGAGTCGGAGCCCGAGCCCGAAGCGGGGTTTGCACCGCCATCAATCAACCCGAAGGCTGGTGTGAGGCGGCGGGCCGAGCGAGACGCAGTGCTCCTTCCGCGACCGGCTCGTACGACTGCCCATGTTCAGCGTCCCGTGCAGAACTCTGGGCCCTCGCATCGCCCCGAGACGCATCGGTCACTGTAACAGAGCGAGTTGCTCGAGCACGCACCGCCGTTGTCCTGCAATCGACGGCAGACGTCGCCCTCGTCGCACGCAAACCCGTCCGCGCACCGCTCCCCGGTGACGCCCATGCCGCACGGCTGACCGTCACCCGGCAGCGGCATGCACGTGCCCATGAAGGATCCGCCCATCAAATTGACGTTGCAATACTGCCCTTCGGGGCACATCTCGGGCACCGCGACGTAACAGGCCCCTCCGGCCGCGACGGGACGGACGCACTGCATCGTGGGCGCCATGCCGCCGAAACCCATCAGCGCGCAGGACAGCCCCGCGCGGCACAGCGGTCCCTCGTCGAAGTTGCAAGACATTCCCTCGGTGGCCGTCAGTCGCGCCGATAGCGCCTCGCAACGCCCGGGCATGTCCCCCTCCTGCCCGGCGCACGCTAGCCCAAACCTGCACTCGCGGCCCGACATCCCGCCGCACGGCTCGCCAGGTCCCGCGGGCGCGCCGCAGCGCCCGTCGTCTTGACACACAAGTCCAACCGCACACGGCAGACCCGACGAGCAGTCACCGCCGGCAGCCACCCGCGCGGTGCACGTGCCCGGACACGAATCCCTCATGACGCACACCGCGTCGCCGACGCACTCGAAGTCCATGCTGCACGGCATCCCAACGGGGACCGTTCCGCGAAAGGCCTCTTCGCAGGCCGCGGGCAGCAGGTCGCCCTCGATGTTGCATCCGAGCGCCTCGAGTGCGTCCAGACATCCCTCGACCTTCGTGCCGTCGTAGACGACCGTCCCGGCCGCGATGGCTTCGTCGAGGCGCGAATAGTCCTGGTTGCTGAACTGTCGGCCGAGGAACGCCTCGCAGTCCCTGCCTTGAAGGAAGAAGTCCGCCACGGGGGGGCTCAGGCAATTGCGCAGAATGCTGCAGGCGGCTTCGGCGAGGCGCGCAGGCACCTGCTCGAGGGGCACGTTCCCCCCGCTTCGGCCGCCGTCACCGCCTCCGCAGGCGGCGATGCTGCACAACGAGGCCATTGCTACGAAGCAAATCGAGGAGCGTCGAGCCCAGTGAAACGAAGTCATCATGAGAGACTCGTGTCACGTGCGGTGACGCGGGTCAAGCCCGAGGGCGTGCCACGGGGGCATTGCAAACCGCTCACGTCTGCGTTGCCCGACCCCGGTCCGCCAACTCGATTCCGCTGTAGAAAGTCTCGATCGGCACGCAACCGCTAGCCTGAGCCCGTGCCCAAGCCTGACGGCGGCGGTCGGATTGCTTGGTGTGGCCGAGCCGTATTTCGAGTCCGAGACCGAATCAGAGTCAGAATCCGAGCCGGAGTCAGCGTCAGAGTCCGAGCCCGACCCGAGGCCGAGTCCGATTCCATTCCGAGCCAGCGCCCGATTCGGAAGCGGACTCCGAGTCAGAGCCCAAGCCCGCGACCGACTCCAAGCTACTCAGAGCCGTTGTCAGCGCCCCGTGCAGTACACCGGGCCCTCGCACCGGCCATCCTCGCACCGCGACGAGTAGCACTCCCGGCTCGCGGTGCAGGCGCCGCCGTTGTCCTGCAGGCGCCGACACGTGCCCGAACCCGGCCCGCCGCCGCCACCCTCGCCGAAGACGCAGGCGTGCCCCGGAGCGCAGCGCCCGAACGGCGTGCATGGCTGACCCGCGGTAGGCAGCGGCGCGCAAGTACCGCTGAAGCTCATTCCCGATACGTTGCAGTAACGGTCGCTCCCGCAGACGTCCGGCACCGACACCACGCAGCTTCCGTCCGAGCCCACCTCGCGACGAACGCATCGGAGCTCCGGCGCTCCAGTCGTGCTGCGCATGAAGGCGCACGAGAGTCCCTCGGCGCAAAGAACACCGTCCTCGATGTCGCACGGCATGCCTTCGGTCGCGGTGAACGTCGTCGCCGGTTGGCACGTACCGCTCCCTTCCGGCGAAGTGCGCTGGCACTCGAGGAACCCACCGCACTCGCGGCCATCGGAATCGCCACAGGGCTCTCCGGCACGCGCCGCCATCCGGCACCGCGACTCTCCTCCCGTGACGGATCCCTGGCAGCTCAGCCCGAAGGCGCACAGCATGTCGTCGCCGCACGGCTGGTTCTCGGCCGCGCGCATCGTGCACGTGCCCGGACAGGAGTCGGTCAACCTGCAGAACGCTCCGGCCTGACACTCCTCGTGGATGCTGCACGCACCACCGACGGCGACCGTCCCTTCCAGAGCCGCGACGCACTCGGGTGGAGGGGCATCGCCGAACTCGCTGTCGCAGGAAAAGCGCGAGAATGCGTCGAGGCAGGCACAGGCACGGCTGGCATCGTACCGAATCCGGCCTGCGGCGACGGCCTCGTCGATCAGGCCGAAGGTGTCGTTCCGGATGAGTCCGAGGAAGTGCTCGGTGCACTGCGGGCCGACGAACACCTCCACGACCGGAGCTCCGAGGCAGCGCTCGAAGTACTGACAGGCTACCGCGGCGAGCCTCCGCGGAAACTCCTCGATCGGAACATTGCATGCCCCGCCATCGGTGGACGGACCATCGGAGCCCGTCGCATCCTCACCCGGCGTCGCGTCGGCAGGCGCCGCATCGGCCGGGGGGCCGGCATCGCGGCGCCGTTCGTCGTCGTCGTCGCCACAGCCGAGCCAGGCGGCCACCGACGCGATCACGAGAAGTTTTTCGAAGGAACCTGTCGTGTCCATGAGAAATGCCTCCAAGAAGTCGAAGCGCCAATTTCGTGTAGCACCAGCGACGAGCGCCGGCCACCGCGTGCACGCCCCGGTCGTTGCGGCGCCGCACGACGGGCTCCGCGGTGGCCTCGACGGCACGCTCATCGGATTGGCGGCGCGGCACGCTTCGTGTCACAAGAGCCCGACGCATGGCGGACTTCATCTTCACGATGCGGGGCCTGACGAAGGTGCACCCGCCGGACCGCAAAGTCGTCGAGAACGTCCATCTCGCGTTCCTGCCGGGCGCGAAGATCGGGGTCATCGGAGTCAACGGCGCCGGCAAGAGCACGTTGCTGCGCATCATGGCCGGCCTCGACGACCGATTCGACGGCGAGGCGTGGCGGCGGCCCGGCACGACCGTCGGCTACCTGCCCCAGGAGCCGACGCTCGGCGAGGCCCGCACGGTGCTCGAATACGTCGAGCAGGCCGTCGCACCGACCCGCGCGTTGCTGCGGCGCTTCGAAGAGGTCTCGGCCCGCCTGGCCGAGCCGATGAGCGACGAGCAGATGCAGAAGCTGCTCGAGGAACAGGCGTCGTTGCAGGACCGCATCGATGCGGTCGATGGGTGGAATCTCGACAACCAGCTCGAGCTCGCCATGGAGGCGTTGCGCTGCCCGCCGCCCGACGCCGACCCGGCGGTGCTCTCGGGCGGCGAGCGCCGGCGCGTGGCGCTCTGCAAGATCTTGCTCGAGCGGCCCGATCTGCTGCTGCTCGACGAGCCGACGAATCACCTCGACGCCGAGAGCGTCGCGTGGCTCGAGGGGCACTTGCAGAAATATCCGGGCACGGTCGTGCTCGTCACGCACGACCGCTACTTCCTCGACAACGTCGCCAAGTGGATCCTCGAGCTCGACCGCGGCCGCGCCATCCCCTTCGAGGGCAACTACTCGAGCTGGCTCGAGCAAAAGCACCAGCGCCTCGCGCAGGAAGAGAAGGCCGAGACGGCGCGCCAGCGCAAGCTCGCGCTCGAGCTCGAGTGGGTGCGGGCCTCGCCGCGCGCGCGGCAGGCCAAGAGCAAGGCGCGGCTCCAGGCCTACGAGACGCTGCTCGCCGAGGAGGGCGCACGCCGACGCGATCCGAACGAGGTGCAGATTCCGCCGGGGCCGCGCCTGGGCGACGTCGTCATCCGCTTCCAGGACGTCAGCAAAGGCTACGGCGACCGGTTGCTCATCGACCGGCTCTCGTTCGATCTGCCGCGCAACGCCATCGTGGGCATCGTCGGGCCCAACGGCGCGGGCAAGACGACGCTGTTCCGCATGATCGTCGGGCAGGAAAAGCCCGATTCGGGCACCATCACGATCGGCGAGACCGTCCGGCTCAGCTACGTGGACCAGACGCGCGACGCGCTCGACCCGAACCGCACGGTCTACGAGGAGATCAGCGAGGGCCGCGACGTGGTCCTCATCGGCAAGCGCGAGGTCGCCGCACGCGCCTATTGCGGCTGGTTCAACTTCCGCGGCAGCGACCAGCAGAAGCGCGTCGGAAGCCTTTCGGGAGGCGAGCGCAACCGAGTGCACCTGGCCAAGCTCGTCAAGCGCGGTGGCAACGTCCTGCTGCTCGACGAGCCCACCAACGACCTGGACGTCGAGACGCTTCAATCGCTCGAACAGGCGCTGCTCGAGTTCGCCGGCTGCGCGCTCGTCGTTTCCCACGACCGCTGGTTCCTCGACCGCATCGCCACCCACATCCTCGCGTTCGAAGGCGACTCGCAGGTGGTCTTCATGCCCGGCCGCTACGCCGAGTACGAGGAAGACCGACGGCGCCGCCTCGGCGAAGCGGCCGAAATCCCGCGACGCATTCGATATCGCAAGCTGACGCGGAACTGATCGCCGCGTCTCGGGACGCCGTCGTGGACTCTCGCGCGGAGTCGGGCTCGGGATCGGGCTCGATCTCGAATGCGAACCCAGCTGCGATTGCCCTCGGTGCCGGCGACCCGAGCGAGGGTCACGGTCAGCGCAGCGCAATCTCGAGCGAGAGGGGAGCGACGGGAAGCGGGCTCGACGACGATGCGAGCTCGACCGCTCGCGGCGTTCCGATGGACGGCACGAAGACAAGATCCCGGCCCGAATCGACGAGCAGCACCGCGTCGAGCCGGGCGTCGGCGTCGAGATCGCCGAGCGCGACCGCAACGACGCCGGAGAGCGCGTCGTGGCGTTCGGTCCTTTGCGCCTCCCCACGCACGGGACGACGCACGACGAGGGCGTCGGCAACCGCTGCGACGAGATCGACGCGCCCGTCGCCGTCGACGTCGCCGAGGGCGACGTCGCGCACCTCCGTTTCATCGAGGGGTAGTGCGGCGGCCTCGAGCGCGCCCGCGCTCCAGCGCACGACCGCGAGACCCGACTCGCCCAACGCGAGCACCTCTTCGACCCCGTCGCCGTCCACGTCTGCGGGCAAAAGGCGACGGGCGCCGGCCAGGGCCACCGCGTGCGCGCTCGACGCAAACCCCGCCTCGGTCGCCGTGTGCAACCGCACGGCCGATTCGTCGCGCAGCGCGAGGACGAGATCCCGACGACCGTCGCGGTCCAGATCGACGAGCGCCACGTCGGCCGTATCGTGACTGCCGCGCACGGTCGCCACACGCACCGGGCTCGCACCACCCGTCAGCACCGTCAGCTCGGCCTGGCGGCGCAGCCGCGGCGAGCTCGTACCGAGCGCAACGACGTCGAGCCCGCCGCGGGAGTCCATCGGTGCCACGTGCGCGGCGATGAAACCCGCGAGCGCCAGGGCACGAGGCTCTTCGAACGCGCCCGACTCGGCGCGACGCAGAAGCCACAGCCCACCACGCGACGGGGTGCCAGACCAGCGCCTGGACGGCGGCGAGGGCGAAGGAGAGAGCTGCCCGGAGTCCGGCCCGACCTCGGCGAAGGCAACGACGAGATCCGCCAGACCGTCCCCGTCGACGTCTCCCACGGCGGGCCGACCGGGCAGCAATCGAGCGGAACCGTCGCGTGGGCCGGCGTGGAACGTCGCGACGCGAATCGGAGCTCCGCCTTGCGGGCCGCGCAAAGTCGTCTCGAGCACCAGCACCTCGAGCCGCCCCTCGCATCCGACGAGGATTTCCGGCCGGGCGTCCCCGATGACCGACCCGAGCGCGAGCACGACCGCCGTACCGCGTTCGGCGCATGCGCTCCACCGAGCGAGACGCTCGACCGGCGCCTCGCGCGAGCCGGATGGCTCGTCCGGTTCGGGAGGGACGGCAGCGGGCGTCGGCGATTCGGTGCGCTCGCCGTGGGGCCCGGGAGTGGGGCGTGGCTCCACGGCGCTCGGTGCCGTTTCGACGCGCGTCGCTGCACTCTCCGATGCGCCCACGTCCTCCCGACGCGCAGGCCGCGACTCCCGGACCGCCCGCTGCGCGCGCGAGTCGGCCGGAGCGACGTTCGCAGGCGTCACCTGACGTCCGCCGCGCGCGGGCGGAAGCGCGCCCGCGAGCCAGCCGATCGCGGCGAGCGTGCCCCAGACGGCGAGCAGGATCCCCAGCGACCGGAGCGCGGCGAGCACGGGCTTCACGGCACCGCCCGTAGCATCGCACGTCCGGCTCGCTTCGGCCCGCGAGCTGCTATCTTCCCGCGCCGATGCACGTCGACGAGCGCGTTAAAGGCAGCGAACAGCGGCTTTGGAGCCTCATCGAGGCGCGCGCGGTTCCCGGCGCCGACGTGCGCCGGATCGATCAGCGCATCTGGGATCTGTTCGGCGAAACGTGGGCGGTCCTCGTCACCGATCTGGCGGGCTTCTCGCGACAGGCGGCCGCATTCGGGATCATCCACTTCCTCCAGATCATCCACGAAAAGCGCAAGCTGCTGTTGCCGGTGGCCGCCGACCACGACGGAATCGTGCTCAAGATGGAGGCCGACTCGCTGATGGTGCTGTTCCGCAAGGCCGCGAGCGCCGTCCGCTGCGCCGTCGAGATGCAGCGCGTCTGCCAGCGCACGAGCGAACGGCGCTCGCCGGAGGAGCAACTGCTGCTGTGCGTGGGCATCGGCTACGGGCGCGTGCTGCGCGTGGGCGACACTGACGTGTGGGGATCGGAGGTCAACGCCGCGAGCAAGCTCGGCGAGGACGTGGCCAAGGCCGGCGAGATTCTGGTGACCGAGGCGGTGCGCGAAGCGGCCGGCGACCTGCCGGAGGTGCAGTACGTCGATCTGGGTCTCGCCGTGCCCGGCTCCGCGCAGAACCATCGCGTGCGCTACGCGCGCTGAGCGCGACTGCGGACCCGCTCGGCGCGTCATGCGCCGTCGCGGCGCTGTTTGGAACCGCACGCTCCGAGCAGACGCGTCCGTCTCCGAGCCCGGCTCCGTGTCGGAGGCCGAAGCCGAGACCGAGTCACAGCGCGCCCCACCGTCCACAGCCCCCGTTAGGGCTCCACGTCCCGGCGCGTCGAGGACACGGTCAGCACCCCCGCCTGGGCGAGGAACGAGCGGATCTCGGCGAACCACGGCGTCCAGTCCGGGGGACAGTCGTTGTGGCCCGCGTCGTACCAGACGAGGCGCGCGCGGCGCGCAGCGCGCACAAGCCGCTCGGCGTGCGAAGGGGGCACGAGGGTGTCGCGGCGGCCGTGCATCACGAGGACGGGCGCGTCGAGCGTGGCCAGGCCTCGCTCGTTGTCGAACGGGTCGAGCACGAGTGCGCGCGGCAGCCACCAGCGGCGCGCCATGTCGGAGACCGAGGTAAAGGTCGATTGCAGCACGAGCGCGCGCGGCGGACGGCGCGTGGCGAGGGACGTGACCACACCACCGCCGAGCGAGCGGCCGTGATAGACGAGCCGGCTCGCATCGACGTCCGGTCGCTGCGCGAGGTGCTGCACCCAGCGCTCGAAATCGTCGACGATGCCCTGCTCGCTCGGCGTGCCAGCCGAACGCCCGTAGCCGCGATATTCGGGCAACAACACGTGCATGCCGAGCTCGCTCCGATACGGCTCGAGCGTCTCGGGCCAGTGCTCGATGAGCTCCGCGTTGCCGTGGGCGAAGATCACGGCCGGCCGGGGGTCCTCGGCGTGTGCGCCGGGCGCGCGCAGCAACCACGCCTCGACGCGGCCGCCCTGCTCCAGGTCGAGCCAGAGACGCTCCAGATCCGCGATGCCCTCGCCCGCGTGCGGCTCGGGCCGTGTCGCCCAGCGGGGAAAGACGAACCGCCGCTGCACCGAAAGCACGCTCGCGATCCAGCCGGTCGCCACAAGCGACAGAAGCACCGCGAGCACGACGATGACACGGCGCCGCCGCCGGCGGCCAGGCGCGGGCGACGTCGGATGCGGCGGCGGATTCATGTCCCCTCGACCACGAAGCGCGCGATCTCTCGCCACAGCGGACGGCAACGCGCGTCGGTGACCAGCTCCATGTGGCCGGGGGGCGGGTCGATCTCGTCGCGGCGCACCACGCGCATGTGCAGGTGGGGAATCGTCGCGCAGAATCGCCGCACCTTGGCCGGCGGAGCGAGCAGTCGGTCACCTTCGGAAGCCACCGCGAGCACGGGGACGCGGACGCGACCGAGGGCGGCCAGATAATCGCGCGCGCCGTCCGCACTGCATAGTGCGTCGCGCCACCACGCCCGCACGAACCCTTGGACGTACGAAAGCGGTTCGTCGGCGGAGCCCAGTCTCAGCCGGCGCGCCGCGAACCGTCTCCGCGGCAAGCTCGCGAGCCACCAGGCTCCGAGCAACGCGCCCTCGGCGATCCGATGTCCGAGATCGGGGGCGAACCGCGGCAGCCACATCGTACCGGCGATGGCGGCGATGCGATCGGGTGCGTGCCGCGGCCACAGGCCCGCCGCGATGAGCCCCGCGTGCGCCGACAGGCTGTGCCCAACGAGTGCAAGCGGCAGACCGCGCGCGCACGCGATCTCGCGTCCGGCCAGGAGCAGCGCGGGCAGGTCGCGTTCGACGAAGTCGTCGTAGCGGTACCGGGCACCCTCCTCGGCTCGCGGTCCGCTCTCGCCGTGGCCACGCAGATCGACGCACAGTACGAGCGCGCCCGCGCGCGCGATCTCGGTCACGAGGCCATCGCCGGGCGGCCGGTCAAGCGTGCGGCGGTCGGCCATCATCGCATGGGCGACCACGGCGACCGCACGCGGTGCGAGCGGTTCGATGCGCTCCCCGCGCAGCGTCCAGCCGTCGTCGGTCCGCGTCTTGAACGGCGCGCGCAGCAGCGGCGCGGCGCCGCGCGACGCCTCGTGCCGGCCCGTGCTCACGAGCCCGTCACGACCGCGTCCCGCTCCGATCAGGGACTGCCCGCATCGGCGCTCTCGCCACTCTCGGGCGGCGCCGCGGGGCCGGCCAGAGCGAACGGGTACGCGATCGCGAGCGTGGCGCGCGCGAATCGGGGAAAGCGCACGCCGCGCACCAGACCGAGCATGCACTCGGCTTCCGGCCCCTCGGGCCCACCGTCCATACTCGCCTCGACGACGTCTCCCGTGGCACCGGCAACGCCGATCCGAAAGGTGACCCGGCCGCGGAACGCGGGCGCGCAGCTCTCGAGAGGACCTTGTAACGGACGGAGAGCCTGGACGATCTGATCCCGCGTGGGCACTTCGGGCAGCGTGGGCGCCGCAGGCCCGACCGGCCCGGATGGCGGAGGCGGCGCGGGGCCGGCGAAGGGTGCCGCGGGCGGCACGCCGGCCGACATCGCTGGAGTCGACGCCACGGGAGCAGGACTGGACGGCGTCGGAGTCGGAGTCGCGCCCAGTCGTCGTAGTCCTTCGCGCGCCTGTGCGTGGTTCGGGTCGATGCGAAGCGCGCGCTGCAGCGATGCGATGGCGGCTTGCCGATCCCCCGTCTCGGCCTGCGCGCGAGCCAGCGCGGCCCAGTGCGACGCGTTGTCGGGCTGGAGACGCACGGCCATCTCGTAAGCACCTCGCGCGGCGGGCCACTCCTGCAGTCGAAGTCGCGAGGCCCCGAGGCCCGCGAACGCGGCGGCGTTGTTCGGATCGATCGCGACGGCGCGCTCATAGGCCGCGGCGGCCTCGCGAAAGCGACCGGCCTGGAAATGCACGCGACCCTCCGCACGGGCGGCCGCGGATGGATCGGTACCTCGCGCGGGCGGCGCCGGGGCAGCAACCGCTGACGTCGACGGCGCCGCGCTCGAGGCCGCCGGTGAAACACCGAGACGCATCAGTCCCTGGACCGCTTGCGGATGGTCCGGCTGTAGAGCGAGCGCCTGGCGGTAGGCCCGCTCGGCGCCCGCCCGGTCGCCCGCGTGCGCGAGCGCGTCGCCCAGCATCGCGTGGAAGGCCGCATTGCGCGGCTCGATCGCGAGGGCCGAGCGAAAGGCCGTAATGGCACCCGGCGCGTTGCCCAGTCGCAGGCGCGCCGATCCAAGCCCCGCGTGGGCGCGGGCGTTGCCTGGGTCGAGCAGACTCACCCGTTCGTAGGCGCTCGCGGCCTGAGGGAAGCGCCCCGCCTGGAAGTGCGCGCGGGCTTCCGCGAGCATCGCCGGGACGTCGCCCAGCGTTGGACCGGGTCTCGCTGCGGCGGAGGCCGGACCGTAGGGCACGCTCGAGGCGCTCGTGCCCCCACTTGCGACCCCAGCCCCGCTCGACGTCGGCTCCGATATGCTCGCCGCGGGGCCCTGCGCGGGTCCCGCCCACGCGAGAAACGCGCGGGCCGCCGACTCCGGCATGCCGAGCCAGTCGCGCGCGGCCGCGACCGCGCCCTCGCCGAGTCGATTCATCTCCTGCCCGAGGCAACGAGCCATCGGTTCGGTGGGGCCGACGTGCCAAGCGCGGACCTGCGATTCGCGAGAGGCGAGCGCGCCCGGGCACGCTTCGAGCAGACGAAGCATCGCGCGGCCGCGCTCGTCGTTCGTCAAGGAACGCGGCACGCCGAGCATGCCGCGACGCAACGCCTCGACGACGGCGCGCGCGTCGCGTCGCCCCACGCGACCGGACTGCAACGCGCGCTGAAGTGCCCTCCCGTCGTCGGGAGGCACGTACGGCACGATGGCCCGTTCGCGCGCTGCGGCGGCGAGCAGCGCGTCGCAATCGGCCATCGTCAGCGGGAGCTCCTGCGCGCAGAGCACGGCCGCGTGGGGCTCGGGGGCGAAGAGCGCCTCGAGCAGTCGCTCGTCGAGACCTTGCCGAAACCGCGCCAGCACGTCCTCGAGTCGCACGCGCGCTTCCTCCCCACTGCCCGCGCCCCCGTGCAGCGCGTGCAGCGCGCGCGTACGCAGACGGCTTCGATGATCCGGTCCGCGATCGGC
>JANWZI010000032.1:30235-38330 GCA_025054695.1 Myxococcota bacterium | reverse complement strand
CCCCCGTGGCGACGAGGCGCGGCGATACGCGAGCGGGCGCGGTCACCGATCCCGATCCCGAGTCCGAGTCCGAGTCCGAGTCCGAGTCCGAGCCGGAGTCCGAGTCCGAGTCCGAGCCCGAGCCCGAGTCGGAGTCCGAGTTGGAGTCCGAAACCGGCTCCGAGTCGGAGCCCGAGCCGGAGTCCGAGCCCGAGTCCGAGCCCGAGCCCGAGTCCACCCCGCGCGGAAGTCAGCCTCGGCCGACCTCGGCCCAGCGCGCGGCCAGCTCGTCCCAGCGCAGCGAGCCGCTCGCGGAGACGATTCCCGCCGATTCGCGCGCGCGGATCGCGTAGACGCGCGCACCGGCGACGCCGAGCAACTCCCCCGATACCTCGGAGCCCGCGTCGGAAAGAAGGAACAGGATCGCCTCGGCGACGTGCTCGGGCCCAAGCGCCGCGGCGTTGACCGAGGCGAGCGGTCCACCGTCGGCGGTCAGACGCGTGTGCGCGGTCGGGGCGATGGCATTGAGGCGGACGCGATGCGGTCGCAGCTCGAGCGACGCGCACCGCACCAGGCCGACGATCGCGGCCTGCACGCACCCCGCGGCGGCCTGGCGCGGCGCGCCGAACAGGGCCCAAGGCGCGGTCGACAGCACGATGGCTCCGCCGCGTCCGCTCTCGATCATGGCCCGGGCGGCGGCGCGCACGAGGGCGAACGCGCTTGCGCCCATCACGGACCAGAGCACGTGCAGATCGTCGTCCGTCGTCGTCAGCAGCGCGCGCTCGCGCGCGATGCCCGCGCAGCCCACCGCGGCGTCCAGCCGTCCGAACCGCTCCAGCGCGCGTTCGACCGCCGCGTCCGACGCGCCCGGCTCCGACACGTCGAGGTCCATCGTCTCCACCCGCGCACCGGCGTCCCGCAGCGCGCGCGCGGCTGCCTCGACGACCGCGGGGTCGCGCCCCTGGCCGTCCGGCTCGCATCCATGGTCGACGAGCACGAGCGCGGCTCCCTCGGCCGCCAGCCGCTTGGCGACCGCCGCGCCGATGCCGCGGCCCGCACCCGTGACGAGCGCGACACGTCCGTCGAGCACACCCACCGTACGCCTCGCGCTTCAGCGCCACTGCTCGGTGATCGCGTCGAGCGCCGCCGCACCCGGGCAAAGCGATTCGTAAGGCAGTTCGACCAGGGGCGTTTCGACGGTGCCCATCACCTCGTGCATGCTCGGGCGTGATTCGTCGAGGAACAGCAGCCCCGTGACGATTTCGCCACGCGCGAGATGTTCCTGGACGAATGCGAACGCGCGCACCCGATCGCGCGGGTCGTAGTCCTGCGCCACCTTGGTCAGCCGCACGCGGGCACCGCCGTGCAGGGGCACGATCTGCGTCGTCCCCGGCTCCTGCTCGAGCGTAATGGGGTCGGCGGGAGGCACGAAGTCGGCGTGCACGACGGGCAGGCCGTGCTTGCGCACGTAGGCGTAGCTCTTGGTGCTGCCCTCGTGGTCGTTGAACGTGACACAGGGCGAGATCACGTCGACGAACGCGAGGCCGTCGTGGCACAGCGCGGCCTCGAGGATCGGGACGAGCTGGTCCTTGTCGCCCGAGAAGCTGCGCGCGACGAACGTGGCGCCGATGGACAGCGCGAGCAGCACCGGATCGATGGGCGGCACGACGTTGGGATCTCCACGCCGGCTCTTGCTGCCCAGATCCGTCGAGGCCGAGAACTGGCCCTTGGTCAGGCCGTAGACGCCGTTGTTCTCGAGGATGTAGGTCATCCGCAGGTTGCGGCGAATCGCGTGCGCCATCTGTCCCAGGCCGATGGACAGCGAATCGCCGTCGCCCGAGACGCCCAGCAGCAGCAGCCGACGGTTGGCCGCGCCGGCGCCGGTGGCGATCGCGGGCATGCGGCCGTGGGCGGAGTTGAAGCCGTGCGCGCCCCCCAGGAAATAGGTGGGCGTCTTGCTCGAACAGCCGATGCCGCTGAGCTTGGCGACCGTGTGCGGCGCGATGGACAGCGCGTGGCAGGCGCGGATGATCGCCGCGGTGATCGAATCGTGCCCGCAGCCCGCGCACAACGTGGACATCGACCCCTCGTAGTCGCGCAGCGTCAGCCCGAGCGCGTTCTTCTCGAGGCCGGGGTGTCGGACGGCCGGCTTTTTGATGTAGGTCATGGCACGCGACTCCTTCGGCGGCACCAGCGCGACCGTCGTGGCCGGAACGTCCCGGCGAGCCCGATCCCTTCGCGCCTCGACGCGCGCACGCGCTCGCCCCGGCTCACAGCACACGCTCGACGCCGGCGAGCACCTGCTGCGCCGTCAGCGGATAGCCGCCGTACTCCAGCACCGAGACGATCCGGTCGCGCCCGACCGCCGTCTCGTCGAGCAGCAGGCGGCGCAGCTGTCCGTCGCGGTTCTGCTCGACGAGCACGTTGCGCGGATGCGCCTCGAGGAACGCCTCGACCTCGTCGGTGAACGGGAACGCCCGAATCCGCATGTAATCGGCGCGCACGCCGCGCTCGCGCAGCATCGCGAGCGCCTCGCGGCAGGCCGCGTCGCAGCTACCCACCGTGACGAGGCCGAGCGGCGACGGACCGGTGGGATCCAACTCGACGACGGGGGTGGGAACGTGTTTGCGCGCGGCACGGTGCTTGCGCGCGAGCCGCTCCATGACCTTCGTGTAGGCGACGGGGTCCTCGGTGTACGCGCCGAATTCGTCGTGGCCCGAGCCGCGCGTGAAGAAGGCCCCGCGCGCGTCGACGCCGGGCAGCGTGCGGGCGGCCACCTCGTTCTCGTCGGCCGGGCTGTAGCGGAAGAAGCGCGGCAGCGCGTCCAGCTCGGTCTTGCCCAGGATGCGTCCGCGCCGCGGACGGTAGGCGTCGTCCCATCGGAAGCGCGGACAGACCCAGTCGTTCATCCCGACGTCGAGGTCGCTGAGCATGAAGACGGGCGTCTGGAACGTGTCGGCCAGGTCGAACGCCTGCACCATCATCTCGAAGCACTCGCCCGGGTGCGCCGGGAACAGCAGGATGTGCTTCGTGTCGCCGTGCGAGGCGTATGCGCACGCGAGGATGTCGGCCTGCTGGGTGCGCGTCGGCATGCCGGTCGACGGACCGACGCGTTGCACGTCCACGATGACCGCCGGGATTTCCGCGTAGTAGGCCAGACCGACCAGCTCGCTCATCAGCGAAATGCCCGGACCCGCCGTCGCCGTGAACGCGCGGGCACCCGCCCAGGACGCGCCGATGACCATGCCGATGGCGGCGAGCTCGTCCTCGGCCTGGAGGAACGCGTAGCGCTTGCGGCCGTCCGGATCGGTCCGGAATCGCTTGCAGAACGCCGCGAACGCGTCCATCAGGCTGGTGGCCGGCGTGATGGGGTACCAGGCCGCGACGGTCGCGCCGGCGTAGATCGCGCCAAGGGCCGCGGCCGTGTTGCCGTCGACGAGCACCGCGTCGCGATTGGCGTCCATGCGCGCAAGTCGCACCGGTAGCGGGCAGGGCAGATGGGCCCGCGCGTACTCGAGGCCCATGTGCAGCGCGCGGCGGTTGCTGTCGCGCAGCGCGGCCTTGCGCGCGTATTTCTCGTCGAGCAGCTGCTCGACGACGGGCAGCTCGATGTCGAGCAGCGCCACGAGCACCCCGGCGTACGCGATGTTTTTCATGAGAATCCGCTCGCGGTCGCCCGCGAACGCCTCACGGCACATCGCCGCCAGCGGCACGCCGAGCAGGTGGACGTCCGGCCGGCGCAGCGCCTCGGGGGCCGGCCACGTCGAGTCGTAGAGCAGGTAGCCGCCCGGGCGCAGCTCGCGCGCGTCGCGCGCATACGTCTCGGGATTCATCGCGACGACGACGTCGAACGCCGGCGCGCGCGCGAGGTGACCGTTCGCGTTGACGCGGATCTCGTACCAGGTGGGCAGCCCCTGGATGTTCGAGGGAAACAGGTTCTTGCCCGCCACGGGGATGCCCATGCGGAAGATGGCCTGCATGAGCAGCGCGTTGGCGCTCGCCGAACCGGTGCCGTTGACGTTGGCGAGCTTGACGGCGAGGTCGTTGGTGCGCGGGGCGAGCGTCGGTGGGGTCACGTCGGGCACGCGGGGCGTCCTGCGTAGGGCTGGAGGAGGTCGAACTTCTGCATGTCCCAGGCCGAGGTCGGGCAACGCTCGGTGCACAGGCCGCAGTGGATGCACACGTCCTCGTCCTTGACCATGAGCCGCGCCGTCTGCGGCAACGGGCCCGAAACGTACAGCGGCTGGTCGGGGTGGGCGCGGGGCGCGCTGAGGCGTGCCTCGAGCGCCTGCAGGTCGTCGCCCGGATCGCGCACGATGGTCAGGCACTGCACGGGGCAGATGTCGATGCAGGCGTCGCACTCGATGCAGGCCGACGCGCGGAACACGGTGTGCACGTCGCAGTTGAGGCAACGGGCGACCTCGCGCGCCGTCTGCGCCGCGTCGAACCCCACCTCGACCTCCAGGCGCAGATCGCCGAAGCGGCGTTCGAGGTCGACGTGGACCATCTTCTGGCGGCGCGAGGCGTCGTAGTCGTTCGCGTAGCTCCACTCGTGCAGCCCCATCTTCGTGCTGACGAGCCGCATGCCTTGCGGGGGCCGGCGGTCGAGCGGCTCGCCGCGGCAGTGCAGATCGATGGAGATGGCCGCCGCGTGTCCGTGCGCCACGGCCCAGATGATGTTCAGGGGCCCCCACGCTGCGTCGCCGCCGAAGAAGACGCCTTCGCGGCTGCTCTGGTGGGTGACGCGGTCGACGACGGGCTGTCCGCTCGCGTCGAACGCGATGCCGATGTCCCGCTCGATCCAGGGGAACGCCGTCTCCTGTCCGATGGCGAGGATCACGTCGTCGGCGGGGAAGAACACCGTGTCGATCGTGCGACTGCGCTGGCGCCCCTGGGCGTCGACGCTCCACTCGAGCCGGTCGAAGAGCATGCCCTGGAGTCGTCCGTCGCGGACGACGAACTCGCGGGGGGCGTGGTTGACGACGATCTCGACGCCCTCTTCCTCGGCGTCCTCGAGCTCCCACGGCGAGGCCTTGAAGTACGGCCGGTCGCGCCGCGCCATGACCTTGACGTCGCGGCCGCCCAGCCGCCGTGCGGTCCTGCAGCAGTCCATGGCGGTGTTGCCGACGCCGATGACGAGCACGCGCTCGCCGACGGACGTCGTGTGCCCGAACGCGACCGACTCGAGCCATTCGATGCCCACATGGACGTTGGGGCTGTCGTGGCGGCCCGGAGCGTCCAGATCCTTGCCTCGCGGCGCGCCCGATCCGACGAACACGGCGTCGAACCCGCCGTCTTCGAGCAGCCGCCGCATGCTCGTGATGGGCGTCGACAGTCGCAGATCCGCGCCCATGTCGAGGATGTAGCCGATTTCCTCGTCGAGTACGGACTCCGGCAGCCGGAAGGCGGGGATGTTCGATCGCATCAAGCCACCCGGGGCCGAGAGCTTCTCGAAGAGGGTCACCTCGTAGCCGAGCGGGAGCAGATCGTTGGCCACCGTGAGCGAGGCGGGGCCGGCTCCGACGCACGCGATGCGCTTGCCGTTCTTACGGAACGGTCCGCGCGGCAGCCGGTCGCGGATCTCGCCCTTGAGATCGGCCGCGACGCGCTTGAGCCGGCAAATGGCGACGGGCTGCTCTTCGACACGGCCGCGACGACAAGCCGGCTCACAAGGCCGGTCGCACGTGCGGCCGAGGATTCCGGGGAACACGTTCGATTCCCGGTTGAGCAGGTAGGCGTCTGCGTACCGTCCCTGCCCGATGAGCCGGATGTATTCGGGTACGTTCGTGTGGGCGGGGCAGGCCCACTGACAGTCCACGACGCGATGCCAGTAGTCGGGTCGGCTGACGTCGGTCGGTAGCATCGTGGGGGTGACGGCGGCTGGGCGCGAAGGATAGCCCGCGTGACCGGTCCGCGCTGCTATGACGCGCGCGGGCGGCAGCGCAAGCGGACGCTGCGCGACGGCCTCGGTTCGGCCCTGGATTCGGCGTTCGAGCTCGAGCCTGAGCGGGAAGCCGTGGCCGGGACCGAGACTTAGTCAGAGTCAGAGTCAGAGTCAGCGTCCGAGGAGGAGCCCGAGCCCGAGCCCGAGTCCGAGTCCGAGGCGGAGCCCGAGATCGACTCCGAGTCCTATTCCGCCCCTGAGCCCGAAGCCGCGCGTACCCGAGGCGGGGTCGTGCCCGGCGCGGGCGACGAGGCCGGATGGAAACTTTCGGCCCCCTCGAGCGTCCATAGATGCGCGGGATGTCGTCGGCGACGAAAGCCCGAGCGCTGCGGGAAACTGCCGCGTGCCTGCTGCCCGCCGCGTGGCGTCGCGCCCGCGCCATCTCGGCGCTGGGCGAGCCCGACGGGTCGCTGCGGGAGGGACCGATCACGCTCCTCGGTCGGCTGCGCGCCGTGGGCCACGGCTGCGTCGATTTCGTCGACGGCGCGGTGGCGGTCGCCTCCTGCGCGGCGACGCTCGACGGAACGGTCCGGGTCGATGTGCGTGCGCCTCGAGTGCATCTTGAAATCGCGGGGCATCGTCTCGAACTGGACGGGCCCATCGAGATCGCCGCCGGGTCGCGCGAGGCGCTCGCGCCCTTCGGATTCGGCGGCCGCGTCATCGGTCGGCTTCGCTGCCTCGAGATCGGCTCGCGCTCGCTGCGTGCCCTGCGCGAGAGGGCGGCCGTCGTGCGGTCGCTGTACGACGGCGACGTCGTGCGGGTGCGCGGATCGTTGCGGCGGCTCGCCATCGGCGGGGGGTGGGCTCTTGGCCCGTCACCGGGTGTCCCGTACGCCGTCCGTTGCGCCGTGGACGCGTGGCGCGAGACGATCGTCGGCGGCGTCCCCCTGGTTACGGCCCCCCGGATCTCCCTCGGATGAGGGGACGATCCGGTCGCTGGACTCGTCACTCGCTCCCGGGACGCGTCCGACGAGATCGCAGCCGAGGCCGAGCCAAGGTTCGAGCCCGAGCCGGAGCCCGAGTCCGAGTCCGAGTCCCGATCGAGCAACACGACCGCCGCTGTCCGATTCCCAACCCCGGCCGACGGCGCACGAGCCATTGCAGCGCGACGGCGCCGAGGACCAGACCCAGCCACGGGCTCTCGCGTCCGGGCGTCCGCGCCCCCCGTGCGTTTCCGATTCCACAACCGCCCGCGAGCGAGCGCCGTCCTGCCCTCCCACCGGAACCGGGCGCGTCCGCATCGCGCTCCGCCGCGTCGGCGGCACCGCCTGCATCACTCCCCGGAGACGACGTGCCCGCATCGGATACGGGCGGCGAGCCCCCGTCCTCCTCGGGTGGCCGCGGAGCGGCGGGGTCCACCGTCACGCGGATCTGGATCCAGCGGTCCGGCGGGCCACCGTCGTCGCCGAACCAGCCGACCCCGTCGTGCCGTAGCCCGAAGTACTGCGGATGGTCGCCCGGGGCGTCCGGTGCGCGGATCGTGAACGCGAATCGCCCGGTCGCACCGGTCGGGACCTCGCGGTCCACCGTGGCCGCGCGCGAGGGAGAGAGCCAGTCCGGGCCGGCGAGTGGGCTCGGTGTCTCGCGCGGCTCGGTCGTGTCGAGGAACGTGACGCCCGGTCGCCACGTTTCGGTGCCCCGATTGCGCATCTCGAGATAGCCGCTTCGCAGAGCGCCCGGCGGCAGCACGAACGGCTCCGAGGCGAGCGGGAAGCTCTGGTGGACGTATTCGGCGGCCAGCCGCGGCATCGTCGGCGGTGGCGGATCGACCGTGCCGCCCCCGCCGAGCAGCGCCTCGTAGGCGCGCACGAGCGACATGTACGGCGGCACGTACACATTGCCGACGCCCGCCACGGTCTGACGGATGTTGAAGTGCAGGTGCACCGTCGTCGGGGTGCCGCCGAACTCGTCGTCGACCATGCCCAGCACGTCGCCCCGCCGCACGCGGTCGCCCACCTCGACGCGCACGCCCGACATGTGCAGGTAATCGAAGCGGGTGCCGTCGGCGGCGGTCAGATAGACGGCGTAACTGCCGATGTGGGTGATCGTTCCGTCGGTCACGGCGACCGCCGGATGGACGCCCGCGCGACACGTCGACGGGCGGATGTCCTGACCTTGATGGCCCATGCCCGTCGGGCACAGCGGCATCGTCCAGCTGCGGCGCTCGCAGTA
>JANWZI010000032.1:0-30135 GCA_025054695.1 Myxococcota bacterium | reverse complement strand
AAAAGCGCTGCCGCCGAGCGGCGCCCGTGCGCCCGACCCGGGTCGAGGTGCATCGGAGGCGCAGCCGGCGGTAAGCAGCACGACGAGCAGCGCTGCGCGCACGGGGCAACTGTACCATTTGTCGGCCCTCGCGCGTCGCCCTCCACCGCGTGCCTCGGGCGCGTCGCTTCTGCGGGAACACGGTCGCGATTCGGTGCGTGACCCGAGCCTGAGCGCCTGACCGGGTCCGAGTCCGAGTCCGATCCGGAGTCCGAGTCCGTGTCCGAGATCGAGTGGCAGTTCGAGTCCGTGCCCGGGCCGGACGCCGCGGGATACGTGCGTGTCGACTTCGTCGCGCGGTCGCTCCGACCATTGATCGCGCGCAGGAGGCCGTGCTACGCGCAGTCGCGTCGCGTGACCGCATCCGCGCCCAGTCCGACGTTCGAGATCACCCACGGGCCGGCGTTCGCCTTGCTGCGCGTGGACCTTCAGCCGGGGCAGCAGTTGTTCGCCGAGGCGGGCGCGATGGTCGCGCGCCAGTCGCACCTCGGCATGCGGGTTCGGCTCAACGCCGGGCGCAGCCCGAGCCTGTGGGCGCGGCTGACGGCCTTCTTCGTCGCATGGTTGCGCAAGATGCTCGGCGGCGAGACGTTCTTCGTGAGCGCGTTCGAGACGGACGCGCCGGGCTCGGTGTGGCTCGCGCCCGCGATGAGCGGCCAAATCACGCATCGGCGATTGAACGGGGAGCGCTTGATCTTGTCGGCGGGGGCCTACCTGGCGAGCGCGGGCGACATCGACGTGCGGCTGCGCTTCGGCGGCCTGCGCGCGCTGCTCGCGCGCGAGGGATTGTTTTTTCTCGAGGTGAGCGGACACGGCGACCTGTGGATCACGAGCTACGGCGCGATCCACGCCATCGACCTGGAGCGGCCGTTCCTCGTGGACACGGGGCATCTGGTCGGCTTCGAGGGGGCGCTCGATTGGTCCATCCGGGGCGCGGGAGGTGGCCTGATGGGCCTGGTGGCCAGCGGCGAGGGGCTCGTGTGCGAGTTCCGCGGCCGCGGTCGGGTGTATCTGCAATCGCGCAACGAGAGCACGCTGGTGCACTGGCTCGGCGGCTTGCTCGGGGGCTGAGGCGAGCGCCTCGCGAAGGAAAGGGGACGGAACGTGCGGATCGAGATCGGCTACCGTCCGGGCCAGGCGCTGGCGCGGTGTTGCCTCGAGGCGGGCGAGAGCGTGACGGCCGAGGCCGGCGCAATGGTCGGATGCAGCGGCAACGTGCGCATGCAGACGCAGGCCGGCGGCCTGATGGGAGGGCTGCGGCGAATGCTCGGCGGGGAGTCGTTCTTCCGCAACACGTTTGTGGCCGAGGGCGGCCCCGGCGAGGTGCTGCTCGCGCACGGTCTGTGCGGAGACATGACGGAGCTGCCCGTGACGCCGCAGGGCTGGTATTTGCAAAACGGCGCGTTCGTCGCCTCGAGCCCACACGTGCGCGTCGAGCCCGCGCTCGGCGGCCTGCGCGGCTTTTTTTCGGGGGCGGGCTTCTTCGTGTTGCGCGCGACGGCCGAGGCGCCGGGCGTGCTGCTCGTCGGCGGCTTCGGCGGTCTGTTCGAGCTGGAGTGCCGCGACGACCTGCTCATCGACACGGGGCACCTGGTCGCCTGGGAAGCGAGCCTGCAGTACAGCATCGGGAAAGCCGCCTCCGGCTGGATCGCGTCGTTCCTGTCCGGCGAGGGTCTCGTCTGTCGGTTCCGGGGTCGCGGGCGCGTGCTGTTGCAGACGCGCAACCCCGTCGAATACGGAAAGGCCGTCGGGCGGAAGTTGCCGGCGGCCGGCTGAGCGAGGACACGATGCGTTGGGAGCTGCTCGACCGACCCGATTTCGGCATGGTCCGTGTCACCTTCGAGGCGGCCGGAGAGCAGTTGCTCGTCGAGGCAGCCGCGATGGTCGCGCGCGACGCCGACGTCACGATGAAGACGTCGCTCGCCGGTGGCATGTTCGCGGCGGCGCGGCGCAAACTGCTCGGGGGCGAGACGCTCTTCCAGAACACGTTCGGTGCGACCGCGCCGGGACAGACCCTCTACGTCGCGCCTGCGGCCGAGGGAGACGTCGAGTGCTTCGTCCTCGACGGTAGCGCGGCCATCTTTCTGCAAAGCGGCGCCTGGCTCGCGAGCGTCCCCTCCGTCTCGCTCGACACGCGTTGGGGCGGCGCGCGGGGATTTTTCTCGGGCGCCGGGCTGTTCCTGCTGCGGTGCGCTGGGCAGGGGCCGCTGTTCTTCGCGTGCTACGGGGGGCTGCACGCCGTGGACGTCGGGCCCGGCGACTACGTCGTGGACACGAGCCACATCGTCGCGTTCACCGAGGGGCTGACGTGGTCCCTTTCGTCGATGGGCGGTTTGAAAAGCTTCGTATTCGGCGGCGAGGGGCTCGTCTGTCGTTTCTCGGGGCGTGGCCGTCTGTGGCTCAGCACGCGCAATCCGGCCGCGCTGGCCGCGCTCGTTGCGCGCCATCGGCGCGGCGGGTGACGCCCTCGACCCCGCGCCTCGTCGCCATCGCTCCGGTTGTGCCGCCGTGCGCCTCCGAGCCCCAGTCCGAGTCCCCGACCGAGTCCGAGCCTGAGTCTGAGCCCGAACCGGAGCTCGAGCCCGCGGTCGGTTCGATCGGGCCGGCAAGGAAATGGCCTACGCAGATACGGGACGAAGCGGTGGCGGGCCACAGACGGATCCTTGAAATCGGCGACGCAGGGAGCGAGACGACGTCATGCCCACTCCGCGGCGACAAGCCGGCACGCCGCTCGGCTGCGTTCCGTTCATACGTGCGCCCCGCTGCCGCCCCTGTGCGCGTTGCGGCGGCGCCTCGGCGCGGATTCGTCGGCGGCCTCTGGCGCCGAACTGTCAAGTCGCCAGTCTGGCACGGCGTCGCGGGGCACGAGTCGACGGTAGGGCTCGTCGCGCAGCGGGGAGCGGTGCAACGGGGCGCTGCTCGGTGGGTTCGGGAGGATGTACGGTTCGGCATTGAACGTCCCGCACTGGCGCTCGTTGCGGTGGAACGCCCAGTGCAGGTAGACGCGCCCGTCTCCCGACAGGATCGAGGTGGGGGGCTCGGGGTAGGGCTGCGCACGCAGCACGGCCTCGAACGCGCCGTAGTCGAACGGCAACAAGCCGCTCGTCTCGACCACGCCGATGCGATGTACGGTCCCGTCGCGATTGACGACGATCTCGAGTTTGGTTCGCAGTGTGGGATCGGCGAACGGCGAGAGCCCGCCGGCGGGAAGGCTCCGGAGGAAGCGATCGGCGAACTCGGCGTGCAAGCGCAGGTGCGCCCGGTGCAACCAGTCGGCGAAGGGCGAGGCCGCGGCATTGAGGGCGGTCTGATTGCCCGGCCGGACGTCCGGCACGAAGTTCTCGATGGCCGCGCGAAACTGGCGCCACCGCTCGGCCCGGCCGGGCCCTCGGCGCCCGCCGCGGCGCGCTTCAAGCCACGCCCGCCGCTCGCGCTCGAGATGGTCCACACCGTAGACGTCCTCGAACTGACCCCACGTCAGCCGAGCGGGTGGGCCTTCGGACGCGCCGCGCGCCCGGGGCGCGCGTGGGTGGGTCTCCGTGGGGCTCGCGTGTGGCTCGGAGCCGGGCGCGGCGGAACGTCGTGCGATCGCGGAGTCCGACGGCGCCGGCTCGCGTGCCGCGGGGACAGGGTCGCGCACGACGAAGGTTCCCCAGCGGTCCGTGATCGCGACGGCGGCGGGCTCGCTCGGCGACGATGGGGTCTCGCGCCGGACTTCACGCGCGGTTGTCTGCTCGGGGGTCGGCGCTTCGCGCGGCGGCGCGCTCGGGCTCGCGGGCGAAGGCTCGGCGGCCGCAAGCGCGGGTGGCCCCCGCGTGGTGGTCGCAGTGGCCAGTTGCCGCTCGTCGCGTGGCGTGGAGCCGGGCAACGATGATTCCAAGGCGTCGGCCGCGTCGGTCGGTGCCTCGGGTGCTGGCTCGGCGGGCCGGTCCTCGGCGGACGCGCTCGGGAGCGCGGCGGCCTGCGGTTCGGGGTCGTCGCGCGTCCGACTGCGGATGCGCGCGGACGTCTCCTCGTCCACGCGGTTGTTGCGCTCGGAGATGAAACGAGGGGGCGTTTCGGGAGGGCGCTCGTCCGTCGTCCGCTGCGAGATCGCGTGGAGCGGACGCGAAGGCGGGCGCGGGGGCTGCGTGCGAGGTTGTTCTCGCTGCGGCGAGTCGATCCGCTGCGTTCGGGGCGGCTCGGATCGATGGCGCTCGGGTCGGAGCCGCTCGCGCGGCATCTCGAGTGGGACGGCGGACGGCGGGGCTGACGGGTCGGGCGGGGACTCGTCGCTCGCGGGCGTCGACGTGGTCTCCGGCGTCAGCTCGAAGATGACGGGCTCCGGCTCCGAACGCGAGGCGACGACGCGTTCCAGCAGCCAGATCCGCGCGAGCAAACCGAGCACGCCCCAGGCCGGCAGATGGACCAGCAACGAGACGACGAGACCGATGAGGAGGGCGATCCCGGCGGGCAGCGCGATCTCACGTCGCACGCGATCGCGTTTACTCTCGCACGCCGATCGGCCTCGGGCCATCGACGAGCGGTCTTCGGGAGCCGCTACCGGCTCCGAGAGCGACGGTCGGGTTGCTCGATCGCGGCTCGCGCTCGGGCTCGGCCTCGGGGTCGGATTCGGATTCGGATTCGGATTCGGATTCGGCCTCGGCCTAGGGCTCGGCCTCGGTGTCGGGTTCGGCCTCGGCCTCGGCCTCGGCCTCGGACTCGATCTCGCAACGCCCCCCGACCATGTCGAGCAACGTGACCGCCGCCGAGAAACGCTCAGCGCGGGTCGGTGTCGGTGTACGGGTCCGGTCTGGCTGCGCCCTCCGCGGTGAACCAGGGGGGCAGGGTGAGCCTGAGATCGATTCGGAGACCCTCGAGCAGCTCGCGCATCCGCTCGCCGAGTCGTTCGCGCGGGGTCGTGCGTCGGATCGCGGCGACGCGGTCGGCGAACGCGACGAAGCGCTCGTCGAGCGCCGCGTCGAGGGCTTCGCGCAGAACCCTCGCGAGCGCGGGAGCCTGACCGTGCGTGCTGACGGCGACCGAGACCGGGCCGCGCCGCGCGATGGCAGGATGAATGAAATCGGACACCTCGGGATCGTCGACGGCCGCGAACAGCGCCCCGGTCGCATGTGCGTGCCGACGCAGTGTCACGGAGCGGTCACGTTCCCGGTCGGTGTGAAGCACGAGGACGACGCCACGGGCATCGTCCGGTGTGAACGGACGTGCGAACCAGTGAACGGCGGTTCGCGCCGCGAAGGCCGCGACGGAGCCCTCGCTCGGAGCGTACAACTCGACGCGCGCCCCTGCCTCCAGCAATGCCGTCGCCCGCCGGACGGCCTCCTGCCCCGCGCCGACGACTGCGACGCGACGTCCCGCGAGGTCGAGGGCGACGAGATGGTACGGCGGTCGTGGCGTCGTCGCGTCCCGCAACGGAAGCCTCGCGACGGGTCAGCGCACCTGGACCGTCGCGCCGACCTGCGCCGAGGGCGGTTGCACAACGACGACCGATCGTCTCGGCCGCGGCGCAGCCCGCCAGCTTCCCTGGACGTAGACCCAGCCTCCGCCGCGGCGTACCCATCGGGGCTGCACCCAGACGTAGCCCGCACGGGGCTGGATCCAGTGGCCGTCGACCCACACATACGTGTAGCCGTTCCACGTCCAGTGCCCCTCGACCCAGACCGCTCCGGGGTAAGGCGGCGGCGGAGGCGTGGTGATGACCACGCGCGGGGGCGGAGGCGGCTGGTAGACGACCACGCCGGCCGCGGGATAGGCGTGGACGCGCGCCCGTGCGTAGCAGCCGCCGAGCGCGACCGGAGCGACGAGCAGCAGGACGGTGAAGACGACGCGATTCATGGTTCCTCCGCGACCGGTGCCAGCAACGACCATACCACCTCCGCCCCTTTACGCACCGGTGCGTGACGCGGTAGGCACCCGCGACGTGACGGAACCGGCGACGACCGTGCTGGACGAATCGATCCGCCGGCTGCTCGTCGAGCACGACTTCGATCCGTCGCTGTTCGAGCGATTGCAGGCCGCCGTGCGCGAAGGCCGGCTCGTACCCGGAGGCCAGCGCGTGCAGGGATGCGTCGAGCCGCCGGATCCCGTCGACGTCACGGACCTGGGCGCGCTGGGAGCCGCCGAGCGTGAGCGGTTCGCGGAGCGCGGTCTGGAGGCATTCTCGCGCGGCGAGGTCGCCTCGGTCGTTCTGGCCGGCGGAATGGCCACGCGATTCGGTGGCGTGGTCAAGGCGCTCGTGGAAGCGTGTCCGGGGCGTCGTTTCGTGGACGTCAAGCTCGCGGACGCGCGCCGGATGGCCGAACGGTGCGGCGCGCGGCTGCCCGTCCTGCTCATGACGAGCGCGTCGACGCACGCGGCGCTCGAGCCGATCGCCGAGGACGAGTCGAGTGCCCGGGTACCCATCCGGCTCTTTCGCCAGCAGTCGGCGCCTCGCCTGCGGCCGGATGGCTCGGTCCTGCTTCTCGACGGCCAGCCCTCGCTCGCCGCGACGGGCCACGGGGACCTGACCTTCGCGCTGCGTCGCTCGGGGCTCGACGGTCGGCTTCGAGCGGAGGGGGTCCGCTGGCTCGTCGTGACCAACGTGGACAACGTCGCGGCCACGCTCGACCCGGTGATCGTCGGCGCGCACCTCGAGTCGGGGGCGCCGCTGAGCTGCGAGGTCGTCGCGCGTGAGCCCACAGACCGCGGCGGCGCGCCGGTACGCGTCGAGGGACGCATCCAGCTCGTCGAGGCGTTCCGCATGCCCGAGGGCTTCGACGCCGAGTGCCTTCCGGTGTTCAACACGAACAGCTTCGTGATGAACCTCGACGTGGTCGAGCACGACTTTCCGCTCACCTGGCTTGCGGTCTCCAAGACTGTTCAGGGCGAAGCGGCGATCCAGCTCGAACGGCTGGTCGGCGAGCTGACGGCGTTCGTGCCGACGCGATTCTGGTGCGTTCCGCGCTCGGGCTCCGAATGCCGGTTCTTGCCGGTCAAGGACGCCGAGGAGCACGCACGGCGCCGCGACGACATTGAGCGCGTGTTGCGCGCCCGCGGCCTCCTGACCCACTGACGGCGGGGGCCAGGTTGGTCGATCGCGGTTGCAACTCGGTCTCGGATTCGGCGTCGGTCTCGGACTCGGACTCGGCCTCCGAGTCGGTCTCCGACTCGGTCTCGCTCTCCGACTCGGGCTCGGTCTCGGACTCGGACTCGGGTTCGGTCCCTGTCTCGGTCTCGCAACGCCCCTCGACCACGTCAGACGGCGTGACCACCGCCGTGAGCGTGCGGTTCGGGTCGCCGCACCGCCGCCGCGTGCGTCTCGCCTTCATCCAGGCCGCGCTCGGTGCGTGCGCTTCGCCTCCGCCGAGCATGCGTCTGGGGAGCGAGCGGATCGTGGAGCCGGCCGGGGGCCCGAGCTGGGATGGGGTCGCGCTGGTTTCGGCGGGGGCGGACGTTGCCGCGATCTGGAGCGACCCATCGGGAACGTGGATGCGGCCGCTCACGTCGGATGGGACGGCGCGCGCGGAGCGCGTGCGGCTGGCGGGGCGCTGCGACGGTGGCCTCGACGCGGTCGCCGTGGGTCGGGAGCTGCGCGTCGCGTGCGTGCGGCGCGGCCGCCCCGAGCGGGGCGACGAGGGGGCCGTGTCGGTCGTGCGGGCGAGCTGGAGCGGTGGCGCGTTTTCCGTCCGCCGCATCGCCTCCGCGGGCCCCCAGTCGCGAGGCGTGACGATCGCGTGCGACGCGGAGGGTGCGTGCCGCTTGGGCTGGCTCGACGCCAGGCCGGGCGACTGGGGCGCCTGGAGCGTCGCGCTCGAGCCTGGGCCATCCGCCTCGCCGCGACGTCTTTCGCATCCCGCGCTGCCGTCGGGTCGCCCCGCACTGCTGGCCGCATCGGGCCTCTGGCTCGCGGCGTGGCAGGAATGGGGCCTCGACCGCGGCAGGCTCGTCGGCGAGGTGCGCCTCGAGGTCGACGGTGGGCTCACGCGCAGCGTCGAGCGTGTGCTGGTGCCCGATGCGGAGCCGGTGCTCGCGCTCACCTCGCGCGGGATCGCGCTCGCCGTGCGCGACGAGCGGCCGGCCGGGAGCCGACCCCGCCTTTACGTTCGCCGCGCGGGGACGGCGGCGGAGCTCGTGACGGCGCGGAGCGTGCGAACGGTTCGCGCGGATGGGCCCGCGGGTCCGCTGTTGCTGGAATGCGCGGGGCGCCTCGTCGCGATCGGGCCGCGTCGATGGTCACGCGGTTCCGGGGTCATCGGCCTGCGCGAGCTGGACGCCGGGCTCGACGCCGTCGGCGTCGAGCGGCAGATTTACCTGCAGGGCCGCGACTACGCCGCAGTGGCCGCGACGTGTGTCGAGGGCGGCCTGCTCGTCGCATTCGCGGAACGGGGCGACTCGTACCGCCAACGCGTGCCGCTCGCCGTCGTGCCGGTGCGATTGCACTGAATGGTGGCTCGAGATCCCACGCGCCGGCCCGCGATCTCGACTTCCACCGCCGGTGAGCACGCCGCCCGGCATTTCGGCGGGTGGCGCGTGTCCGTGGAGCGGGACAGGGGATTCGAACCCCCGACTTCAACCTTGGCAAGGTTGCACTCTACCGCTGAGTTAGTCCCGCAACAAGCAGCCCTTGCAGCTAGCCCGTCGCGGCGGCGGTGTCAAGGCGTGGCGCCGCGCGGAGACGGCGTGACGAGCGGGGCACCCTGGCAGCCCTTGTCAGGGGCACGCGCGGTGCGCATGTGAGAGGCGTGATCCGCGGAGACGATCCCATCTCGAACTTCATGACGCCCTCGCCGCACTCGATCGGCATCGACCAGTCGATCGCGTCCGCTTCTCGGCGGATGCAAGCCTTCGGCATTCGCCATCTTCCGGTACTCGAGGGCGGCGTGCTGCGCGGCGTTCTCTCCGAGCGCGACATCGCGCTCGTCGAGGCGATGGAGCCGCTCGATCCGGAGCGGGTCACCGTGGAAGAGGCGATGACGCCCGAGCCGTATGCGGTCCAACCGACGACGCCCCTGCGGGACGTCGTCCGCACGATGGCCGAGCGCAAGTACGGCAGCGCCGTGATCGTCGAATACGACCGGCCCGTCGGCGTGTTCACCACCATCGACGCGCTGCGCCTGCTCGAGCGCATGCTCTGACGGATCGCGCCGTTCGGGCTCGGATTCGGATTCGGAGTCGGAATCGGACTCGGGCTCGGGCTCCGACTTGGGCTCGGTCTCGGACGCGGGCTCGGAGTCGGTCGCGGACGCGTCGCGCGCCATCGGGATGGCACCCCCGGCGGCGCAGCGGACGCGGGCGCGTGCGTCCGCGACGAACGCGGCGCATGGTGCGGCGGATGGGACTGTTCGACGTGCACGCGCATCTGACCCATCCGCGGCTGCGCGCCGACCTCGAGGCGGTGCTCGCGCGTGCGCAGGCGGCGGGGGTCAGCACCATCGTTTGCAACGGACTGAACCCCGCCGACAACGAGCGCGTGCGCGCGCTGGCCGCAGCACACCGCTCGGTGCGGCCCGCGTTCGGACTGTACCCCGTCGACGCCGTGCTCGGCCGGATGGAGGCCATGGGCATCGACTACCCGAGGGACGAGGGGCCGTTCGAGCCGATGGAGTCCGTCCGCTGGGTCCGCGAGCATGCCGGCGAAGCATTCGCGATCGGGGAAGTGGGGCTCGACGGCCACTGGGTGCCGCCGGCGTTGTGGGCGGAACAGGAAGCCATTTTCCGGCGGCTCGTCGAGGTGGCCCTCGAGGCCGATCGGCCCCTCATCGTGCACAGCCGCAAGCGCGAGGCGCGCGCGTTTGAGATCCTGCGCGAGATGGGAGCCCGGCGCGTCTGCTGGCACTGCTTCGGCGGCCGGGTGCGTCTCGCTCAGCGGATCGCCGAGCACGGTCACTGGCTCTCGATTCCGGCGATCGCGCCTCGGCACGAGGCCTTCCGGCGCATGCTCCAGGTGCTCCCGCGCGAACGGCTGCTGCTCGAGACCGACTGTCCGTACCTCGCGCCGGAGCCGGGCGGCCGAAGCGAGCCCGCGCACGTCGCGGTCACTGCGCGTCTGGCGGCCGAGCTGTGGGGCGAGCCCGAGCCCGCCGTCGTGCGACGATTCGAGGATAACTTCACGGCCCTGTTCGGCGTGCCGCCCTGAGGCACGCGCGAGCTCAGCGGCGGTCAGGTTGCTCGATCGCAATTCGGGTCGGGCTCCGGCTCGGGCTCGGTCTCGGGCTCGAGGTCAGGCTCGGGCTCGGAGTCGCTACGGCGATCCGTACCTTTCAACCAACCTGAATCGGCGCTGTCAGCGGCGCCGGAGCAGTCCGCTGCGAATACCTCGGCGCACCAGGAGTGCGGCCCATGCGATTACTTCGCGCGCACCACCGTGCGGGGCCGCCACGTCCTGGGCGTGTGCGCCGCGCCAGCGCACCCCAAGCGCGAGGTACAGCCCATCGGCACCCTTCCAGCGCACCAGGGGCGCTTCGAGGCTCGCTCCGACCTGCAGCGCCGCCCCCGCCCCGGCTCCGAGCGGGCCCCAAACGACGCCCAGCTCGAGCCCGACCGACTGAACCGTGAGGTCCACCCAGTCGATTCCCGTGCTCCGGTCGAGCAGAAAAAGCGCCGGAAACAACGGTCGCAGCGCGACCCCCGCGGAGAGGAGCGCGCTACCCCCATTCGGGCGCCATTCGGCGGCTGTCCACGCTCCGGCCGATTCGACCCAGCGGGCGCCCAGGCGGGCCACCGCAGCCGACTCACCCGTCGCGAGCACCGCGCCCGCCCCGAGCGAGGCGTGCAGCGTGACGTCCGCGTCGAGCCTTCCGTAGGCGCCATCGCCCTCGGCGCGTGCGCGCGCGGCCGAGGTCACGATCAGTGCGCTCAGCACGGTCACGGTGGCTCGAGCCCTTCGCGGCGATCCGGCAATCACCGCGCGCCAGCATGCCACGGGGCGCGCGCACGGCGCGGGGAGCTTTCCGTGGCGCCGCGGTGGGCGCCGTGCGTCCGGCTCGCTACCATCGGCGCACGATGAGCGGAGCGCGGATCGTGCGTGCCCCACGCGGAACCACGTTGAGCTGCCGCGGCTGGCCGCAAGAAGCGGCGCTGCGCATGCTGATGAACAACCTCGATCCAGAGGTGGCCGAGCGCCCCGAGGATCTCGTCGTCTACGGGGGACGCGGCAAGGCGGCGCGCAACTGGGAGGCGTTCGACGTCATCGTGCGCGAGCTGCGCGAGCTCGGCGACGACGAGACGCTGCTCGTGCAGTCGGGCAAGGCCGTCGGCCGGTTCCGCACGCACGAAGATGCCCCGCGCGTGCTCATCGCCAACGCGCTGCTCGTGCCGGCCTGGGCGCGCGATGACGAGTTCGCGCGCCTCGAGGCGCTGGGCCTGACCATGTTCGGGCAGATGACCGCGGGCTCGTGGATCTACATCGGCACGCAGGGCATTTTGCAGGGAACGTACGAGACGTTCGTCGCGGCGGGCCGCGCGCACTTCGGAGGCGACTGGTCCGGCCGATGGATCCTGTCGGCGGGACTGGGCGGTATGGGCGGGGCGCAGCCGCTGGCCGCGACGATGGCGGGTGCCAGCTTCCTCGGTGTCGAGGTCGACCCGACGCGCGTCGAGCGCCGGCTGAAGACGGGCTACGTCGATCGCGCCACCTCCAGCCTCGACGAGGCGCTCGCGTGGATCGAAGCGAGCCGCCGGCGGCGCGAGGCGCTGTCGGTCGCGCTCGTCGGCAACGCCGCGGACGTCTATCCGGAGCTCGTGCGTCGCGGCATCACGCCAGACTTCGTCACGGAACAGACGGCGGCCCACGATCCGCTGCACGGCTACGTCCCGCCGGGGCTCTCGCTCGAGCAGGCCGCCGCGTTGCGCGAGCGCGATCCGGACGCGTACGTGCGGCGCGCGCGCGAAGGGATGGCGGCCGAGGTGCGCGCCATGCGCCAGATGCAGGCGCGAGGCGCGTTCGCCTGCGACTACGGCAACAACATCCGCCATCAGGCCCGGCTCGCGGGCGTGCAGGATGCCTTCGAGATCCCGGGCTTCGTGCCCGCGTACGTCCGGCCTCTGTTCTGCACCGGCAAGGGACCATTCCGCTGGGTCGCGCTGTCCGGTGACCCCCGCGATATCGAGGTGACCGACGCGGCGGTGCGTGAGCTCGTCGACGATCCAGCGCTGCACCGCTGGCTCGAGATGGCCGCGCGGCACGTGCGATTCCAGGGGCTTCCCGCGCGCATCTGCTGGCTCGGCTACGGCGATCGCGCGCGCGTGGGCGTGCGCTTCAACGAGCTGGTACGCCAGGGCCGCGTCTCAGCGCCCATCGTCATCGGGCGCGATCACCTCGATTGCGGCTCGGTGGCGAGCCCCTACCGGGAGACCGAGGCGATGGCCGACGGCAGCGACGCGATTGCGGACTGGCCCATCCTCAATGCGCTCGTCAATACGGCCGCCGGGGCAACGTGGGTGAGCGTTCACCACGGCGGTGGCGTGGGAATCGGATACTCGCTGCACGCGGGCATGGTCGTCGTGGCCGACGGATCGGAGGGCGCGGCGCGTCGCTTGCAGCGCGTGCTGACGACCGATCCGGGCATGGGCATCGTGCGGCACGCCGATGCGGGCTACGAGCTCGCGATTCGCACCGCGCGCGAGCGCGGCGTGCACGTACCGCACCGCGCATGAATCCGGACGCGCCGGATCTGGTCGTTCGCAACGGCCGCGTCGTGACGTGCGATGGGCCCGGCGGAGGGCTCGGCATCGTGGAGCGCGGCGCCGTGCTGTGTCGCGGCGACCGCATCGCGTGGGTCGGCCCCGACGCGCAGCTGCGCGTGCCCGAGGGCGCCGCGGTGCTCGATGCGCGGGGAGGATGCGTGCTGCCGGGCCTCGTCGATCCGCACACGCATCTGGTGTTCGCGGGCCGGCGCCTCGACGAGTTCGAAGCGCGCATGGGCGGCGAGGACTACCGCGCGATCGCCGCGCGCGGAGGTGGGATCGCCTCGACGGTTCGCGCGACGCGCGAGGCGAGCGACGCGGTGCTGCTCGACGGAGCCATCGCGCGGCTGCACGCGATGCGGGCCCACGGCGTGACGGCGGTCGAAGTCAAGAGCGGCTACGGGCTGTCACACGAACAGGAGCTTCGGCTGCTCGCCGTGGCGCGTGCGCTGCCCAGTCGCGTGCCGGTGCGCGTCACGACGAGCCTGCTGGCCGCGCATGCGCTGCCGCCGGAGCGTCGCGACGACCGCGCCGGATACGTGCGCGAGATCGTCGAGCGGACCGTTCCGGAGGCGGCGGCGCGTGGTCTCGCGGACGCCGTGGACGTCTATTGCGACGAGGGCGCCTTCGATCTCGAGGAGGCCCGCGCCGTGCTCGGGGCGGCACGCCAGGCGGGGCTCGCGGTGCGCGCGCACGCGGGTCAGTTTCGCGCCCTGGGTGCGGCGGGGCTGGTGGCCTCGCTCGGTGGGCTGTCGGCCGATCACCTCGAGCAGGTGCACGACGAGGAGCTGCGCGCGATGGCGCTCGCGGGAACGGTCGCCGTGCTGCTGCCCGCGGCGTGGCGCACGCTGCGTCAACGCCCGCCGGACGTCGAACGAATGCGTGCCCTCGGCGTGCGGATCGCGGTGGGCACCGACTGCAATCCCGGCACGAGCCCCTGCACGGATCTGCCGCTGTGCGCCGCGCTCGCGGTGCGCGACGCGGGGCTGCGTGCCGAAGAGGCGGTGCTCGCGATGACGGCGCATGCGGCCCGCGCGGCGGGCATGGCCGATGGGGGGCGAATCGCGCAGGGCGCACGTGCCGATCTGGCCATCTACCCGTTCGACGACCCCCGCATCCTCGTTTATGCGCTCGGCGACGTGCGCGCCTCGATGGTCGTCTTCGAGGGGCGGCTGGTCGACGGTGAGCCCGCGGCCTCGTCGTGGTGAGCGGGTCGGTACGCACGCGCCGCGGGGCTGATAGGATGGAGAGGCCGCCGTGGACGAACGCGTCGCTCAGGACTACGCGGACTACCTCGCACGACTCGAGGGCGCATTCGGGCCGGGTCCCCAAGGGCAGTTCGTGAAATTCGGCAAGCACCTCGTCGCGCGCCTGGGGCCGGAGGACTTCGCGCGCCGGCGCGCCAATTACCTCGAGCTCGACCGGGCCGTCCGGCAGATGCTCGCGACGGGCGCCACGATCAACGACGCGCTCGTGCTCGAGTATCAGGAGGCGAGCGCGTGGCTGCTCCTCGAGCCGCTCGACCCGATGCGCCTGTTCCGCGGCGAGCTCGGTGATCCAGCTCACAATCTGTCGCGGCGCACCGTCGGCGACACCGCTCGGGGCTGAGGGACGAAGAGCCGGCGCGCGCCGGGACTCGATCGATCACGAGTCGCAGTCCGAGTCCGAGCCCGATCCCGAGCCCGAGTCGGAGTTCGAGCCCGAGTCCAAGCCCGATCCCGAGTCGGAGTCCGAGTCCGAGCCCGAGGCCGAGTCGAAGTCCGAGCCCGAGCCCGAGCCCGAGTCGGAGACCGAGCCCGAGCCCGAGCCCGAGTCCGAGGCCGCGCTCGCGTCAGTAGCTGCGCGGCATGCGCGACGGATCGACGTGGTCGAGCGCGAAGCGGATGAGGGCGCTTCGGCTCATTTTGCGATGTCCGGCGCGTCGCAGGGCCGCGACCATCGCGTCCAGTCGGTCGAGATCCTCGCGATAGAGCGAAATCGAGATGATCTCGTAGTCGGCATTCGGCGGAACGCGGCTCGAGCGGCGGCGCGGCCGGTCGGGTTGGGCCTGGTCCGCGGCGGCGCTCGCCTCGGGCCCCGGCGGTTGCAGGCGGGGCGTCTGGGCGCGTTCCGGCCGGAAGAACTGCTCACGCAGCACCCGGTCCACCTCGTCGCGATCGAGCACGTCGTGCATGGCTTGCTCCTCCTGGATTCGTCGTGCGAGCGGCATGCGCGTCACGCGGTGGCGGGGACGCCGTTCACCGCCTCGTCGTGGCGCGACGCGATGGGCGCGACGGCGTCGGGGGTGCCGGAAGCGACGTGCGTAAGCACGTGCTCGACCAGGCGCCGGTAGTCCTCGGCGCCGTGGCTGTCGGGGGCGTGCTCGAAGATGGTGCGGCGCGCGCTGGGGGCCTCGCGCAATCGCGTGTTGACGCGAATCGGGGGCAGGCACCGATCGCCGAAATGCCGGCGGAGCGTTTGCAACGCCTCGTGGGCGATTCGATTGCGTGCGTCGAAGAAGGTGGGCAACACGCCGAGCAGACTCAGCTCGTGGCGCAACAGCCTGCGGACGTGACCGATCGTGCGCAAAACCTGCCGGACGCCGACGAGGGACAGGTAATCGCAGCCGACGGGCACGAGCACCGCGTCCGCGTAGACGAGCGCGTTCTGATTGAGCAGTGAGAGGGCGGGCGCACAGTCGAGCACGACGACGTCGTATCCGTGTACGCGCTCGCTCAGCCGCTCGCGCAGCACGCGCTCGCGTCCCGGCATCGAGGCCAGGGCGAGCTCCGCCGCGGCGAGCGTCTCGTTGCTCGTGAGCACGTCGAGGCCGGGTCGTACCGGGACGACGGCGTCGGCCGCGGGTGTGCCCGTCACGAGCACGTGGTAGAGGGTCCGCTCGCCGCGGATCCCGAGCGAGGCGCCGACGTTGCCTTGCGCGTCGGCGTCGACAAGCAGGACACGCCGGCCGGCCTCGGCGAGGCCCGCGGCGAGGTTGATGGCCGTCGTGGTCTTGCCCGTGCCACCCTTGTGATTGAAGACGGCGACGCGGCGCACGCCTGTCCAGCCTGCACGGCCCCGTGCCTGGGCAAGATGGGCGCGGCAGGCCATCGAGCAGAAGTACCACCGACCGCGGTCGTCGGTGACGATTTGATAGGCCCCCTCGAGCACGAACCGCCTCCCGCACACCGAGCAGTCGGCCCGTTCGTCGTCGACCCGCGCGCGCTGGTGACAGGTCTGCGAGCAGAAGTGAAGGAAACGGCCCTCCTCCTCCCGCACCTGGTAGCGGAAGCGGATCTCGAATCGTCGCCCGCACACCGAGCACGTCGCGCCGGACGCAGTCGCCTCGACCACGGCCACCTCCCCAAGCGCTTGAGCAAGCGCTCGTGGGCCCCTTCAATCAGAGGCAGCCGAGGCTGTCCAATTTCCGGCTCGGACTCTGATCGGCATCGGTCTCGGCCTCGGCCTCGGGCTCGGACTCGGGCTCGGGCTCGGAATCGGGTTCGGTCTCGGGGTCGGGCTCCGACTCGGTCTCGGAGTCGCGCTCGGACTCGGTCTCGGGCTCGGACTTCGACTCGGGCCGGGGCTCGGCTTCGGCCACGAGTCCCCGGCTGGCGCAGCGATTGGGACCCGCTCGGCGCCGTCAGGCGACCCCGCGTGCCCGAGCTCCTACGGTGACCAGGGGCCCACGACCGAGCGCCGCGTACGCCCGCAGCGCGTCGAGGTCGCGGTCGAGCAATCCGATGTCCTGCAACACCAGCGCGCCGGATGGTTCGAGGCCGAGCCAGGCCTGCGTGTCTCCGAGCTGCAGCGGATACCATCGCTGCGGTGCTCCGACGCGGGCGAGCATCTGGTTGGCCGCGATCACGATCCCGGACGCCGACAGCGTGCCCGCAAAGGAGCACGTCAGTCGAACTCCCGCGACGTCGGGCACGATCGCGTGGCATGCAGGACCGACGAGACGGGCTCGGCCGTCGTGGGCACGGAGGGAGACGGCACCCAATTCCGGAGCGAGCGCGCGCAGCGTCTCGACGAAACGACTCGCGTCCGGACGGCATTCCGGACGCAGGACGATCCATCGGTCCTCGCGCCGCCGCCGCACCCCGACTTCGACGTTTCCGTCGCCCCGATAATAACTCTCGAGCAGACGCGCAACCGATGCGGGCTCGGGGGCCTGCGTGGCGCCGTTTCCGAGGCGGGCTGGAAGCTGGCTGCGCCGCAGGTCGAGCGCGACGTCGGCGCCATGCAGAGCGTCGACGAGAGCGAGCCAACCCCCATGCACCGGGTCGACCAACGCGACGACGCGGGACGTCACATCGCGCTCTTGCATGGCGGCGTCCGAACACCGAGCAAGCCGCAAGCCAGCGTACGAGACGCACCGGCGCCGCGAAATCTCACCGGAAAGCGTGCACCCTCGGGTCGGGAGTCCGGCGCGCGCCCGGCTCCGGTGGACACTTCGGGCTCCAGTGGACTAGACGGCACAAGCGGATGGATCGCACCGACCGACTGGTGTGGATGGACCTCGAGATGACCGGGCTCGACCCCGACCGGGACCGCATCCTCGAGATCGCGGTCCTGGTCACGAGCGCCGAGCTCGAGGTGGTGGCCGTCGGCCCCGATCTGGTGCTTCACCAGGACGAGAGCGTGCTCGGTGCGATGGACGAGTGGAACCGGAGCCATCACGGCGCCTCGGGGCTCCTCGAGCGCTGCAGGGCCTCGACGACCGACGAGCATGCCGCCGAGCAGCAGATCCTGGCGTTCCTGCGCGAGCACGTTCCCGAGCGCGCCGCGCCGCTCGCGGGCAACAGCATCCACCACGACCGCCGGTTCGTCGCGCGCCACCTGCCGGCGGTGGACCGCTACCTGCACTACCGCATCGTCGACGTGAGCACCGTCAAGGAGCTCGGGCGGCGCTGGTACCCCGAGATCGCGGCCCAGGCCCCCAAGAAGCGCTCGACCCATCGCGCGCTCGACGACGTTCTCGAGAGCATCGAGGAGCTTCGATTCTGGCGCGACGCCATTTTTCGGCCACGCGCGTGAGCGCCTCGCACGGCTCCTCGGCTCGTTCCGCGGTGCGACGGGCGGGGCTATGCCTCGCCATCGTCTCGGCCGCATGCGATGCGGGGACCGACCACGCGGGCGAGCGCGTTCGGCCACGCGTCGAACGAACCACACCGCCGCGTGCGTCCGGACCGCCCACGTCCGGCACGCCGGGCAACGCGCGTCCGGGCGCTGGCAGTGCCGATCCGCTCGCGGGAATCGACGATCCGGTGGGCCCCACGGAGATCGTCGCTCCCTCGCCGCCGGGACCGCTGTCCGAGGAGACGATGCGCGCGGCGCTGCCCGCTTCGGGGTGCGTTCGCCTCGATGCAGGCCCCGTGCGGCTCTGGAACGGTGCCGGGCCGATCGAGGCGAAGGCAGCGGGGAGCTACGTCTACGTCGCGGGAATCGCCTCGGTCGACGCGAACCAAGAGCTCTGGGTCGTGCGCGTGTCGCTCGAGAAAGCCCCGGTGCCCATGTATCGCGAGCGCCTCGAGCGCCCGGTGCGCGGCCACATCGTCGGGCCGGCCCTTGCGCCGGGGTCGGCGGGGCGGCTCGCCGTCGCGTTCGTCACCGCGGACGGTGCCATCGCGTGGCGAGTCCTCGAGCCGGGCTCGCCGCGCAATCCGCGTGCGTCGGCTGCAATCGGCACGAGTGCCGACACGAGGTTCCCGCTCGCGCTGCGGGCGCTCGGTTCGCAGTGGCTGCTGGCGTGGACGGATGGGAGCCGAACGTCGCTGCGCGTACGACTCGCACGCCTGGGGCCGGACGGTGGCGTGATGCAGCAGGCGGACGTGACGCCGACCGCCATGACCGCCGCAGCGCCGGTGTTCCTCGACGGGGCGCTGTATCTGATCGATCCCCGCGATGGGGTCAGCACGCTCTGGCGCGTACCGCTCGATGCGGACGGTCGTCCCGCGGATCCCGTCGTGGCTCACGCCGTCGGGGCCGTGCCCGCTCCGACCCGGCTCGCGGCCGCGCGAGCCGGCAACGCGGTCTGGCTCGCCTACGTCGCGATGGGATCGCTCGGTACGACGGCGATCGGGCTCGTGCGCGACGCAGGTCGCGACGTGCCCCGGCCACTCGTTCGGGGCACCGGATACGGCCGGCTGACGGTGTCCGCCGCGAGCGGGGAGCGCGCGGCGGTCTTCGCGGCCGAGGTGCCTCGAGGCCCAGAGCCCGACGCGCCACGCGAGGTCCATCTGCGCGTCGTCGACGCCCGCGGGCAGCTGGGTGAGCCGCTCGTTGTGCGGGGGCCGGACGGATCGGCACGTGCCGTGGCCATCGCGCGGCGGGCGGATGGTGTGCTCCTGGTCGCGTTCGAGTCGGCGGGCGCGATCCACGGGGCGTTCGCGCGCTGCGACGACTGACGGCGCACCTCGCGCCGCGGTCGGGGGCGGCCCACGCGGAACCGTGCTAGAGGCGCCGATTGTGGCCGGACCGTTCGAGCTGGCCGAGGGTTGGACGCCGAAGGGAGATCAGCCGCGCGCCATCGAGGCGCTGGTGGAAGGACTGCGTCGCGGCGAGCGGGCCCAGGTGCTGCTCGGCATCACCGGTTCGGGCAAGACCTTCACCATCGCGAGCGTCATCGCGCGCGTGCGGCGGCCGACGCTCGTGCTCGCGCCGAACAAGACGCTTGCGGCGCAGCTGTACAGCGAGCTGCGCACGCTGCTGCCCGGCTCCGCCGTCGAGTATTTCGTCAGTTACTACGACTACTACCAGCCCGAGGCGTACATTCCCGCGACGGATACGTACATCGAGAAAGACGCGATTCTGAACGACGCGATCGATCGCATGCGGCACGCGGCGACACGCGCCCTGCTGTCGCGTCGCGACGCGATCATCGTCGCGAGCGTCTCGTGCATCTACGGCATCGGTTCAGCCGAATGGTATCAGGACATGCGCGTCGAACTGGTGCGGGGCCAGCGCATGCGGCGGGACGTGCTGCTGCGACGCCTGGTGGACATGCAGTACGAGCGCCGCGCGGCCGCGCTGCACCGCGGGGCGTTCCGCGTGCGGGGAGGCGTCGTCGAGATTTTCCCCGCCGACGCCGAGGACGTCGCCCTGCGGGTCGAGCTGGCGGGTGACCTCGTCGAGCGCATCGTCGAGATCGATCCGGTGCGCGGCAAGACCCGCGCGGAGCTGGAGCGCGCGTCGGTCTTTCCCGGCAGCCACTACGTGATGCCGGCGGAGCGACGGAAGGCAGCCATCGCCTCCATCCGGGAAGAGCTGCGCGAGCGGCTCGCGGAGCTTGCGTCCATGGGACGGCTCGTCGAGCGACAACGCCTCGAGGAGCGCACGCTGCGCGATCTCGAGATGCTGGAGCAAACGGGGTTTTGCTACGGCATCGAGAACTACGCGCGGCATCTGTCCGGCCGCGCGCCGGGCGAGCCTCCGCCGACGTTGCTCGACTACTTTCCGCGCGACTTCTTGACGGTCGTCGACGAATCGCACCAGACCGTGCCGCAGCTCGGCGCGATGTACCGCGGCGACCGATCGCGCAAGGAAACGCTCGTCGAGCACGGCTTCCGGCTGCCCTCGGCGCTCGACAACCGCCCGCTTCGCTTCGACGAGTGGCTCGATCGCGTGGGGCAGGTGATCTACGTGTCGGCCACGCCCGGCGACTGGGAGATCGAACAGGCCGGCGGCGTCGTCGTGGAGCAGGTGGTCCGTCCGACGGGGCTGCTCGATCCGACCGTGGACGTGCGGCCCGTGCGCGATCAGGTCGACGACCTGCTCGCGGAGATCCGGGCGCGGATCGCGCGCGGAGAACGCACGCTCGTGACGACGCTCACCAAGCGCATGGCGGAGGACTTGACCGACCACTGGAGCGAGCTCGGCGTGCGCGTGCGCTATCTGCACAGCGACGTCGAGACGCTCGAGCGCGTCGAGATCCTCCGGGACTTGCGACGCGGCGCGTTCGACGTGCTCGTGGGCATCAACCTGCTGCGCGAGGGGCTCGATCTGCCCGAGGTCTCGCTCGTCGCGATCCTCGACGCGGACAAGGAAGGGTTTCTGCGCTCGACGCGCTCGCTCATCCAGATCATGGGGCGGGCCGCGCGCAATGCGAATGGGCACGTGATCCTGTACGCGGATCGCGTCACGGAGGCGATGCGGCGGGCCATCGACGAGACCCGGCGCCGGCGCGCGTTGCAGGAGGCGTACAACGCGGCGCACGGCATCACGCCGCGAACGGTGCACAAGGCGATCCTCGAGCTCGACCCGACGAGCGGGCTGCGAGACTGGACGCCGCCGCCCGCGGTCGATCCGGAGCGGGACGCGGCGGCCGACGACGCGCTGGATGCCGCCGGGCTCGCACGCGAGATCGCCGCGTCGCGTGCCCGCATGCTCGATGCGGCCGAGCGGCTCGACTTCGAGGCGGCGGCGGCGGCGCGCGATCGGATGCGCGCGTTGCAGGAACGCCTGGCGCGGCTCGAGCGGGATGGCTCGAACGACGGCTCCGGCGACCGTGGCGATGCGGATCGCGTCGTCGGGGCCACCCGCGATCGTCCGGGACGATCGGTGCGTAAGAAGAGTGCGCGGCGCGCACGCGGCTGACGGGTCGATGAAGCCGGGCTCGGCCTTCGGCTCGGGCTCGGGTTCGGCCTCTGGCTCGGTCTCGGACTCGAGCTCGGTCTCGGACTCGACCTCGGTCTCGGACTCCGACTCGGGCTCGGTCTCGGGCTGGGTCTCGGACTCGGTCTCGGACTCGAGCTCGGTCTCGGACTCGGTCTCAGAATCGGACTCCGGCTCGCGGTGGTCGAGCGAACCGGGACGTTGCGCTCAGAGCTCCGTTGCGTCGCGTTCGGGACGACGCGCCGTCGAAGGCTCGCGTCGCGAGGTGCGAGAGGCCGATTCGTTATGGTCGAGCTCCACGATCGCGCCGAAGAGCGCGGCGATGGCCGGCAGCGAGACCAGCGGAATCTCACGCCAGGGCGTATGCGGATCGACCTCGGGCAACGAGAAGGGGAACGACCCTGACACGTATCCGGCGCCCCAGTACGCGAGGGCGCCGAATCCGATGCCACCGAGCGCCTTGAGCACGGATTCGAACCACGCGTCCTGTTGCCAAGGGGGGCGGCCGGCGAGAATGCCGGCCGTTGCCCCCGTGCCCATCGCCGCAAGCCAGCCGAGCAGCCCGCTCAGCGGCCAGCGTAGGCCCAGCTGCAGCGCGGCGCCGAGGGTCGCGCCGATCAACAGCCCCTTGACGAGTCCGAGGAGCAGGCGTCGAAGCACGCGTCGTCCGTAGGCCCGTCTCGCTTCGCCCGCAAGCATCCATGGTGCAACGGCTCGCAGATTGGCCTTGGCCTTGGGCTCGGACTCGGCCTCCGGCTCGGACCCGTGCTCGGCCTCGGGCTCGGTCCCCGTCGCGGAGTCGGCTCCGGCCTCCGCCTCGGGTCGGGACTCGGACTCCGAATCCGACTCCGAGTCTGTCTCGGGCTCTGTCTCGGCCTCGGCCTCGGTCCGGGACTCGTGGCTTGCCGATCGGCATCCAACTTCGAGGCTGCTCGGATGCACCGCAGGCGACTGCGCGCATGCGGGCGGGCTACCGTTGACGCCGTCGTGCGCGGCGGGAAGACTCGAGCTCCGGATCGTGACGGACTCGCGACGCGCGCGCGCTTTGCGCCCACGCCGAAGGACGGCACTCGTGCTGCTCGTCGCGGGCTTCGTGGGCGTGATGCTGCTACCGCCCCGAGGACGGGCGACGATCCAGGAACAGCGCGCGCGCCTGCCTCCCGCTGCGACCGACTGCACCGATCCAGTCGCCGGGGTCTGGAAATCCCATGCGTATTACCCGTACCACGGTCAGTGGTACATCTTTCACCTCCACATCCGGCGCAGGCCGGAGAATCGCGAGCAGCTCGTCGGCGAGATCCACAGTGAGTTCTGGTCGGGAGGGCCCCGCGACGAGCAACCTCCGCCGTGTCGTCCTGGCCACTTCCACAACACGGTGATCATGCCCGCCGAGGGATGGGTGCGCGGCCAGCAGATCCACTTCGGCGGCACGTCGTGGCGCAACGACCGCACGTTTTGCGGCTCGCCCACGTACAATTACTATCCGGACCGGTTCAGCGGGACGATCGATCCGTCCATCCTCGAGTTCCAGTCGGTCAACAACGACGGTGGGCCGATGGTGAACTATCCCACGGTATTCCGCCGCGTCCGTTGCGCCGAGGAGCCGGACGAGGCGGCGCCGCACGTCGTCGCGCGGCCACCCGCGTTCTATCCGGAGCAAGGCTGCGGCTGCCGGCGCTGATCGACGCGATCGCCGGCGCGCCGTGACGGCATAGCCGATGCGTCAGGGCGATTCGCAGACGAACGGATGGGACCAGTCGCAGTCGAGATCGCGCCACTGTCCCGAATCCGCGATCACGACGCAGTCTTCGTCCATCATCCAGTCGTTCGGCTGCCCCATGGCCCAGTTGCGGTAGGTGCCTCGCACCCCGCTGCTCCAGACGAACTCCCCTTCTCGCACGAGATCGTTGAGTCCGATCCACCAACGTGCCCCTGACGATGGTCCCAATCCCGCGATACCCGCAATCCACCCGTTCTCGGTTGCGTCGTCGATCGTGGCGAGCTCGTATCCCCGCATGCGACAGAAGTCGCGGGCCAAGGCCCACGCGAGGTGGGTGCCACGACAAAACAAATACGCATGGCCCGTGGTGCCATTCCAGTGCCAATCGCAAGGGCAGCCTGCGCTCTCGTCGACGACGCCGGTGCAATTGTCGTCACGCCCGTTGCACCTTTCGGGCGCGGCGGGATGGCGATCGCGATTGCCGTCGTCGCAGTCTCCGGGCATCGTGGCGCGGCCCGTCCGCGGGCATCCCCGGAATCCCGATCCGGTGCCATAGCCGTCACCGTCCGCATCGTGGTAGAGGGTGACGGCGTTGATGGCGTCGTCCTCGTCGACGTGGTCGTCGCAATCGTCGTCGATGGCGTTGCCGCAAGACTCCGCGCTGGCGCCGGTCGCGTCGGAGCAGGACATGGCACCGGACGCGCACATCCATGCTCCTTCGCGACAAAAGTCGGCGTCCGGACCGTCGCAGGGCATGTCCAGCCAGGTTTCGCCGCTCCCGTCCGCCGTCGCCCTCCTACAGTCGTCGTCGCGCCCGTTGCAACGCTCCGTGGGGTCGTCGGCGGGCGTGCAGCGGTACTCGCAGCCGTTGCTCGGGTTGCCGTCGTCGTCGACGAATCCCGGTGGGCACGCTGCGTCGGCGCCGGCCGGAGCGTCGGCGGTGGGCGCGTCGGTGCGCGTGGCGTCGAGATCCATCGCATCGGTGGTCGGGGCATCGAGCTCCGGTACGACGACGTCGTGCACCGGATCCGCATCGGAGGTTCCGGCGTCGAGCGAGAGCGCGTCGAAGTCGATGCCGCCATCTCTTTCGACGGGAGCGGTGCCCAGGCCCCTCGTGTCGACCGCGCACGCGACGGTCACCATCGCTGCGACGAACGTCAGGAAGCTGCGCACACGGCCAGGATACGCGACCCCGGCAGGCGCGACGTAGGCCAGGCGCGCGGACGGCGGATCCACCGTACGATGGAAACGGTTACTCGGTGCCCTCACAGCTCGGGATTGCCGTCCGCCCACATGCCGTACAGGAAACCGTCCGCCCCTCCGAAGTAGAGCCGCCCGTGCGACGCGATGGGCCGCGAGACGAACTCGGCCTCGCCGTCCTGGCGCCAGCGCAATCGTCCGACGCCATCGAGCGCAACGAGCCGCCCGTCGACTCCCCCCGCGTAGATCACCCCGTCCGGGCCCACCGCGACCCCGCCGTATGTGTACGCGGTCTGCATGCTGCGCCATCGTTCCTCCCCGCTCGTCGGGTCGAGAGCGCGCACGACACCGTCGCGCGCGCAGATCGCGACGAGCCCCGTGCTCGTGATGGCCGGCGAGCACTGCACGAAGTCTCCGGCCATGTATCGCCAGCGTTCGTTGCCGTTCGGGTCGAGCGCGAAGACGACGCCTCCGTACGTTCCGAAGTACACCCCGTCGGCGGTCGCCAGCGGTTGCGCGCCGATCTCCGATCCGGCGGCAAACCGGAAGCGCTCGATTCCTCCTGCGGCGATGGCGTGCAGCGTTCCGGACAGCGTGCCCACGTACACCGTGCCGTCGGGACCGACGGCGGGCGCCGCCTGGGCGTTGCCGTTGAGCGCGAATCTCCAGCGTTCGCGTCCGGTCGCCGGGTCGAGCGCGTACAGTTGCCCGTCGAACGTCGCCGCATGGACGGTGCCGTCGGGCCCCACCGTGGGCCCGGCGCGCCAGATCGCGCGCAGTGGGTGGGTCCAGCGGATGGCGCAGTCGCGATCGACGCGTCGAAGCGCGATGCTCGTGCCGATGACGACGCCGCGCCCGTCGGAGGTCGCGCTCGTCGACCCGACGAGCTCGCCGACGTCCTGTCTACAATGCAACGTTCCGTCCGGGCGAACGAAGTAGAGGAAGCGGTCCATCGATCCGACGGCGACGAGGCCGTCCGGCAGGACGGCCGGCGTCGATTCGATCCGGTCGCCCGTGCGGAACCGGAGCTCGAGCCGCGAGCGCACGTGAACGTCGACGCTCGCCTCGCCGGTCCGTCCGAGCCGATCGGTCGCCACGGCGCGCAATCGCACCAGGCGCAGATCGGCCACCGTGGGGTCGAGCAGTTCCCTGGGGTCCACGAGGACTTGCAGTTCGCTCGAGGTGACCGGGTCGAACGTCTGCGCCGCGCGGTCGTCGATCCAGAGCGTGACGCGCGCCAGCCCTCCCGTCGAGTCCACGGTGCGTACCGAGAACGGGAAGGGCACGTCCTCGACGTAGCGGATCGCCCGGTCGGGCGGCGAGAGGATGGTGATGCGCGGCGAGCTGTTGTCCACGCGAACGGCCACCGAGGCGCGCGAGCGGCTTGCGTCGGCGAACCGTACCGAGGCGACCAGCTCGAGTGGACCGTCGGGGAAGGCCGACGTGTCGAGCTCGAAGCGCGGTCGGCGCGACGGGTGCTCCTCGCTCCCCACAATCTCGTCGTCGCCGGTTCGCAGCGTCACGGACGACGGCGCGACCCCCTCCGCGATGTCGAGCACGACCTCCACGATCCCCGCCACGACCTGTCCCTCGCGCGGCCGCTCGAAAACGACACGCGGACCGGCGCGCTCGGCGCCGATCCGCGTCTCGTCACAGCCGGCGAGGAGCAGCCACAGCGCGGCGATCACTGCTCCTCGTACCCTAGCGCGCTCAGCGCACGGGGCTCCAGTCGAAGACCAGGCTCGCGGTCTGCCCGCGGCTGCCATCCGTCCACTCGAAGCCGCTGCCGTCGAGGTGGATGGCTCGCACGCCGACGTCGCGCAGCGCGACGAGCTCGCCGTCGCTCACGCGCCCGTTGCCGTCGCGGTCGGTCCACGCCTGAAGCTGCCAGTAGATCCCGTCGCGCGCATCGAGAACGCCATCCCCGTTGCCGCCGCGGTCGGCCGCGTCGTACAGCGCGAGCGCCTGATAGCCGTCGCGGGCCGTCGCACCGTCCTCGGTGACCGTCACGTCGCCGAACAGCTCGCTCGCCGCCACCTGTCCGTCGGCATCGCGGTCGAGCACGACGAAGGCAACGCCCTCGGCGGTCCACTGCGAGCGCACCAGACCACGGCAGAAGTCGAACACCGCGCCGTTGTGGATGGCCTCGACGCGGATGCCGTTGCGGTCGAGGTCGAGCACGAGCGGATCACCACGACCGCCCGTCGGAACCGGGCGCACGCACGTCCACTCGCGGAAGAGCCGCTCGGACTCGAGCACGCGCTGCTCCTCGATGCCGCGCTCGATGCCGCGGCGGTACTCCTCCTGCGCCTGCCCGAAGCGGAACTCGTCGTCCGCCGTGCGCGGGTCGTACCCGGGGCAGAGCGGGTCGCTCGTGACGATCGATGGAACCTCGGCACGCGCCTGCGCCGCCGACGGCTCGACGATGTTGGCGTCGAAGTCGCACTCGGTGTTGGGGGTCATGGCCTGACGCGCGCGGGTGATCTCGGCCATCTTGCGGCGACCGACGCGCACGCCCGCCTCGAACGAGCTTTCGACGGGGGTGGGCGCCTGGTCGCACGCACCCTGCGCCCGCAGGTACTCCATGGCGCGAACCAGCTCGCTCTCGATGCCGAACGTGCTCGCGCGCCGGTACCACCCCTCCAGCTCCGCCGGATCGTTCGACTCGGTGAACTCGCCCCCAAGTGGATTGTCCCGGATCGCCGTAATCGCGCGCACGAACGCATCGTCACGGGATCGCTCGACCAGGTATCGGCACGAAATCGACGTGCCAGGGCCGGCGGTCGCTTCGAGGTAGGCGCAGCGGGGGCCTGTGGCGGGCGGCGTGACGTCCTCGTCCTCGAGCAGGGAGCCGCTCGGCCGATAGGACTTGTCCACACCGGCCCGGTCGAGCTCGGCATTGATCGCGAGGCCGAAGACGTGGCGACCCAGGCCGTTGCCGAGGTCGATTGCGCGGCGAATGAGGGTCAGCTCGCGCAGTTCCTCGTTCTCGGGCAACGGCCGCCACGGATCGTGCTCCTCGCTGAGCCCCGAGCGGCGGGTGCTGCCACCCGTGTCACCGACCTCGGCGGAGCATCCGCCGAGCATCGCCACGCCTGCGAACATCGAGAGCATCTTTCTGGTGTCCATCGAGCGCCTCCGGCTCCACGGTGGAGCAACTGGTGCGCCATCTGAAATTACAGGAGAAAATAAGAGTCGGATACGAAAGACCCCATCTGGAGACGGGGTCGACTATCCCCGACGCTTCCTGTAGGCGACACGCGACCCCAGCGGTCGACCGGTCACGGCCGTCGCCATCTCTGGCGGCGGGGACGGTAGCCGCACAGTCGAACGTTGAGTCCGATTGCGGACGCAGATCACGTGCGTAGGTGCTCACGAGGCGTGCTGCGGGTCCGTGACATACTGAGAGCTCGGGCCCGAGCCCGAGTCCGAGCCCGGAAACCGCTACCGAGTCCGAGACAGAGACCGAGTCCGAGTCGGAGACGGAGCCCGAGACCGAGTCCGAGTCCGAGTTAGATCTCGACACCGAGATCGAACCCGAGACCGCGACGGGCTCCCAGGCCGAGTCAGCGACCGAGCGCGAGTCCGAGTCCGCGTCCGAGCCCGAGCTCGAGTCCGAGACCGAGCGCGAGTGCGAGCCCGAGCGCGAGTCCGAGTCCGAGCCCGAGTCCGAGTCCGTGTTCGAGGCCGACCAGGCACTCCGCCCGCAGACTTCGTCGAACCTCGAAGCGAGCCCTCGACGGAGCTAGGAGGGCGCCGACAGATGGGCAAGGTCGCATTCGTCTTCCCGGGTCAGGGCTCGCAGAAGGTCGGCATGGGCCGCGCCGTCTTTGACGCATCGTCGGCCGCGCGAGAGGTCTTCGACGCAGCGGACGCGGCGCTCGGCGAGCCCCTCTCGGCGATCTGCTTCGAGGGACCGGAGGAGGCGCTGCGTCTCACCGCCAACACGCAGCCCGCGATTCTGACGACGAGCGTCGCGTTGCTGCGCGCGCTCGACGAGGTGCCCGACGTGGTCGCGGGGCACAGTCTCGGCGAATGGACCGCCAACGTGTGCGCGGGGACGATCGCGTTCGAGGACGCGGTGCGGCTCGTCCGCCGCCGCGGTCAGCTGATGCAGGAGGCGGTGCCCGTGGGACGGGGCGCGATGGCCGCCGTGATGGGCCTGCCGGCCGAGCGCGTCGAGGCGCTGTGCGGCGAGGTGGCGGCGAGGACGCGCGGCGTCGTCGAGGCCGTCAACTACAACTGCCCCGGACAGCTCGTCGTTGCGGGTGAGGTCGAGGCCGTCTCGGCGTTGATGGAATCGGTGACCGCAGCGGGCGGCAGGGCGGTCGCGCTGCCGGTCAGCGCGCCGTTCCACTGCTCGCTTATGGAACCCGCGGAACGGGAGCTGGCGCCGCTGCTCGAACGAACCGTGTTCCGCGATCCCTGCATGCCGATCTACGTCAATGTCGATGCGACCGCCGTGACGAGCGCCGACGGCGCGCGCGAGGCGTTGCGACGCCAGGTCAGTCGGGCGGTGCGCTGGGAACCGTGCGTTCGCGCGATGGCACGTGACGGAGTCGGGCTCTTCGTCGAAATCGGTCCGGGCAAGGTTCTCAGCGGACTCATCGCGCGTACGGTCAAAGAAGTGCGCAGGGTGCAAGTCGAGACCCCGGCCGACCTCGACGCGGCGCGCGAGGCCATCGCGCGGGAGCGGGCCGCCGCGGTCTGATTGAGGGGGGACTCGTGCTTCGGTTCAGGCTCGGGCTCGGCCTCGGCCTCGGCCTCGGGCTCCGACTCGGGCTCGGTCTCGGTCTCGGCCACGGCCACGGCACCGGACTCGGGCTCGGTTTCGGACGAAGACCCCTCCGCGGCGCCGCGACGCGCGGCAAGGCGCAGCGCTCACCGACGTGACGCCACGGGAACCCGGCGGCGGCTCGAACTTCGCGCGCGCAGCGCGAGAGCGAGGAGCAGCATCCCGGCGGCGGTCCGGGGCCACCACCCGGCCTGCGGTACGCGCGTTCCGTCGCACGCGCACCCTCCGCCACCGCGGAACGAGTGCCCCGAAGGGAGCGGCGTCGGCTCGGCGAAGTCCGGCGGGGTGCGCGGCTCGTCCGAGGCGTCGGCGAAGTCCCCGCGCGCGTCGCGCTCACCCACGCCGCCGTCGGGGACGATCATGCTCGCGTCTGCCGGCGAGCTCCCGCCGTCGGTGATGTGCGACGGCCCTCCGTCCGGTTCGCTCGAAGCCGGGCACCCGGCACGCGGTCGGACGCCCGCCGTGCACACGCACGCGTCGTCTTCGTTCCGAACGCCGTCACGGTCGCAGTCTCCTCGCGGCCATGGGACGAGGCGGTCGTCCGAGCCGAGATGGCAGGCTCGGAGTCTATCCGCCGAGTCGTCGCTGCAGTAGTGCGTGTCAATACGCGCGGTGGGCGGTAAACAGATCCCGATCGTTCCCTCGGTCGGATGCATGAAATGCGCGCACGCGCCGCGGCTGGCTCCCGTCGGCGCAATAGAGCAATCCGCGTCCATGTCGCAGCAGACGATGGCCTCCGTCACGACGCAGACCCCTTCCTCGGCGGTTGGAGGCACGACGCACATCGCCCCCTCGGAGCATCCGTCGCTACACGGTGTCAGACGCGTGCATTTCAGCTCACTGCGCTCGGCGTCGAACACGAGCTCTCGCTGAGCCATCGCCGAGCCCCGCAGGCCGAACGTGCCCGCGAGCACCGCGAGCGCCAGTCGCGCGCCCGTCGACGAGGGCCTCGTTCGCGGCGACCCGGTCGGCGTCGCCGACGGTCCGTGCAATCGTCGCCGCTTCGCGAAAGCCAGCCAAGCTCTCATGCCTCAAGATTGCCGTGTCCGACCTTGCACCGCAAAGGGCTCTGCCGACGGGGTGCGGTGAAGCGTCGGAGAACTCGGCCTCCGGCGCCGACTCG
>JANWZI010000031.1 GCA_025054695.1 Myxococcota bacterium | reverse complement strand
GAGTGCGAGTCCGCGATCGAGCCCGAGTCCGAGCCCGAGTCCGAGGCGCGGTCAGCCGGTCGCGGCAGGCTCGTTTTGCTTTGCAAAGTCGCAGTCGCTCGCGGCGACCGGTGGGCAGTGGGCGTCGAGAAATCGGTACGTATCGAGCCAACAGCGGCGGGCGGCGCGGCGTGCCACGAACGCGTGGAACGCGTGCGCCTCACCGGGGTAGTACCTGGCCTCGCCGGGAACGCCGCGCACGCGCAGCGCCTCGGCGAGCCGGCGCGTATCGTCGAGCAGCGGGTCGGCGGTGCCCACGGGCGCGAAGAAGGGGGGCAGCGGCCGATCGGGAGGGCCGGCACGCTCGAGAATGCAGAGCGGATCGGCGAGGTCGCGCATCTCGGCCCGTGAGCGCGCGAGATAGGCGTCGTGGACCTCGTCGATGCGATCGCGTAGCCACGCGGGCAGATGGGGCTTGCGGCGCGCGAACCGGTCTGGATCGCTGACCTGAAGCAGTCCGCAGGCGGCCACGACGGCACGTGGTACCACGCCCGTCTCGTACACGAGCCTCGCGTACGGCTCAGGTCTCGACCAGCACGCCGAGACGGCGAGCACGGTGGCGAGATTGGCTCCCGCCGATTCGCCTGCGACGATCACGCGCGACGGGTCGCCGCCGTAGCGCGGCGCCTCGCGGAGCAGCCACGACCAGGCGGCGGCCGCGTCCTCGGGCGCCGCGGGGAACGGGTGCGCGGGCGCGAGCCGATAGTTCGGCATTAGCACCACGTAGCCGCGTCGGGCGAAGGCGAGCCCCATGATCCAGTGGCTGTCCTTCGACAAGATTCGAAATCCGCCGCCGTGCAGATACAGCACGCACGGAAGCAGGCCCGCGCGGTCGCGCGGCCGCCACACGTCGAGCCGATGGGCCGGCGATCCCGTCGCGCGATAGGGAATGTCGCGGATCACCTCGACGCCGTGGCGTTCGGGCCGTGCGAGCGGATGCAGTCGCCCCAGCCGCGCCGCACTCTCAAAGAAGCCGTCCACGAGCACGGCGCCGACGCGACGTCGTAGTCGGTCGCGCAACCCTCGGCGGATCATGGGGTCGGAATCCGAAAGACGAGCTCCGGCTCGGCGGCCCCTTCCGGGAAGGCCGCGCCCACCAGCGAGAGGATGCGCGACGACATCGTGCCCGCGTCCGCGGTGACCAGCGCCCCGCAAGGCCGAGCGCCGCACAGCGGCCGCCACGCGCCGCTGACCGGTGAGAGCCCCTCCTCGATGGCGGCCTCGAATCGCCAAGTGAACGCTCCTTGAGTGACGGGCTCCGGCTCAAGCTGCTCCGGCGGTGGCGCGCGCACGCCTTCGATCATGCGCGGGGCCGGGGGCTCGGCCGGCTCGTCCGCGGGCGCGATGCGCCAGAACTCGGTCTTGATCGCCTGGCCGCGGGCGAACAGCGTCAGCGCGAGTCCGCCGCCCCGTCGGGTGGCCGTGGGGGCGGGCGAACAATCGACGAAATGGCTTCGGCGGCACGCGGCGTGCGCCTCCGGCCAGGCGGTCAGCATCTCGTCCCACAGCCTCGCGGCAGCGCCCTCGAAGCGGGGGAAGGCGTCCGACGCGGGCTCGACGCGAAAGCGCGACAGGTGCAGCCAGCCCGTCTGCGTACTGCGACCCTTGCGCACCTCGAAGGCGACCTCCGACAGACCGGCGGCCTTGACCGAAGCGAGCACGAGCACGGTGGTCGACCACGGGGTCGCTCCGTGCATGCGGATCGCGGCGAGCCGGCGCGCCGGCCCTGCCTTCAGCGCATCGCGCAGCCGCGGCAGCTCGTCCGCGCTGCGCTCGGCGGCGGGCACCGAGCCTTCGTTCAGAGACATCACGGCGCGGCCGTCGAGCCTCAATTCGGTGCCGCCGATCTCGATCTTCGCCGCGTCCGCACCGACCTGCCCGCCGTGGCGCAGGGAGATGGGCAGCTCGAGCAGTTGCACGAGCGGCTCGGCTTGCGCCGCCTGCGGTGGCGGCTGCTTGCCGCACGCGGATCCCGCGACGAGGGCCGAGACGACGGCGCAGAGGTGAGCTCGCATCGCGGCCGATGTTAGCGCGCTGGGGCCTCGAGCGACTCGACCTGCGCGGGCGAGAGCACGTCGAGGGCCGGATCGCCCTGGTACCACCGCAGCCGGCCGCGCAGTCGTACGAGCTGGCCTGCGCGCAAGAGGCGACGTGGGTGCACCGGGAAGGCATCCCAGGCCCGCGCGGGCACGATCGCGACGAGCGCGCCTTGGTGTGGTTTGCGGAACGCGACGTAGACGGCGCGACCGTTGTCCACGACGTAGGCGATGCGGCCCTCGACGACGACGTGCCGGCCGACGTGCGCGCGCGCCTGCTGCCAGCGGATGTGCACGGGCGCGGCGGAGCGATCCGAATTTCCGGGAGCCGAACCCGGTCCGACGGTCGGGGCTTCGGCGCTGACCGTCACGGCGCTGCGCACGCGACCGGTCGCCGGGTCGCCCGATTCGAGTGCGATCAGAGCGCCGGAGCACGTGCGGAAGTAGAGGGCGTCGTTGCTGACGATCCACGTCGAGTATTCGCTCCAGTGCTGGTCGTAGATGGCCCCGGCGCCGTGTCGCACGTAGAACGCGGTGGGTCCGTAGACGCGTCCACCGTCGTCGAGCGCGGTGGGGCCGTCGCAGTGGTGCGTCGGCGAGCGGGGACAGCTCGTCGTCGACTCGAGCACGGCGGGCAGCGGTGCGGTGCGAATCGGCGCTGCGTAGGTTCCGAGCGACGGGCCCCGGTCGACGATCCGCACCGCGTGCCCCACGGCCCAGTGACCTCCGAACAACGCGTCGCCCGCCATCGTCACGTACGGCTGCTCGTCGGTCAGCAGAAAGGGATCGGGCCACGGCGTCTCGCTGCCCGCCGGATCGAAATAGATCCAGCGCACCCATCCCGCGCGCAGCCCTGGCACCGTCGCATCGTCGAGGACGATCTCGCCGAAGCGCGAATCCCATCGGAAATCGTATCGCGAGTCGCCGCGAATGACGGAGTAGACGACCTCGCTCGTGCCGTCGCGCCGCACGACGGGGGGCGAGCCCATGGGCATGTAGTCGCCGTTGCCCCACCCGCCGTGTCCGACGAGCACGGGGAAGGGCTCCGAACCGTCTTCGAGTCGGAGCGCGTGCAGCGCCTGCAGCTCGGGCCGGCGCGCGAGCAGCTCCGCGATCGCTTCGTTGGAGGGAGGGAACTGCTCGAGGGCGTCCGTCCACGACGTGCGTAGTCGCATCAGCACGAGCCCGTGCTGCTCGGCGATCACCGGCCAGCTGAACAGGTACTGTGTTTCGGGTTGCGGATCGCCGCGGTACGGTCGGCTTCGCCATCGGCGCCGTCCGGTCGACGCCTCGATGCCGTGCACGTACAAGTCCGCCGTCGCAACGACCACGAGCCCGGCGCGTTCCGAGTACGCGCCCGGCGTCTCCACGTCGGCGCCGGCGTCGTATCGCCAGCGCTCCGAGAGGTCCGCCGTGTCGAACGCGACGACGCCGCGTCGCGTCGAGACGTAGACCGTGCCGCCCACGAGCAACGGAGCGAACGCGATGCCCGCCGCCTCCAACGGTGGGATGAAGTCGTGGAACCCGGCCGGCTCGACGTAGCGGATGCGCGGCATCGGGGCTTCGAAGGTCGCGGACCGGACGACGCCGCCCGTGCGCGCGTCGAGGCCGTACAGCCGCCCCGCCGTCGTCACCACCCAGAGCAGTCCGGTATTCGCATCGAACGCGGGCGTCGCCGCCACGCTGCCTTCGAGTCCGCGATTCTCCCACGCGACCGCCCCCGTCCGTTCGTCGAGGGCGAGCAGGCCGCGAACCCCTCGCGCGAGGTAAACACGCCCGCCGCCCGTGATGGGCTGCACGTTGCGCGGCAGCGCAGGCTCACCGGCAGGGACGTCGGTGGGCACGTACACCCAGCGCGCACGCCACGGAGCGGGAACGCCGTGCGGCGTGTAGCTCGTGCGCTGGGCGTCGTGGGCGTGCTGCGTCCACTCGCCGGGGACGGGCGGCAGGGGCATGCCTCCTTCGGACGGAGGCGGGTCGGTGCGATCGGGGGCTGGCACGTCGAAGCTTCCCGATTCGACTTGTGCGTCGCGCCCGGAGCCGGAGCCGCCGCTCTCGTCGCACGAGCAGCCCGCGACCCCGTTCAACAACCAGGCGAGGGGCGGCAACCAAGCGCCGAAGCGCAGCGCGGAACGCGCGGCTTTCGCTGCGTTGGAATCCCGTGTGGGCTTCGCAACGATCGCGCACGCCGATCCGGGACATCCGGCGCTCGCGAGGGCATCGTCGAAACACGGCATGCCTCCACGCTGCCACGTTCGCGCGCGGCCGGTCGAGTGGATTCCGCGCGAACGCCGAGCGCGACGCGATGCCCCCGCCACCCACCCGTGGTGGAGTTGACCCCTCGCACCCCGCCGTCGAATCTAGGGCTCGTGCGTTGGCGATCGCCGCTGCGAGCTTCCTGGATCCACGTCGTCGTCTGTTCCGCCCTCGGCTGTGGTGGAACGCATGGCACTTCCGACGCCTCGCGCCCCGTCGACGCAGGGGGGGACGTCGTCGGTGCGCGCGACGGCTCGGCCCGGGACGCGACCGTCGAGCCGGTCCTCGATCCCGACGCGCGTCTCGTCGTCTTTCGTGGAGCACGCGCGGGCGATCGGCTCGATTGGCAGCGCTCGGTTCCGTTCTGGGCCGGCGGGGTGGGCAGCCGCCGCAATGCGATCGACGGTCGCATCCTCTGGACCGAGCGGGGCCTCGCGATCCGGGTGGCCGTCTACGACCGGCACATCTACGACGAGGCGGGGCCGCGCGACGATCTCGAGCGATGGGATTCGTTGCGCCTGATGATTGCGCCGCGGCTCGATGCCACCTCCCTCGAAGGGGCGTTGCGCATCGATGCGCAGGCAGGGCGCCACGGAACCGAGCGGACCGACGTTTTTCGCGGCAGCGCTGCGGGCTGGATGGCGGTGTCGATGCCCATCGGCCGGCTGGGAGCAGGGGGCGGAGGCGATGGCATCGAGCTCGAAAAGGGCTACCGCGGGGGGGAGCGCGACGAGAGCCGGGGTTGGCACGTGGTCTTCTGGATCGGATGGCGCGCGCTGACCGGGGAGGCGGGCGTTCCGATGGGCTTGCGCCTCGGTCTGCTCGCGTTCGACCGCGACGATGCGTCCGGTAGCCGCCTCGGCGAGGTCGAGCGCTTCCCGCTGACCGCGGCGACCGAAACGGCGGAGGGCTGGATGCCGGTCGTGCTCGCCGATGCGACCATTGCCTCGCGCGAGGAGTCGGGTGCCTCGCCGGGCCACGCCGCCGAGGCGTATCGCGTCGCGGGGCAGCTGCCGCCGCACCGGCCGGAGACGATGCGAACGGTGGTCATTCGCGAGGGGCGCATGGGCGCCGTCGTCGAGAACGCGTCGGTCGGGGCTTCCGAGCGATTGTGCTCCGGCGACGACGCATACAACTTCGGCGATGGTCCAGCGTCGTGGGGCGGGGAGACCGGACGGCGCTACTTCCACGTGCAGGCGCAGGCCGACTACGCCGATTGGCCCTGTTTCGCGCGCGCGTACGTTCGGTTCCCTCTCGACGCAGTACCGGATGGCGCGGTCGTGCTGTCGGCGCGGCTCGTGTTGCATCACAAGCAGCCCACGAGCGGGGGTGACGAAGGCGTCTGGTCACTGGTGCATGCGTTCGATGTCGACTCGACACTGCGCGGATCGTCCGAGCCGTGGACGGAGGCCGACCTCAGCTGGAACCTGGCGCCGCTGCCCGTGGAGAACCTGGCGGCGAGCTGGGGCGACCGGACCGGCGTGACCGACCGCGGATGGGACGCGCTGCCGCCGTGGAGCTGGGACGTGACGCGCGCGGTGCGCCGTCGGCTCGCCGAGCGACGGGTCTCGTTCGCGCTCCAGCCTTCGGACGTCGAGTATCACACGGGCAAGGAGTTCGTTCGCTCGGAGGATTTCCCCGATTGGGGCAACCCCGAGCAGCGGCCGCGCCTCGAAGTCACGTTCGCCGATCCGCCGTGAGCTCGACGGGTCGGTGGCACGGGATCGGACGAATCGGAGTCCGTCCGGCCCTCCGAGCTCGAGCTCCGGGCCGCGTCGGAGTCCGGAGCCCGCTTCCGGTCCCGAGCCCAGCACCGAGCATTCCGAAGGGCGCCGTCAGAGCCCCCGCTCGGCGAGGAACCGATTCGTGAACGCCGCGGCTTTCTCGAACGAGTCGCGGCTCGTGCGGACGAGGTAGTTCTCGATGGCGCCTCCCACCCCGAGCACGCGCACCTCGACCTCGTTCTCGCAGATGCGCTCGATGCGCCGCGGCCCGCACGGCTCCACCCACAGCGTGCCGCAGATGCGGACGCGCTCCGCCAACCGGTTCGGGACGATCGCGAAGGTCCAGCGACGCGTCCGGGCATCCCAGCGCCCCTCTTCGACGTAGCTGATCGCGTCGCCGGCCACGCGGCGGACGATGGCGGGGACGTCCGACGGCACCATGCGCATCCGGCGGGTCCGATCCCCGCCGGGCAACTGTTCGTAGGAGAGCCATTCGAAGGACGCGAACGACAGCCCTTCGAGGTAGAGGCGGCGGTTGTACTCGGGGTCGAAGAAGACGCGCGACCAGTAGGTTTCCTCGTCCGTCTCGAGCACGTGTCGGGCAGTGAACGCGCTGGCCATGGTCCGGCGGACATGGACCTGGACCCGCTCCGGCGCAAGCGAACGGCCCAGGTTCCGCCTCGGACGCGGACGGGGACGCGGACTCGGACTCGGTCTCGGACTCGGGCTCGGTCTCCGACTCGGTCTCGGACTCGGGCTCGGTCTCCGACTCGGTCTCGGGCTCGGACTCGGGCCCGGAGCCGCCCTCCGCAACGCGGGCGCGACGGGCGGGTGCCCGCCTGGCTTACTCGACGGCGACGACGACGACCGTGATGTTGTCCTCGCCGCCGGCCTGGTTGGCGCGCTCGACGAGCTCACGCGCGGCGCGCTCGATGTCGTCGCCGGCGCGGGTGACCGTCTCGCACACGAACTGGTCGTCCACCATGCCCGTCAGGCCGTCGGAGCACAGCACGTAGCGGTCGCCGGGCTCCGGATCGTCGGGCACCAGGTCGATGAGCACCGACTCCTGCATGCCGAGCGCGCGCGTGATCACGTTGCGCGGAAGCTCGTCGCGCTGCTCCTGGGGCATGTCCGGCATGACGAGCAGGTAGTCATTGAGCAACGAGTGGTCGCGCGTGAGCTGCACGATCTGGCCGTTGCGGATGCGGTAGCAGCGACTGTCTCCGACGTGGGCGATGTACGCCTTGCCGCGCTCGCGGTTGAACACGATTCCGACCACGGTCGTACCCATCCCGCGCACGTCGAGGCTGCGGTTGCTCGCCTCGAAGATCTTGCGGTTGGCGATCTTGATGCCCGTCTGGAGGCGATTCTCCTCGACCGATAGGGACGGATCGAAGTGGAACGGCCAGGTCGCGTCGTCGCTTGCCGTCGCCTGGAAGAAGGCGGCGATGGCCTGCGTGGCCATCCGGCTCGCGACGTCTCCCGCGCGGTGGCCGCCCATGCCGTCGGCCACGAGGAACAGGTCGTACTCGTGCAGAAGGCAAAAGGCGTCCTCGTTGTGTTCCCGCTGGAGCCCCACGTCGGAGAGCCCTGCGGCGCGAAGCGTCGTGATCTTGCCCAGCGGCCGGCCCTCCGGGATCAAGGTCCACGGCGCGGGGCGCTCTGTCAAGGACGCGACGCCGGCACGCGCACTCTCGGCCCCGGTCACCCGCCGCTGCGTACCGGCCGGATGCGTGCTAGCCCAGCGCTGCTCCGAGGTCGTCCAACGGCAGGACAGCGGACTTTGGATCCGCGAATGGTGGTTCGAGTCCACCCCTCGGAACCGATTGACATCCGCCGTCAGGGGCGGCGTCATGGCGGCCGTGGACATCCGAGCCCTTCCGACTCCTACCTGGCCGGCGGCCCTGACCATCCTCGCCCTCACGGCCGGCTGCGACATGACCCGTCTGACTGCCCGCTCGACGGCAGGGCTGTTCCAGCGCGCCGCTCCCGCGTTCGAGGCGCACTGGGACTACGAGCTCGCGGGCGCCGCGGCCCCGGCCAGCATCATGCAACTGGAGGGCGTCTTGCGCGTCGTTCCCGACGACGAGCGGATCCTCGTGCAGCTGGCGCGTGCGTACGCCTCGTACGCCTATGGCTGGATTGAGGACCGCATGGAGCAGTGCCCGGTCGACGATCAGGCTTGCCAGGACCACTGGGCAACGCGCGCGCGCTGGATGTACCTGCGGGCACGCGACCTCGCCCTTGAGGTACTCCGTCAGCGCGACGACGGAATCGACGCGGCGCGTCGGGCGGGCCTGGTCGCGTTCGAGCGCTGGCTTCGAGACGCGTACGACGAGCCCGAGGACGCGCCTGCCCTGTTGTGGGCGGGATACGCGTGGGGCGCGGCGATCGCCATCTCGCTCGAGGACCCCGAGCTCGTCGCCGACCTGGGCCTCGCGCGGGCGCTGGTGCGCCGATCGGTCGAGCTCGACCCGACGTATGCCAACGCGGCGGGGCTGACGTTCCTCGGCTACGCCGAGGCCGGCTTGCCCGAGGCGCTCGGGGGCAACCCCCAGGCGGGGCGCGAGCACTTCGAGCGCGCCCTTCAGGTCACGGGCCGCCGCGCGCTGCTCGTACACGTCAACTACGCGAAGGCGTACGCCGTGGCCGTGGGCGACCGCGCGCTGTTCGAACAGCTGCTCCGCGAGGTGCTCGACGCGGGCGATCACGGCGATGCCGTCCGCCTCGCCAACAAGGTGGCCCGTCGTCGCGCGGCCCGTTACCTGGCTGCCGCCGACCAGTGGTTCTGAGTTATCGTCACGTCGTGCCAGGCCCCCGGGCGAGGCTGAATGCCGAGGGGGCTCGCCTCGTCGGTGCGGTGATCGTGCCCACGTCCAGGAGCCCGTTGCCATGACCGTTCGCTCGTTCTCGCGGCTCGCCGCGATTCTCTTGCTGTCGCCGCTGTTGCCGGACGTTCCGGCCGCGCACACGCAGCCGACCGTCGCTGCGCAGCAACCCGTCACGTTGCGCATTGCGACGCTCGCGCCGCGTGGTTCCGCGTGGGACCGGGCGTTCCGCGCATGGTCGAACACGCTGCGCACGCAGACGGGGGGGCGGCTCGAGCTGCAGTTCTTCCCCGGCGGCAGCCAAGGGGACGAGCGCGACTACATTCGCAAGATGCGCGCGGGCCAGCTGGACGGCGCCGCCATCACCACGACCGGTCTCGGTCAGGTCGTCCGGCCGGTTCTCGTGCTCGCCCTGCCTGGCTTGTTCAGCGACTACGCGGTCATCGACCGCGTGCGCGAGACCCTCGACGCCGACTTCCAGGCGCAGTTCGAGGCGGCCGGTTTTCGGCTGCTCGGCTGGGGCGACGTCGGGCGAGCGCGGTTCTTCTCGCGTCGTCCGATCCAGCGGCCCGAGGACTTCCGCGCGGTGCGGCCGTGGGCGTGGCGCGAGGACGTGATCTTCACCGAGGCGCTCGCGGTCATCGGCGCCAATGGGCAGCGGCTCGGCGTCAACGAGGTGCTGCCCGCGCTGCAGACGGGTCGGGTCGACGCGTTCCCGGCCTCGGCCTACGCGGCCGTCGCGCTGCAGTGGTTCAACCACGTCACGCACGTGACCCAGCAGAGCGACTCGATCATCGTGGGCGCGACGATCCTCAAGAAGGAGCGGTACGACGCGCTGCCGGCCGACCTGCGCGCGGCGCTGGACGAGACGGCTCGGCGTGCGCACGGCGCGCTGGCTCGCGCCATCCGACAGGCCGACGATCGTGCGTATCAGACCCTGGTCTCCCGCGGCCTGACGCCGGTGGATCTGACGCCGCACCGCGCGGCCTGGCAGGACGTGGCCCGTCAGGTGCGCGAGCGGCTCGCCGGCCGTCTGTACGAGCGCGCGTTGCTCGCGCGCGTCGAGCAACTGGCGCGCGCGGGGAGCTGACGGTTGCTCCGTCGCGTCGACGACGGCCTGGCGCGGGGAGAGGCGGCCATCGCGGCGGCCGTCCTGCTCGTGATGATCGTGCTCGCCGCGACGCAGGCCCTGCTGCACAACGTCGCGACGGGCCTCGGCGTGGCATGGGCCCACGCGGCGCTCGAGTCGCTCGATTGGATCGACACCTTTCTGCAGAAGGGCACGCTCTGGCTCGCGTTCCTCGGTGCCTCGCTCGCCACGCACGCCGACCGGCACATCGCGATCGACGTCGTGCAGCGCGTCGTGCCGCCGCGCGTCCGGCTCGTGCTCCGCGTGCTCGCGGCGTTCGGCGCGGCGGCGGTCGCATTCGTCCTCGCCCGCGTCTTCTTCGCCACCGTCATGCTCGCGGCCACCGAGCGGCCGCTCGACTACGAAGTGTTGACGCCCGCGGGAGCCGTTCACGTCTGCGACGCGTCCGAGGCGGATCGCGCGGCGGCGGGCGCCGGCCGCCCGGGGCCATTCTGCGTCGTCCGCGCCCTGCTCGCTGGCCTCGTCGGCGGTCCGGTCGAGACACCGTCCGGCGCGTTGCAGCTCGTCGTTCCCGCGATGTTTCTGTGGATGTCGGTGCGCCTGCTGATGCGCGGCATCGTCGAGGTCCGTCGGGGCATCGCAGGCTCGGCGGACGGCGGGATGGCGTGACGTGATCGCGGCCGCGATTGCCGCGTTTGCCCTGATCGGCGCGCCGCTGTTCGCCGTGTTCGGTCTGGCGGCGCTGGGTCTGTTCGGCGCGATGCCCGACACGAGCATCACCGGCGTCGCGCAGGACGTCTTCAGCGAGAAGTTCGCCGACTCGCCCCTCATGGTCACCATCCCGCTGTTCACGGTGGCTGGCTACCTGATGGCTGAGAGCGGCACGCCTCGCCGCCTCGTCGAGCTGTCGCGTGCGTGGCTCGGCTGGCTGCCCGGCGGGCTCGCGGTCGTGTGTCTGGGTGCGAGCGCCTTCTTCACGACGTTCACGGGGGGCAGCGGCATTACCATCGTCGCGATCGGCGGGCTGCTCTTCCCGGCGCTGCTCGCCGATCGATACCGGGAGCGTTACGCGCTGGGGCTGGTCACGACGGGTGGCTCGCTCGGGCTGCTGTTCCCCCCGAGCTTGCCGATCGTGCTGTACGCGGTCGTCGCCGGCGTGATGATCGAGAAGCTTTTCCTCGCCGGACTGCTGCCGGGCATGCTCGTCATGCTGCTCTTGGCCGCGCACGCACTCCTCGTCGGGTTGCGCGATCGGATGGAACGCACGCCGTTTCGCTGGAGGCCCGCGCTGCGCGCGTTGTGGCACGCGAAATGGGAGGTCGCGCTGCCGCTCTTTCTGATGGGCGGGCTGCTAACGGGAACAGTTCGCATCCACGAGGCCGCGGCCTTCACGGCGATTTACGCGCTGATCGTCGAGGTCTTCGTCTACAAGGATCTGTCGCTGCGGCGCGACGTGCCCCGCGTGATGCGCGAGGCCGTCACCATGTTCGGTGCCATCCTCGTGATCCTCGCTACCGCCATCGGGTTCACGGCCTGGTGCATCCAGGCGCAGGTGCCGATGAAGGTCCTCGAGGCGATGGAGGGGATCATCGACACCCCGGTGACGTTCCTGCTCGCGCTCAACGCGTTCCTGCTCGTCGTGGGCATGCTGATGGACGTCTTCAGCGCGATCGTCGTGGTCGTCCCGCTCGTCGTTCCCATCGCCGCGCACTTCGGCGTCGACCCGTACCACCTCGGCATCGTCTTCCTGCTCAACCTCGAGATCGGCTACCTGACGCCGCCCGTCGGGCTCAACCTGTTCATCTCGGCGTTCCGGTTCGGTCGCCCGATGACGGCCGTCTACCGCGCCGTGCTCCCCTTCATCGGCTTGCTCCTGATCGCGCTCGCGATCACGACCTACGTGCCATGGCTGTCCACGTCGCTGACGGGACTGGTACGGAGCGAAGAGATCGACGTGCAGGGACCCGCGCCACCGCGCTCGCCCGGAGCGGGCGCCACCGGCGGCTCGCCCGGACCGTCCGAGCCCGGCGAGGGGCCAGCGGCCGGCAACGATGCGATCGATCTCGATGCGCTCGAACGGCTGGACGATCTGGGCGGGGACGAGCCGTCGGGCGACGTCGGCGAAGGGCCTCCGAGCATGTCGGACGAACCCACGCTCGACGATCTCGAGCTGGAGCTGGGAACGACGCCCTGACGCCTACCGCGGCGATGCCTGGGCGGCGCTCCGGCTTCGGACCCGGTCTCGGATTCGGTTTCGGCTTCGGACTCTGCCTCGGAATCGGGGCCCGATTCGGACTCGGACTCTGTCTCGGACTCGGGCTCGTGCTCGGAGTCGGATTCGGTCTTGGGCCGGCGACACGCCTCGACCACTTCGACCAACGTGACCGCCGCGCTCAGCGTTGGGGACCCGCCGGCGGCTCGTCGACTGGCGTCGGCGTCGCGGAGGAGCCGGCCACGGGCGCTTCGCTCGCTGTGCCGTCCTGGGGGGCGGGCTCGTGGTCGAACGTGGAGCCAAACTGGAGCACGGGCTCGCCCGTCAGCTCCTTGACCTGCGCCGCGATGCTGCAGTCGTGCGCGCCTGGCGAGTCGGGCCGTGGGACGAGCGGAGGCGTTGGAGGCGCTCCTTCGAACGAGGCGCGTACGGGCACGAGGATCCCCGCAGGCTGCGTGCGGACGGCGAGAAGGGGCGTCCCCTCACGTAGATCCCACAGATGGACGTCGATTGGCGCGGTGTGTCGTGGCTTGCCACGTTGCAGGACGAACAGAAACCAGCGTGCGCGCATCGCGCCGATGACGTTGGGAAGGTCGACGCGGAGCCGGCGCGACAGCTCGTCTTCGAGGACACGGAGCTGCATCGTGCCGGTCGCGCGTTCGACGGCGCTTCGCCAGGCCGGGTCGAACAGACGGTCCTGCGCGTACAGACCCCGCAACGAAGTGGGGGCCAGCCCCAGACAGCGCGTGATGGCATCCGGGCCCATCGCGCGCGCACCGGCTGCAATGGATGCAGCGGACGCGGTGTCCTTGACCGTCAGACGCAGGTAGACGCCGTCGCTACGCCCGAGGGCGGAGATGCGCAGGCGCGGATCGACCCGGCGTTCCGGGCGCCTCGAGGCCGCCTGGCGAATCCACCCTTCGATGCGGTCGCGAAACGCTCGCTGGCGCACCGCGATCGGTGCCACCGATCGATCGTACGCCTCGAGAATGCGCGCGCGCAGGTCCTCTCGTTGCTCCCTTTCCCGCCAAAACAGGATCGAGCCCAGGCTCGCGAGGACGAGCACGGCGAAACCCACCACGCGCCACGGCAGCCGCGGCGCGTACGCGCGCGCCTCAGCGTCGTCGACCGGTGTCGCGGGCGCGAGCCGTTCGTCGCTCATGCCCGCTCGCTCCGGTTCTCGTCGCGCGGCGTCGAGCCGGCTCGGTCACTGACTCGGGCCGCCGCGACGGTTGACCGCGAAGTTGACGTTCGCGTAGCCGGCCTGCGCGGCCGAGAACATCACCTTCTTGATCACGCGGAAGTCGATGTTCCGGTCCGCCTGAATGATGACGTCCCCACGGAACGTCTCGTTGGGATGCAGGATGCTCCAGTTGCGCTTCAGCGTCTCGAGATCCTGAATGAGCTGCTCGATCCGCTCCATCTGCGGATTGGCCGCCAGCGTCTGGGTGTCGGCCATCCGACGCCCGTCGAGCGTGACGACCTGCGGGTTGATGGCGATGATCGGCGCGATCTCGAGCTCGGCGACGTTCGTCGCGTCCGGCATGCGCAGGTTGGGCTGCTGCGCGAGCAGCTCGCCGCTCGCACTGAACGACATGAGCAGGAAGACGACCAGGACGATCAGGAAGTCGATGAAGGGCACGAGCGGGATCGAAAGGTCGACCGGCTTGCGCCCCTGACCGGATACGCGATTGCGGACGAACTTGAGCGGCAGGTGGTGCAGCAGCACACGGCCGGGCTTGTGCACGGGCATGGGGAACCGGGCCTCCTTCCGCGGCTACAAGGCCGCCCCGTCGGACAGCGACATGTCGCGGAATCCCTCGCCCACGACGATGTCCATCGCGGCGACCACGTCGGCGTACAGCACCCCGTCCTCGGGCGCCACGATGATGTCGCGCCGGTTTCTGTCGAGCTGGCGTCGCTCGATGAGCTTGTTGCGCAGCCCTTCCTGGTCGAAGGCGTCCCCGACCTTCGGGATCACGGTGCGGTCGCCGCTCGCCGTCGACACCAGCGTGTACCCCGTGGTCTGGATTTGGAGCACAAGCTTGTCCCGTTCCTGCGGCGGCGCGTCCTGCGGCGCCTGCTGGCCCGGTTGCTGCTGATTGGCGTTGATGCGGGCGAGCTGGTTCCAGACGGCCGTGACCAGCAGGAACATCACACAGCAAAGCAGCAGGTCGATGAACGGGATGAGCGGGATCTCGCTGTCGAGTGGCTTCTTGCCGCCGTGCCCGCCTCCGCCGACGTTGATCCCGCCCATGGCTCCACCGTTCGCTTCAGGCGGCCTGCGGCACGCCCTGCAGGTTGACCTTGCTGCGGTTGTTGACGACCAAGTTCATCACCTGGACCGTCGCCGCGTTGATGTCGTCGATGAGCCCCTGCGTTTTGCCGTTGAGCACGGCAAAGCCGATCAGAGCGATGATCGCGGCCATCAACCCGAACGCGGTGCAGTTCATCGCCTCGGAGATTCCCTTCGCGAGCATCGTCGCCTTGCTCGCGGCGTCGGCGTTCGCGACCGCGCCGAAGGCGATGATGAGGCCGATAACCGTGCCGAGCAGGCCCGACAGCATCGCGAGGTTGGCGAGCAGCGCGAGGTAGCCCGTGCGCTTCTCGATGAGCGGCAGCTCGCGGAGCGCCGCTTCGTCCATCGCGGCCTGCACCTCGGCGTCGGGCCGGTTGACCTTGACGAGTCCCGCCTTGACGATGCGCGCGAGCGGGGCATTGGCGGCCGAGCACAGTTTGACCGCGCGTCCGATGTCTCCCGCGAGAATGCACTTCTGCATCGTCGCGAGGAACACGTCCTTGTTGATGGACGCGCGGTACAGATACACGGCGCGCTCGATGATGACCCCCACGGCGATGATGAGCCAGAAGAGGATCCCCCACATCATCCAGCCGCCTTCCTCGAAGTGGTGCGCCAACGTCGACATCGCTCACGTCCTCCTGATCCGAATTGCGGCTGCCCTCGAGCCGCTCGACGTACCCGATCGTTGCTTCACTTGCTCGCGTGGGCGCGCCCGAAGGACAACGTACCGCTGTTCCGTGCGCGCGTCCGCCAGGCCATGCATCGTCCGAGAGCAACGGGGATAATACAGGCGGGCCATGGGGTGTCAACGGGGTCCATCGACCGCGACCGACGCAGGCCCACCGATGAAGCTGCCATCGCAGTCCGAACCGGTCGGTGCGCGCGTTGACAAGACGGAACGGTGCGGTGTAGGGTCCGCCCCAGCGTCGAGGCTGGAAAACGGCGACGGGCGGTCGGTGCAGACCTCGTGCGTCAGCACGGGGTCGTACGTCGGATGACGCGGGCGCCGACTCGGATTTTCCCCACGACGCGATTCGAAGGAGCCTGACGAGATGCAACCCACGACGCATGACTCGTTCCTCGGAAAGATCTGGCAGGCGATGGTGGACGGGGCTCCGTTCTCTTTCGTCAACCTCTTCGTCTTCGCGTTCGTCATCGCGATCATCCTTGAACGGACCGTCTACATCTTGACCAAGTACCGCGTGAACGCTTCCGAGTTCATGAGTCAGATTCGCAAGCTCGTTCAGGCGGGGAACATCGACCGGGCGATCAAGCTGTGCGAGGCGGAGCCGCTGCCTCTGCTCCAGGTGGTCAAGGCCGGTCTGACGCAGGTCAACCGCGGCGAGGAGGCGGTGATCGCGTCCATGGAAGAGCGCCTCAGCGAGGTCGTGCCCGACCTCGAAAAGCGCATCGGGGCGCTCTGGTCGCTCGCCAACATCGCGACGCTCATCGGGCTGCTCGGCACGATCTCGGGCCTCATCAAGGCCTTCGCGGCCGTAGCGAACGCCAACCCCGAGGACCGCTCCAAGTTTCTGTCGGCGGGTATCTCGGAGGCCATGTGGAACACGGCCCTTGGGTTGCTCATCGCCGTCATCTGCATGATCGCGCACCTCGTGCTGCACGCGATGGCCAAGCGTCAGAAGCAGGAGCTCGAGAAGTCGACGATGAAGCTCGAGAACCTACTCTTGCTCCGACGTCAGGGAGGCTGAGCGGGGCTCAACCCATGGCCGAGCTGACGCCCGCGCAGCGGCAGTACGTCCGCAAGCGGACCAAGGTTCACGACCTCGACCCGTCGGAGATGGTCGGGGAGCTGAACATCGTTCCGTTCCTCGACGTCGTGGTCAATCTCATCATGTTCCTGCTCATGACGACCACGGTAATCCTTCAGGTCGTCGAGTTGAGTACCCAGCTTCCCGCGCAGCGGCGTGGGGGGGCTCGCGGAGCCGCCGGCCCCCAGGGTCTCAACCTCACAGTCGTCGTGGCGACCGAGGGGATCATCGTGACTGGCAGTGGCGGCAAGCTCGCGCCGGGTTGCGACCGCGTTGCGGGCGGTGCGGTCATCACGGTGCCGCGTCGGCCGCTGCCGGTCACCGAGCGGGATGGCCGGCCGGTCGCACCGCCCCGTATGGAGCTGCAATACGACTGGGCGGCACTCGGCGAGTGCCTGCAGCGCGTCAAGTCCGAGTACCCGGACGAAAACCAGGTGACGCTGACGGCCGATCCTCTAGTGCAATATGGGGACTTCGTCGCAGCAATGGACGCCGTGCGTTTCCGCCGCGATGCGAGTGGTCGGCGGCAGGAGCTGTTCCGCGATGTGTTGCTCGCGGCGGGCGTACGCTAAAGGAGCCAGCGGGGCGCGATGACGGAAGCAGGCGCAAAGCAGAAGGCAACGATGGGGCAGGTCAAGGCCCTGATCCGCCGCAAGCTGCGCCGGATTCCGCCGCACGAGGAGAATTTCCTCAACATCTATCCGATGATGGATATGATGACGATCCTCCTCGTCTTTCTCATCATGCAGTTCGCCACGGAGTCCGCGAAGTTCGTCCAGAGCGAGGAGCTGCAGATTCCCTACTCGGCTTCACTCGATCCCGTCCAGGAAGCCGTCACGATCCAGATCTCGGCCACGAACATCCTCGTCAACGGGCAGCACGTCGTCGACCTGCGCAACGGCCAGGTCGATCCGGCGGACAAGCAGGGGGGAAGCACAAGCTTCCTCATTTCACGCCTGCACACGAAGATGCAGGAGCACCGGGACCGGCTCAAAGCGATCGAGCGCATCGATCCGCGCAACCGCCCGTTCCGCGGGGACGTGCAGATCATCGCGGACTACCGCACGCCGTTCCGGACGCTCTCTGAGGTGATGTACACGCTTGGTCAGGCGGAGTTCAACGTCATGCGGTTCGTCGTCCTCAAGCGTCCGGAGAGCTGAGCACGCCCGTGGCCCGATGGGTCCGCAGCCAGCCGATCCGCTCGAGGAAATCCCTCGCCGTCGCCGTTCCTTCCTCGGGTGCCTCCTCGGCGATCCGGCTCCAGATCCGAGACGCTTCGTCGAGCGCTCCGGCCGCCGTCAGGCAAGTGGCCCGGCGACGTTCGGCCTCTCGCATCAGCTCTCGACCCGGCAACCCGCGCTCGAGCGCTCGGCTATAACCGTCGGCCGCACGACGCATCGAACCTGCGACTTCGAGCTGGCGCGCTTCGAGATAGTCCCCGATTCCGGTTCCGTCGGCCGCGCGCCAGCGGGCGGCGAGATCGAGCAAGCGAGCCGGGGTGGCGTCGCCGGGACGTTGCAGCACGTCGAGCAGCTCCGCGCGCACGTCGGGTGCGACGCGAAGGGAGGCGAGCCGTAGCTCGGCCAGGCGCAGCGGCTCGGCGCCCACGGGCAGCTCGAGGATGCGCCGGTAGCGTCCGGCGGCTTGCTCGAGCCTTCCACGGCGTGCGTGCGCGTCCCCGATGGCCGCAAGGGCGTGGGCGAGCGAGGCGGCGGGAAGCCCCTCGCGTTCGAGGCGGGCGAGCTCCGTCTGCGCGAGATCCACTCGGCCGCGGCGTGCGAGCAGCGCGACGCGCTGGACGCGGGCGGCGCCGTGTTGCGGCTCGATCGTGAGCAGGCGTTCACAACGCTGCGATGCGCGATCCACGTCGTCCACGGCGAGGTCCTCGGCCAAAAGCTCTTCGAGTCGCGCGATCGTGCGGGGACATCGCGTGGAGAACAGCGCGCGCTGCGCGAATCGATCGCGCGCCCGATCGAGGGCGCCGGGCGGCAGCTCGATCCGCGCGAGGAACGCCTGCCAGTCGCGCTCGAGCGCGCTCCAGCTCTCGCCGAGCGCGCGCCAGGGGTCGGCCTCTCGGTACAGCGCGCGCACCGCCGCCGGGCCGCGCCGATCGAGGAGCCAGCGCACGAAGCTGCCGGACAGCGTGTACGCGTCGCGGGGCGGCTGCGCGAGGAAGCCGACGCCGAAGAGCCGCTCGACGGGCGGTACCCGCCCGAGCGCGAGCAGGGCCGCTGCCCATTGGTGGGGACTGAGCCCGTCGTGCTCGTCCCACGCGAGCGCGACGGCAAGGCCCTCGATGAGCCCCGGCGCGGGGATCCATCCGCCGAGCGTGCCCGAAACGCCGAACGGGCCACGCGCCACGCGCGCCGCGACGACGTGGGCCACCTCGTGTGCGAGCAGCGGATGCGGCCACGGGGCGAGTTGGAGGTAGACCTCACGCCGCCATGGCTTGGCGACGTGCGTCGGTCCCGCACCCATCGCCGCGCGCTTTTCGTCCGCGTCGCGGAACACAAACGCGACGATGCGTCCGGTGCCTGCGACTCCGAGACGGGACTCCATCTGTTCGACCCGGAAGTCGCAGTCCTCGACCAGGCGCGCGATGTCGTCGCCGCGGAGCTCGCGCGGGGCGTGCACGGTGCAGCGGCGTCCGTGCGCGGTGGCGCCGAGCCGCTCGACGATTCCGGCGCGGTGGCTGCGGTGACCGAGACGCGCGCCGTGCCATTCGCCGAGCAGCGCCGCCCCCGTCAGCACGAGGCCAGCGACCGCCAGCATGGGTCGTCGCGAGCTGTGTCCGGTCCAGATGCACGAGCGAGGGGCGAACGCGGCCACGAGGCACAGAATGCCCGCCGTGCCGACGACGCACAGGAGGCGGAACGGCAGGTACGGGGCGGGCCAGTCCAGGGCACGATCGAGCAAGGGGCCCGGAAACCAGCCTGCGAACACGTCGTACGCGAACACGGCCGGCGTCGCCCAGATCCCCGCGACGGAGGCGACGGCCGAGGCGACGGGAACCAGAGCCGCGAGCCCGACGGCGAGTGCGCGGCGCCGCAGTACCAGACCCGTTGCCACACCGGCCCATGCCGCGAGCACCGCCCCCACGCCGGGACCCATGGCGACGTAGCCCAGCCCCTCGAACGGATCGCACCACGGGGCGTTCGAGGGGACGATTCCAAGACTCGCCGTGGCCGCGACGACGGTGAGCAGGGCCGTGCCGCTTGCTTCGCGCATCAAGCGTCCCACGGAACGGTTCAGCCCGCGTCGCCGGACGCGGACCACACGTGCCGCGGCCGCAGCCGCTACGAATGGGGGCAGCACGACGCCCATGACGAGCGCGCTCTCGACGCCCGGCGCGCCCAGAAGCGGTCCGGACCTCGCGAGGAGGGCGCCCAGGAGCACCGCCACCCCGACCGCGAGTCGACTGCTCGCTCCCTCGAGCACGTATCGCATCAGCTTCGCGTAGTGATCGTCGAGCGACGAGGCTTGCCGCGCTCAGGCGACACGTCGACCGGCCGTTGCCGACCCCTCTCGTGGGCGCGTTCGAGCTCGACCGCACGACCAACGCTCGCGCCGGGCAGCCTGGCGCCGATGGCCATGACCGCGGCTCGCCGTGACCCAACCGCACGATCCGGTCCCACGTTCGGCCTGGCCCCGAACTCGGACCTGGATTCGGGCTCGGTCTCGGTGCGGACTTGCACTCGCACGCGGACGCAGACGGCCCTTGGCGCCTCGTCAGGGCGCCGCGCCGGTCTCGGCGCGAGGATCGGCCACGGGATCCGTCATCAGGGCCAGCGCGAGCACTTCGTCGACGTGGTGGACGAAGTGAGGCTGCAATGTAGCGCGAATCGGCTCGGGAACTTCCTCCCAGTCGGGCTCGCTCGCCCGTGGAAGCACGACGTGGCGGATGCCCGCGCGGTGGGCGGCGAGGCACTTCTGTCGGACTCCGTCGACGCGCAGCACAGCGCCTCGAAGCGTGATCTCCCCCATCAGCGCGAGGTCGGATCGGACGCGGCGGCGCGTGAGCATCGAGGCGAGGGACGCGACGATCGCCGCCCCGTGCCCGGGGCCGTCCTTGGGAAGGGCGGCTTGGGGAAGGTGGACGTGCACGTCGATGCGCTCGAGGAAGTCGTCGGGCAGCCCGAGCGCGCCGGCGCGCGAGCGCAGGTACGTGAAGGCTGCGGCCACCGATTCGCGCATCACCTCGCCGGCGTTGCCCGTGACGTGGATCTTCCCGGTGCCCGCCATCCGCGTCGATTCCACCAGAAGCACCTCACCGCCCGTCGGCGTCCAGGCCAGGCCCGTGGCCACGCCCGCCACCGGGTGGCGCTCCGCGGCCGGCGGCTCGTGGCGCGGGGCGCCGAGCGTCGCCCCGACGAACGCCTCGTCGGCGACGCGCCGCACGTCCACGCCGCGGGCCAGCTCGACCGCCACGGCCCGACAGAGCGCCGCGATCTGTCGTTCGAGACCGCGCACTCCGGCCTCGCGTGTGTAGCCGTCCAGCAAGAGCTCGAGCACCGCGTCGGGAATCTCCAGCCGGTCCGGTTGCAGGCCGTGCGCCTCGAGCTGTCGAGGGACGAGGTGTCCGCGCGCGATGGCGAGCTTCTCGTCACGGCCGTAGCCGGGCAACTCGATGACCTCCATCCGGTCGAGCAGGGGCGGCGGGATCGTGTCGCGGCGGTTCGCCGTCGCGACGAACAGAACCTGGGAGAGGTCCACGGGCACCTCGATGTAGTGGTCGGCGAACGCGTGGTTCTGCTCGGGGTCGAGCGCCTCGAGCAGCGCGGCGGCCGGATCGCCGCGGACGTCGCGGCCAAGCTTGTCGACCTCGTCGAGGAGCATGACCGGGTTGCGTGAGCCTGCCTTGCGCAGCGCCGAGACGAGGCGACCGGGTAGCGCGCCGACGTACGTCCGGCGATGACCGCGAATCTCGGCCTCGTCGTGCACGCCTCCCAGCGCGATGCGGACGAAGTTGCGTCCGGTCGCGCGCGCGATGGAACGTCCGAGGGACGTCTTGCCCACACCCGGCGGGCCAAGAAAGCAAAGTATCGGCCCCTTCTTGTCTCCACGCAACCGTCGGACGGCGACGTACTCGACGATGCGTCGCTTGACGGGCTCGAGCCCATAATGGTCCGCGTCGAGCACGCGGCGCGCCTCGGCGACGTCGAGCCGATCGGGCGTGCCCCGGCCCCAGGGCAGCTCGACGAGCCACTCGACGTAGTTGCGCGCCACCTGATACTCGGCGCCCGACGCGGGCATCGTGCGCATGCGCGCGAGCTGCTTCTTGGCGGCCTTCTCGGCTTCGGGCGGCATGTCGGCTCGCGCCACGCGATCGCGAAGCTGCTCGATCTCGTCCTCGTCGTCCTCGCCTTCCCCGAGCTCGCGGCGGATCGCGCGCAGCTGTTGACGCAGCAGGTATTCGCGCTGGCTCCGCGACATCTCTTCCTGGACCATGCGCGCGACCTCGCGCCGGACGCGCTGCACCTCGACCTCGCGTTCGAGGAGCTCGACCACCCGTCGGGCGCGCGGGATGGGATCGAGCAGCTCGAGCAGGGCCTGCTTGACCGACGTCGGCGTCTGCAGGTGCGTCGCGGCCAGGTCGGCGAGCGCGCCCGGGTCGGCCACTTGCTCCAGGGGCTTGAGCGCGTCGCTCGAAGGCGGCGGGAGCACCTCGGCCAGGCGGCGGATCGCCTCGTGCAGCCTCTCGACGAGGCCCGGATCCGCACTCGAGGGATCCGGCGGCGCTTCGACGAGCTCGACGCGTGCGCGCAGGTACGGATGACGCTCGGCCGGACCGAGCAGGCGCGCGCGCGAGATCCCCTGCAGCACGATGCTGTAGTGGTCGGAGGACAGCCGGACGACTTGCAGTAGCCGGGCCACCGTGCCGATCTCGTGCACGTCCTCCAGGCGCGGGTCGTCGACCTGCGGAGCGCGCTGCGCGACGACGAGAATCACGGGGCGCTCCCCATGCGGCAGTGACTCGACGAGGCGCACCGACCGCGGCCGGCTGACGTTCACCGGCACCACGGCGCCGGGGAAGAGCACCGAATTGCGCAGGGGCAGAACCGGGAGCACCGAGGGGAACACGAGCGCGCGCATCCGAGGCCTAGTGTCTCGTGCGCGCAGACGGCCGCAAGAGGTCTCGTTCGGCTCGAGGCCCGCGAGCGGGCTCGATTCCGGCCTCAGTCTCGGGCAAGACTCGACCTTGGCCTCGGTCTCAGGCTCTGACGTGGACTCGGTCTCGGGCTCGGGCTCCGATTCGCAAGAACCCTCAGTGACGTCGACCGACTGACCGCCGCCGTCAGCGCTTCTTCCAGGGATAGAAGGCGACGCCCTCGGCCCGCGCCGACTCGGCCAGGAGCGGATCGTCGAGCAGAAGGACGTCGAGCGCCGCGCCCTTGCTCTCGCCCGCACGACGCAAAGACGAGACGATTTCGGAAAGCCGCTGCCGGAATGAGGCGTCGACCCGCACGCACACCGTGGGTACGGCCGCTGCCGGCCCGCGAGCGGCCGAGCAGAGCACGGCCCACTCGACCTCGGGGAACCCCCGCAGCACGCCCCCGAGGGCGTCGAGCAACTCGTCCGACGGCGGCGAGGCAAGGCGCGCGAGACGCACGGTCGATCCGGAGCCGAAGCGGGCCTGCGCGCGTGGGGATCCGTCCGTGCTCGTCGAGCCCATCGTGGGCGTGGCGGCCGGAGCCGATTCGGCGAGCGGGCTTCGCGCGTCATCGGGACGAGGCATCGAGCGGTCGCCCGGTGCCGTCGTCGACGCCGCGGTCGGCGTTCCGGAGTGATGAATGGCAGATCCCGGCGCCGAGACGGAGCCGGGCGGCGGAGTCGGTCGCGCCGACGCGAAGAGCGAGCCGGATGACGGCGTCGGACGTTGCGCGGCGAGCATCGAGGTGGAGATGCGACCGACCGCCGCATTGGGTCCCGTCGCCGGCCGCCGGGCACCCGCCTCGAGGAGCGGCTCGAGCTCGGCGCGGCCCGCCTCGAAGGCGTGCGGCGCGCAGATGTCGACGACGAGGAAGTCCACGTGGTGGGCGATTACGTGTCGAATCGCCTCGCGCGCCCCGACCTCGCGCCTGGCGACCGATCCGTCGGGTTGTCGCCACGCGAAACGGGTCGCCGCCTCCTCGAGGTGGGCGACCTCGGTGAACACGGGCAAGGCCGTTTGACCGTGGCTGTTGAGCAAGGTCCGGAAGCTGTCCTGCCCAGGCCCCCAGAGCGCCACGTGAACCGTCCGCTGGGATAAGGCGACGAGCGCGTCGACGCGCGCCTGCCCCCCTGCGTGCGCCTGAGCGAGGAGGCGGAATAAGGCCTCCCTCGCGCGGTCGGTCGTCACGGCGCCGATTGTACGCAAGGGGCTGCCTCGGGTGCCAAGTAGCGTGCCGTGCGGCGAGGGTCGAAACGGACCGCTTCGCATCGAGCCGCCGCTTCGCCCGCCTCGACTCGCGTGGCGTGCGTGGAGTGGGGCTCCGACTTCGACTCGGCCTCGAGACGGCGCTCGGCACGATCGGCCGACTCGACCCGCGTTCGCGCTCGAGCCACGAACCGGCGATCGCGGAACCGGGTTCGAGGTACGCCAGTTGCCGCTCGGTCATCGCGCACTGCCTACTCGGCACGGCACTCGCGTGGCATACTGCCGCGGTCGCGCCGCAGGCGCGCGCACGCGGGGAGACGACGGTCGGGATGCGACGACGAACGATCGGGGTGTGGCTCGCCGCGGCTCTGGGGGGCGCGGCTTGCGGCGGGGGCGAGGGCCCTCGCACGTACGACGCAGGCCCGACCGACGCGACGGCCGACACCACGGTCGCGGCCGACGCGGGGGGCGACGCGGACGGCGGGACACGACCGGACGGCGCGCGCCCGTGCGCTACGGATGCCGAGTGCGACGACGGCGTCGGCTGCACGCTCGACACGTGCGTGGCTGGGGGTTGGTGCCGCCACGAGGTGGACCACCGGCGCTGCGACGACGGCGTCTTCTGCAACGGCGACGAGCTGTGCGACCCGGTGCGTGACTGTCGCGCCGGCTCTCCGCGCACGTGCAACGACGGCAACGTCTGCACGCTCGACCGGTGCGACGAGGCGGCGCGAATCTGTCGGCACGCGCCCCGCGATTTCGACGAAGACGGCGACCCCGACTGGCACTGTCCGGGGGGAGGCGACTGCGACGATCGCAACCCGACGCGTCACTCGACGGCAGCCGAGGTGTGCGCCGACGGAGTGGACAACGACTGCGATGGGGAGCTCGACGAAAGCGAGTGCGGGCGGCCTCCGCACGACGGCTGCGACGACCCGCTCGACGTGTCGGGCGGCGGCTACTTCGAGGTGCGGACCGAGGGGACGGTCGCGGACGCCCCGACGAGCTGTGGGGGCGCCGGCCGACGGGACGTCGTGCTTTCGCTCGAGCTGCGCGAGCCGCGCCGACTCACCGTGCGCGTCGACGGCGAGGGGCTCACGGCGGTCGCCCTGCAAACCAGCTGCGGGGACCGGCGCACCGAGCGGGGCTGCGCGAGCGGGTTTCCGGCCGAGCTCTCCACGCGACGGCTGGAGCCCGGTCGGTACTTCCTCGTCGTGAGCGACACGTCGCCGGGCACGCTCGGCGTCGAGGTGGCGCTCGGCGACCCGCTGCCCGAGCCACGCAACGAGACGTGTGAAGGTGCGATCGACGTGAGCGCCGGCGGCCGTTTCATCGGCTCGACGATCGACGTGCGCGACGACCTGACGACGCGCTGCGGCGTCGGCACGGTTCCCGACCTCGTCTACGTCTTGGAGACGACGGAGGTGCGGGACGTTCGCATCCGGGCCATCGCCGGCAGTGGCGACGCGATGAGTTTCTCGGTGCAGCGCGCCTGTGGTGATGAGGCGAGCAGCCTTCGCTGCGCGCGGGGGGCACCGGCCGGGGCCCGGCTTCACGAATTGCCCGCTGGCCGATATTTCATCGTGCTCGAAGGGCCCAGTCACCGCGCCGTCGACTTCCAGCTTGAGGTGGAGCTGTTGCCCCCCTCGGCGGCACCGGCCGGGGACACGTGCGCGACCGCGCTGCCCGTGCCCGTCGGCGGTTCGGTCGTCGGCACGCTCGCCGACAAGCAAGACGACGTGGCCATCTCCTGCGGCTTCTTCTACGTGGACGCCGTGCACCGCTTCGAGCTGACCGAGCGGTCCGACGTCACCGTGTCCGTCGACGGCGGCGGGATGTTCATGTACCAGTCGGTCGAGCGAAGCTGCGGCCGTGGGGAGAGCCTACGGTGCACGGTGGGCAGTCCCGCGCGCGCCCGCCTGCGGGGGCTCGATCCTGGAACCTATCACGTCGTCGTCGAGTCCTTTGCCGGCACCGGCTACCGCCTCGACGTCGTGGCCTCGCCGCCGTCGATGCCCGTCGAGGTCGCGGGCAACGATGCGTGCGCGACGGCGCACCCGGTGCCGCGAACGGGTGGCTTGTTCTCCGGCAGCACGATCGGCATGTCGAACGACCTCGAAACCGCGACGTGCGGCGGCAACGCGCGTTCGCCGGATGCGGTCTTTCGTGTCGATCTGGACGCGCCGGCCCGCATCGTCGCCTCCACGAGCGGTTCGTCGTTCGACACGGTGCTGCACCTGCACGCCGGGGCGTGCGTGAGCCGCCGTGAGCTCGCGTGCGACGACGACGGGATCGACGGTGTGGCGAGCTTCCTGGACCGCTCGGTCGGGCCGGGGACGTATTTCCTCGTGGTGGACGGCTTCGCCGAGGGCAACGCCGGTCGCTACGAGCTCGAGGTGCAGGTGCTGGCGCCGTGAGGTGTGGAGGAACGCGAATGCTTCGACGATACGCACGATGGCTTCTTGGTTCGGTGCTGGTTGTGGCTGCGGCGTGCAAGACAGGTGGAGACGACCGCCCGATGCTCCGGGACGGCGGCTTCGCCGACGTCCCGGCCGCTGATGGAAGCACCGACACCCTACCTCCCGACGCGCTCGTCGAGCCGTGCCGGCCGGAGCGGATGGGCGCGACCCTGGGTCAGGCCTGCGACGCGAGTGGCGAATGCGACGACGGTTGCTTCTGCAACGGCGCGGAGCTGTGCACGGGCGGCGTGTGCGTTGCCGGCCGAGCAGCCTGCGACGACGGCGTGGAGTGCACGGCGGACGCGTGCGTCGAGGAGGCCGATCGCTGCGTCCACGACCCGCGCAACGAGCAGTGCGCGGACGAGGACCGGTGCAACGGCGACGAGGTGTGCGATCCGGCCGCCGGAGGCTGCCGACCCGGTTCGGTGCCCTACTGCAACGACGAGAACGGGTGCACGATCGATTCGTGCGATCCCGCTGAGGGTTGTCGCTTCGAGCCGCGCGACCTCGACGGCGATGGATTCGTCGATGGACGCTGCGGCGGCGAGGATTGCGACGACGATCCGCGATACGGACGTGGCGTCTACCCCGGTGCGGTCGAGCAGTGCGGCAACCGACGCGACGACGACTGCGACGGGATGCGCGATTACTTCGACACGGACTGTCGGCCGCGCAACGACCGGTGCGACTCGGCCGAGATGTTGCCCGGGCCCGGCACTTATTCCGGGTCGACGTCCGGTCTCGCGTCAGACTACGCGCTGTCGTGCAGGCCCTCGGGGGCGGACGCGGTCTTTCGCTTCCGCCTCGATTCGCCTCGGGACGTGCGGATCCACGTCTCCGGCGGCGGCACGGGCGTCGCGGTCGCGCTCCGGCCCTTTGCAGCGTGCGCGGGCGGCCCCGACGAGAAGTGCAGCGCCGCCAATCCTCCCTCGATCTTGCGCCGCAGCCTTCCGGCGGGCGACTGGGCCATCATCGTCAAGTCCATGACGGGGGGTGCCTTCGACCTGCGCTTGATGTTCTCCGACCCGACGCCCGTCCCGCCGGTCGACGTGTGCAACGAAGCGACGCTCGACGTCTCCGGCGGCGGCCGCTTCACGGGGATGTTCGAGGAGGTCGAGGACGACTACGCGCTGATGTGTCACCCGGGCTCGGGGTACCGGGATGCGGCGTTCCGGCTTCAGCTCGATTCGACGCGGGACGTCGTCCTGACGGCGCGACACACGCCTCCGTCGGACCGCACGTGGGAAAACACGACGTATCTATCGTTGGTCACCGACTGCCGATCGCCCGCGTCCACGCTGGTGTGCCGCACCGGCGCAACGGCGGAAATCCGGCGTCGAGGGCTCGCCCCGGGCATCTACTACGTCCTGCTCGAGCCCCAGAACACGGCCGCCGTCGACTGGACGCTCGAGGTGAGCGTGACCGACCCGGCCATGCGTGCGCCCGCGGACGCCTGCTCCAGTGCGCTGCCGTTGCCCACCGACGGAACCGCGGTGAGCGCGTCGCTCGCGACCCCCGAGCTCGACGGGGGCACCTCGTGTGGCGGCGCGCCGCCGACGCAGCGGGACCTCTACTTCTACTTCGACTTGACGGAAACGCGGGATGTCGAGGTGCGCGTCAATGGGGCCGGGTCGCACTACCTCGAGGTGCAGCGGACCTGTGGATCCAGCGCACCCGAGAGCGTGGTGCGTTGCCGGCTCGGAACCTCGCCGCACGTGCAGACCTTCCGCAGCCTTCCGCCGGGGCGCTACTACGTTGTGGTCGCGACGACGCTCGCGGCGGGCTCGGTCATGGTGCAGGCCACCACGTCGCCGCCGACGCCGGTACCGCCGAACGATCGCTGCACGGGCGCCATCGACATCAGCGGCGCCAGCGTGTTTCGGATGCGGGATACGCTGGTCGACTTCGAGGACGACGTGGCCACCGGGTGCGCGGGAAGCGGTCGCGCGGATGCCTTCTACGTCGTCGACGTCCCGGCGGGCCGCATGCACAACCTGACGGTCACCGTCAATCGCATGTCCGGCACCGGCAACGTCTCGATCGCATTGCGGGACGGCTGCCCCGGCACGATGAATCTCGACTGCCAGATGGGAGCCACGATGGCCACCGTGAGCCGGGACTTGTCCCCGGGTCGCTACTACGTGGTGGTGGAGATGCCCCTCTCCGGAGCCGGCGAGTACAGCCTGCGAAGCTTCCTCACCCCGCTGTAGCTCGAAGCGCATCATCGTATCGCGGCCCGTCGTCGATCCGGCCGTTGGCTCCGGTCGGGGGCCTGTCGCACGCGATGCGCGGCGGCCGAATGCGGCGGGGCCGATTCGACGCCGACAGCGGCCAGGGAGGTCGTTTTTTTGCCCGCGACGCAGCTTTCCGATACCCGTCGAGGCGTGGAGCGTTCCGAATCGGCGCGTCCCTCGTCCCGCCCCTTCCCATTCTTCCGCGCGGGGGCACGTGCCGAGGCGACAGCCGGCAGTCGGCCGCTGCTCGTGCTCGAGGACGTCCATAAGGTGTTCCGGCCGGACCGTCCCGTGCTCCGGGGGGCCAACCTCGTCGTCGAGCGAGGAGAGTTCGTTTTCATCACCGGCCCCAGCGGCTCGGGCAAGAGTACGCTGCTGCAGCTCATCTATCGGCGGCAGACACCGGACGACGGCCGCATCCTGTTCTGCGGCCGCGACGTCGCGCGGTTGACCGAGACGTCCATTCCGTTCCTGCGGCGAAACCTCGGCATCGTGTTCCAGGACTTCAAGGTGGTGCCGCACTGGACGGTGTTCGAGAACGTGGCCATCGCGCTGGAGATCCTCGCGATGCCGCGGCGTCTGGTCCGCGCGCGCGTCGCCGAGGCGCTCGAGCGGGTGGGGCTCGCGGGGCGCGGCGGCGAGCGCACGGGCGTGCTGTCGGGCGGGGAGCAGCAGCGCGTGGCGGTGGCGCGCGCCATCGTGACCGAGCCGGCGCTCATCCTGGCCGATGAGCCGACCGGCAATCTCGATCCCGCCCTCGCCGTCGACGTGCTCACGTTGTTCGAGGAGATCCACGCGACGGGCACGACGGTTCTGTTCGCGACGCACGACCATTCGCTCATCGCCTCGCGCGACCATCGCGTCGTCTGTCTCGAGGAGGGGCGCCTGGTCGAGGCACGGCGCGGGCTGCGTGGCTGGCACGAACGACTGCGCGTGGTCGGAGGTGCGGCGTGAAGCTGCGCGCCATCGTCGCGCGCGCCCGGCGCGGCTTGCGGGGCGATCTTCGCCTGTACCTGGTCGCCGTGGCGTGCCTCACCGTGGCCTTCGTCTGTCTGGGTGCGGCCTTGTGGGGCCTGGAGAACCTCGCGGCTCTGCACGACCGGTTCGCAGGTCCGCGGCGACTCACGGTCCTGCTCCGCGAGTCGCCCGATACGACGCCGGCACGCGAGTTGCGCGCGGCTCTCGCGGAGCTCGTGGAAGTTCGCTCGGTTCGACCCCGGACGGCGGCCGAGCTGCGAGACGCCTTCCTCGCCGACAGCGCTCTGGGAGAGGGGCTCGAGGCGCTGCCCGCGGATCTGTTTCCCGCCTCGCTCGAGGTGACGCTCGTCCCGGGGATCGATCGAGAGCGGATCCGGGCGCTCGCGGAACGGATCGGTCGATTTCCGGTGGTCGAGGGCGTCGAGACGTACGAGGGGTGGCTCGGCGGGTTCGACCGGATCGTTCTCGGCGGTCGGATCGTCGTCGGGGGCCTCGCGCTGCTGGTGCTGCTGAGCGTGCTGGCGGTCGTCGGAGGCACGATCCGACTGACCGTCGCCGGACGTCGGGCGGAGATCGAGGTGATGAAGCTGTGCGGCGCGACGGATGGCTTCGTGCGCGGGCCGTTCCTCGTCGAGGGAGCCGTCCAGGGTGTCGTGGCTGCGGCCCTCGCGACGGCCCTGCTCGCCGGTCTGTACGTGCTCGGCCGCGACGCCCTCGACGCGACGGTGGGTGCGTTGACCGGTGGTCGGACGGCGTTCCTGGCGCCGTGGATGCTGGTGGCCATGTGGGCAGGGGCCGCGCTCGCGGGAGCCGTCGGGAGTGCGGTCTCGCTGCGGCGTTACTTGACGGTCTGAGCGGTGCGACACCGGGCGTTCGTGGTGGTCTTGTCGGCGCTCGCGGGGGGCGTGGCCACCGGCTCCGTCGCCGCCGCCCAGCCGTCCTCGACGATCCCGGACGCGGTGGGCGCGATCACGGAGCGCATCGAGGCGAGCCGCGCGCGGATCGACGAGCTGTCCGAGGAGGTCGATCGTCTGGAGGCGGAGCACGGCGTGCTCGTTCGGCGGGCGGAAGCGACGCGCGCGCGCCTCGCTCGGAGGATTCGCGCGCTGTTGCGGGCGTGGCACCGAGGAGGCTGGCCCTGGGCGAGCCGACCGGATGCCCTGGCGGGCTACGTCGCGGCCATGCAGCGCATGCGGGCGCAGACACGCCGCGAGGTGGAGGGCTGGCTCGACGATGAGCGCCGCCGGGCGTTCCTCGAGGTCGAACGGCGGCGGCGAGCGGCCGCGCTCGAGGACGAACGCGCGCGACTTCAGGCCCTCGAGTCACGTCGGGCCAGCGTGCTCGCGCACTCCGTCGATCGCGCATTCGAGACCGTCGTCGCGGATGCCCCGTGGCCCGACGAGCTGGTGCTGCCGGGCGGTGCGGTCGGATGGGGCCGGCTCGCGGTGCGCGAGACGCACGCGGTCGGGAGCTCGTTCGGAGCACTACGAGGACGGCTCGAGCTGCCCGTCGACCGGCCGACCGAAATCCGGGACGACGCCGAAGGGCTGCTCGTGCGCGCTGCGGCGGGATCCGGCGTTCGCGCCGTTGCCGACGGTCGGGTCGCGGTCGCAGACGTGCACGGGGAGCTGGGGCGGCTGGTCGTGCTCGATCACGGAGGAGGATGGTTCAGCGTATACGCGGGCCTGGAGGACCTCGCCGTGCTCGCCGGCGACGAGATCGCACGCGGTGCGCGTTTGGGGCGTGTGGGCAGCGCTCCATTGCGCTTCGAGCTGCGGCGCGGCAGCCGTCCGCTGGACGTGCGCGGCTGGCTCGCTCCCACGCCGTGACGGGTACGCGCGAGCCGGATCCGGACGCACGTCTGCTCGACCGCTGGCTCGTTCACCTGCGCGTCGAGCGCGGGGTCGGCGCGCGCACCCTCGAAGCGTACGCGCGCGATGCACGGCGCTTCCTGAATCACTGCCGGCGCGCCCAACGTCGCGTGGTCGATGCCGACGCGGCGACCGTGGCCGGTCACTTCGTCGCGCTTTCCCGGGCCGGGCTCGCCGCGAGGAGCCAGGCCCGCCATTTGTCGGCGATTCGCGGATGGTATCGCTGGCTGCTGGCCGAGCGGCTCGTCGAGCGCGATCCGACCGAGGCGCTCGAATCGCCCCGGATCGGGCGACGGTTGCCGCGGGTGCTCTCGCACGATCAGGTGCTCGCGTTGCTCCAGGCCCCCGACCGCGCGCAACCGCGAGGGCTGCGCGACGCAACGATGCTCCACCTCGCCTACGCCGCCGGGTTGCGCGTCTCCGAGTTGGTCGGGCTGCGGACCGGCGATGTCGATCTGGAGACGGGCTTCGTCTCGGTGCGCGGCAAGGGGGGGCGGCGGCGCATCGTGCCCATCGGGGCGCCCGCGCGTTCGATGCTCGCCGCGTGGCTCGAGGGGCCGCGGCGCCGTTGGGCGCCGCACGGGTCCGACGCGCTGTTCGTCACGGAGCGGCGACGACCGATGACCCGACAGGGATTCTTTGCCATCGTGCGGAAGTACGCGCGGGCGGCGGGCATCGCGCGCGTCGTCTCGCCGCACGTGCTGCGGCACTGTTTCGCGACGCACCTGCTGTCGGGCGGAGCGGACCTGCGCGTCGTGCAGACGTTGCTGGGTCACGCGGACATCGCGACGACACAGGTCTACACGCACGTCGCGTCCGACCGCCTCGCCGAGACCGTCGCGCGGCACCATCCGCGCGGCTGAGGACGCGTGCGGCTCCCAAGTCGGCGGTCGAGGTCGGGCTCGGCCTCGGTCTCGGTCTCCGACTCGGTCTTAGACTCCGGCTCGGTCTCCGACTCAGTCTCGGACTCGGTCTCGGCCTCGGACTCGGCCTCGGTCTCGGGCTCGGCCTCGGATTCGGACTCTGGCTCCGACTCGGCCTTGATCTCTGGCTCGGCCTCGGTCTCGGTCTCCGACTCGGTCTCGGACTCGGATTCGGAGTCGGACTCCGACTGCTACGCGAATGCGGCGTCGCAGGGAGGATTGCTCTGGCTCGCCTCGTCTCGCGACCGCGGCTTCATTCGCGCCCCTGCGCGCCCCGCGGTTCGAGACCGCGCAACGCTTCGAGATACTCGGCGCCGTAGCCGACGTAGAGCGTTGCCGCCTCGCGGATGCGCTCGAGCTCCTCGGCGGACAGCGGCCGCACGACGCGCGCCGGACGCCCCATGACGAGCACGCCGGCGGGAATGCGCGCACGGGGGGGCACCAGCGATCCGGCTCCGAGCAGAACGTCCGGACCGATCTCGGCGCCGTCGAGCACGATGCTTCCCATCCCGACGAGCACACGGTCGGCGACGGAGCATCCGTGCAGGATGGCGCCGTGGCCGATCGTGCAGTCCTCTCCCACGAGAGTCGGGGCCCAGCCGCCCGTCGCGTGCAGCACGCAGTTATCTTGAATCGACGTGCGGGCGCCGACGCGAATCGGCATCACGTCGCCCCGGAGGACCGCGCCGAACCAGATGCTGCACTGCGGGCCGACGACGACGTCGCCGACGAGATGGGCGCCGGGGGCGACGAAGGCGTCGGAGGCGACGCGGGGCCAGATTCCCCGGTACGGCCATCGGCTGCTCACGACCTCTGCACTCCCTGCACCCGCGCGGGGCCGCGCGCCAGGCGCGCGCCGAGCAGGATGCGTGTGGTCGCGCCCACGCTCGCACCGACGGCATCGGCGGCGAGGTCTCGCCAGTCCGACATCCGTCCCGGCACGAACGCCTGGTGCAGCTCGTCGAGCAGGCCCCAGCCGGTGGCGACGGCCGTGCCGAAGATCGCGAGGCGCCAGCGCGCCGCTCCGGGCCACGTCGCACTCGATCCGTGGGCCGTCAACACGCCGAGCACCGTGTATTCGACTGCGTGCAGCAGCTTGTCGGTCCACGGCCCCCCGCTCGGGACGAGCGGTGGCATCGACATCGACGAGAGCACCCAGATGAGCGCCATGCAGGCGAGGGCCGGCGCCCAACCCAGCAGCGCGCGTGAAGGACCGGTCGGATTCGTGTTCGTGCGGCTCACGCCACCGGCTCGTGCAGGAGGGGCAACCGCACGCGCCGCGTCTCGCGAGGCACGCTCGTCGCGTCGCGCTCCACGGGCCGACCGAACAGGCTGTGCGCACCGGCCGATTCGACGTGGACCTCGATCAGGCGCCCCACCAGGGCGTGAGGGGAGCTGCCGTCCTCGAGCTCCACGTGAACGATCTCGTTGCGGTGCGTGCGCCCGCTGGCGCGTCGTGGGTCCGTCTTGCTCGGACCTTCGACCAGCACCCGCTGACGCGTGCCGACGAGCGAGGCCAGGTGCGCCCGCTGCCTACGCTCGACCGCCTCGAGCAGCCGGGCGAGCCGCTCTTCCTTCACCGGCTCGGGGACCGCGCCGTCGAGCCGCGGCGCAGCCGTCCCCGGGCGCGGGGAGTACTTGAACGCGAACGCCGCGACGAAGCCCGCCTCGTCGACGAGCGCGAGGGTTTGCGCGAAGTCGTCCTCGGTCTCACCCGGAAAGCCCACGATGAAGTCGGTCGAGACGGTCAGTCCCGGCCGCGCCTCGCGCAGTCGGCGGAGCCGTTCGAGATAGTCGGCGCGGTCGTGCCGGCGCTTCATGCGCCGCAGGATCCGGTCGCTGCCGCTCTGCACGGGAAGATGCACGTGTGCCGCCAGCACCTCGAGCTCGCCGTGGGCCGCGCACAACCCGGACGAAAGATGACGCGGATGCGGCGACGTGTAGCGCAGCCTGCGCAGCGCAGGCACCTCGTTCGCGATGCGGCGCAGCAACCAGGCGAAGTCCCGGTCGCCGTCCGGCGAGCTTCCCGGCTCGCGCCACGCGTTGACCGTCTGCCCGAGCAGCGTCACCTCGCGGCATCCGGCATCGACGAGCCGCCCGACTTCCTCGACGATGTCGTCCGAGGGGCGATCGCGCTGCGGTCCACGCGTGCTCGGCACGACGCAGAAGGTGCATCGTTCGTCGCATCCCTTCATGACGGTCACGTACGCCGTCGGCTCGCCGGGCCGCGGGCGGGCGCGCAGGAAGCGCGGGAACGCGATGTCGAATTCGGCGTGGACGTACGAGGGCGCGCCCTCCAGGGCGGCACGGGCGCGTGCCGGCAGCTCGGCGAGGTTGTCGGGACCGAGCACGACGTCCACGAACGGCGCGCGACGCAGCAGGTCCGCGCCCTCGCGCTGGGCGACGCAGCCCGTCACGGCGAGCACCAGCCGGCGGCCGTCGGCACGCAGCGCACGCAGGGCGCCGAGACGCGAGTGCAGCTTGTGCTCGGCCTTCTCGCGCACGGAGCAGGTGTTGACGACGACGAGGTCGGCGTGCGCCACGTCGTCGGTGCGTTGCCAGCCATCGGCCTCGAGGTGTTCCTCGATCCGATGCGAGTCGTGCACGTTCATCTGGCAGCCGAACGTCTCGACATGGAACCGGCCGGGCACGTCGGGGTGGAGCCTAGCTCCGCCGCGCGCGCCTCGCACGGCGGGCGAGGATTCCCTCGGCGTTTGGTTCGGTCGACGACTCGGGCTCGGACTCGGACTCGGTCACGGACTCGGTCACGGACTCGGACATCGACTCGGATTCGGGCTCGGACTCCGACTCCGACTCCGACTCCGACTCGGACTCGTACGCGGGCTCGGTCACCGACTCGGGCTCGGATTCGGACATCGACTCGGATTCGGGCTCGGGCTTGGACTCGGACTCTGTCTCGCGCTCGGGCTCGGACTCCGATTCGGACTCGTACGCGGGCTCGGTCACCGACTCGGACTCGGTCACGGACTCGCACCGTTTTGCGGCACGCGTGAAAACTTCGCGCGGCACGACCCTCGCCCGCGCATGGGCTGCGTCGTGGCGGACTGCTCGGCGCCGGTTTCTTCGCCAACGAGGCCCCAACATTTCGGCTCGCGTTTCGGTCCGGGGTTTGCAACCCTGCGCAGCGGAGGAACGAACATGGACCGACCGCTGTGCGTCGTCGCGGCCGACGATCTCGAGGAGACGGGCATGCATGCCCTCGGTGCGGCGCTCGATCTCGTTCGGCACGAGCCCGATGCCCACCTGCACGTCGTCCACGTCGTGACCGATCAAGAGATCGCGGTCACCGACGCGGGCACGCGGCTTTCGCGCATCGAGCACCTGCTGGCGACGATTCCCGACCGGCTCTGGTCTCGCGTCCGTGAGGCCGGTGCGCGTCACCCGGCGCGTCCGCCCGTGCAGGTCTCCTGCCACGTGCGGCTCGGCGTGCCTTCGGAGCAGATCGTGCAGGTGGCTGTCGACTACGAGGCCGACTGGATCGTCGTCGGGACCCATGGTCGCCGCGGTATCGAGCGCGTGTTGCTCGGCTCGACGGCCGAGCTCGTCGTGCGGACGGCCCCGGCGCCCGTGGTGGTCGCGCGACCCGTCCACTACGAAGGGCTCGCCAAGTCGGAGCGTCCCGAGCCTCCGGAGCCCGGCGTCGACCTGCACCGCCCACCGCCTCCTTCGCGCCTGCCGTACTTCGTGACCGAGCGGATTTCGTGGACCACGCCACCGCAGCGCGACCTGGCGGGTCCGACGGGGCGTCGGATCGTGTAGCGCGAGCGCGAGGCGTCGCAGGCCCGGTGCGCAGGACGCACCCGCGGGCCGACGGGGGCCGGCGACTCGGAGCGCGTCCCGGTGGCCGCGGTCGGCGTGTGATTGCCGAGGGAGACGCTCGGCCGTAGAGTCCACGGCCTTCCATGCTGCAGCTGCTGCTCCGCAAGATCTTCGGAACGCGGCACGAGCGAGAGCTGCGGCGGATGCGACCCATCGTCGCGGCGATCAACGCGCTCGAGGACGAAATGCGCGCGCTCTCCGACGAGGCGTTGCGGCGCAAGACGAACGAGTTCCGCGAGCAAGTCTCGCGCGGCCGCCCGCTCGACGAGTTGCTCGTTCCGGCGTTCGCCGTCTGTCGGGAGGCGGGTCGGCGTACGCTCAACATGCGCCACTACGATGTCCAGCTCATGGCTGGCATCGTCTTGCACGAGGGCAAGATCGCTGAGATGAAGACGGGCGAGGGCAAGACGCTCGTCGCGACCCTGCCCGTCTATCTCAACGCCCTGGAGGGCAAGGGCGTACACGTCGTCACGGTCAACGACTACCTGGCGCGGCGCGACGCCGACTGGATGGGGAAGATCTACCGGTTCCTCGGCCTGTCGGTCGGCGTCATCCACCACGGGCAGACCAACGCCGAGAAGAAACGCGCCTACCGGTGCGACGTCACCTACGGCCAGAACAACGAGTTCGGCTTCGACTACCTGCGCGACAACATGAAGTTCAGCATCTACGACTACGCGCAGCGCGATCTGCACTACGCAATCGTGGACGAGGTCGACTCGATTCTCATCGACGAGGCGCGCACCCCCCTCATCATCAGCGGTCCGGGCGAGAGCGCGACCGACAAGTACCGCAAGGTCGACGAGATCATCCCGAAGCTGCGCAAGGACGAGCACTACGAGATCGACGAGAAGGCGCGCCAGGTCACGCTCACCGAGGAAGGCGTCGAGCTCGCCCAGCGGCTGCTGCTGCAACGCGGGTTGCTCGAGACCGACAACCTGTACGACCCGGTCAACCTGCAGACCCTGCACGTGCTCAATCAAGCGCTGCGGGCGCACACGCTCTATCACCGCGACAAGGAGTACATGGTCACGCCCGACGGGCGGGTTCTGATCATCGACGAGTTCACCGGGCGCGTGCTGCCGGGGCGGCGCTGGTCGGACGGGCTGCATCAGGCCATCGAGGCCAAGGAGCACGTGCCCATCCAGGACGAGAACGTCACCCTCGCCACGATCTCGTTCCAGAACCTGTTCCGCCTCTACCGCAAGCTCGCGGGCATGACCGGCACCGCGGACACCGAGGCCGCCGAGTTCCACAAGATCTACAAGCTCGACGTCAACGTGATCCCGACGCACCGGCCCGTCATCCGCGTCGATTACGACGACATCGTCTACAAGACCGAGCGCGAGAAGTTCGCCGCCATCGTCGACGAGATCGCCGCCTGTCACGAGCGCGGTCAACCCGTGCTCGTCGGCACCACGAGCGTCGAGAAGAGCGAGGCGCTCTCGCGCATGCTCGACAAGCGCGGCATCCCGCACAACGTGCTCAATGCCAAGCACCACGAGCGGGAGGCGTACATCGTCGCGCAGGCAGGGCGCCGCGGGGCGGTGACCGTCGCGACGAACATGGCCGGTCGAGGCACCGACATCCTGCTCGGGGGTAACCCCGAGATGCTCGCCAAGATGGAGGTGCAGGAGCGGCTCGCCGCGTGGCGTGCACGGGCGCTGGCGAGCGGGACGGCGGGTGAGCCGGGCACCGAGGGAGAACGGACGGAGGGCGAGCGCGCCGAAGACACGGCGGAGCCGCCGCCGTTCGACGTCGAGGCCGAGCTGAAGGCCGCCGAGGCGCGCTACCGCGCGATCTGCGAGGAGGAGCGCAAACAGGTGATCGAGGCCGGAGGGCTGCACATCCTGGGCACCGAGCGGCACGAGTCGCGGCGGATCGACAACCAATTGCGGGGCCGGTCGGGTCGCCAGGGCGACCCGGGCAGCTCGCGCTTCTACTTGTCCCTCGAGGACGATCTGATGCGCATCTTCGGGGGAGAGCGCGTCAAGACGCTCATGGAGCGGCTCGGCATGCAGGAGGGTGAGCCCATCGAGCACCGGTGGGTGACGCGCGCCGTCGAAAACGCCCAGAAAAAGGTCGAGGAGCGCAACTTCGACACCCGCAAGAACCTGCTCGAGTACGACGACGTGATGAATCAGCAGCGCAAGACGATCTACACGCTGCGCCGCCAGATTCTCACGGGGCAGTACCGGACCGTGCCGACCGAGGAGCAGGCCAAGAAGGGAGCGCGTCCGGAGCCCATCGTGCGGGAGCCCGATCCGGAGCTCCGCGGCCACATCGCACCCCTGGTCGAGCGTATGGTTCGCCACCACGCCGCTCCGATTCCTCCCCGCGACGCGAGCGAGGAGGAGCGGGTGCGCCTCGAGCACGAGCGCGAGCGCGTTTTCGCGATGCCGCTGTCCGAGGTGCGTGGGATACGCAAGCCGCTGCTCGAGATGGACGTGTATCGCTGGTTCGGCAACGTCGTCGAGCTGGAGGCGCTGCCCGACGACGCGGCGGCCATCGCGGCCCACGTCACCGAGCAGGCGGCGCTGTCGCTCACCGAGCAGCGCGAGCGTCTGTTCGACACGGTGGACGAGCTCGTCGCCGACATGGTCGCGCACGCTTGTCCCGCGTCGAAGGTTCCTGAAGACTGGGACTACGAAGGGCTCGAGCGGGCCTACGAGCAGACGTTCGGAATTCGCGCGGGTGGGCTTCGCAAGCTGGGCCACGCCGACGACATCGCCGCGCGGCTCTACGAGGATGCCGAGCGCGTGCTGCGCAAGCGCATGCAGGAGTGGGGCCCGGAGAACGTCCTGCGGCTCGTCCGTCAGCTTTTCCTTCAGGAGATCGACCGGCAGTGGATCGAGCACCTGCAGGCGATGGATCACCTTCGC
>JANWZI010000030.1 GCA_025054695.1 Myxococcota bacterium | reverse complement strand
TCGAGGACGCCGAAGGGAAGCTCGTCGGGATCGTCAGCTACCGCGCGCTCCTGCGTCACTTCGCGAACGAGGCCAAGGAGCGCGCGAGCACGCGCGGGCGGCGCCGCGCGGGCTCCACCTCGGTCGGGGACGTGATGCGCCGCGACGTCATCACCGTCGGCCCCGACACCCCGACCCTGGAGGCTATCGCGCTGATGCGCCGCTACCGCGTCGGCTGCCTGCCCGTCGTCCAGGGCGGCCAGCTCGTCGCGATGGTCACCGAGGACGACTTCATGAACATCGCGGCCGAGCTGCTCGAGCAGCGCCTGCGCGGATGAACGCCGTGGACGCGCTGGATCCCTCGAGGCCGCAGTCGGCCGGCGGGCTCGCGCGCAATCGCCTGCCCGCGCGGATCGAGCGCTGCGTCGGACGGCGGCGCGGCACGCGACCCGGACCGACGCTGCTCGTCGTCGGCGCGATCCACGGCAACGAGCCGGCCGGCGTGCTGGCCGCGATCCGGCTGCTCGAGCGTCTCGAGGCGGACGGCGTCGAGCTGCGCGGCGAGCTGGTCTGCCTGGCGGGAAACCTGCGCGCGCTGCGCCTCGGTCGCCGCTACGTCGACCGCGATCTGAACCGGCTGTGGACCGAGGCCTCGCTCGCCGCCCTCCCGGCGCGGCTGGCCGGCGATCCCGACGCCGAGGACCACGAGCAGGCCGAGTTGCGCGACGCGATCGAGCACGCGCTGCGAGAGGCCCGCGGACCGGTGTACGCGCTCGACCTGCACACGACGAGCGCGGCCGGCTTCGCCTTCGCGTTGTACGGCGACACGCTCCGGCAGCGCAGCTTCGCCAAGCACTTTCCCCTGCCGGCGATCCTCGGCCTCGAGGAGCAGGTCGACGGCGTGCTCGTCGAGTGGCTGGGGCGGCTCGGTGCGACGACGCTGTGCATCGAAGCCGGCCAGCACGACGACCCGGTCTCGGTCGACAACCTCGTGGCCTGCCTAACGGTCGCCCTGGCGGCCGCGGGTCTCGTCGAGCCGGAGCGGCTTCCCGGCCATGCTGCGGCTCTCGCGCATCTCGAAGCGGGCCGCGGCGGATTGCCCCGCGTCATGGAGGTGCTCCATCGCCACCCCGTTTCGCCCTCCGACGGCTTCGTGATGGAGCCGGGATTCGCGAACATCGCACGGGTGCGTGCGGGACAGCTCCTGGCGCGCACGCGCGACGGTGAGATTCGCGCACCGCGCGACGGGCTGCTGTTCCTGCCTCTGTACCAGGCCCAGGGGAGCGATGGATTCTTCCTCGGACGCGAGGTAGGCCGCTGGCGACTACGCGCAAGCAAGTGGCTCCGACGCGCGGGCCTCGACCGCACCCTGCCCTGGCTTCCGGGGGTGCGACGCACCGGACGCGGAGACGCGCTCGCGCTCAGCCCTCGGGCCGCGCGCATCTACCCGCAGGAGCTGTTCACGACGTTCGGATACCGACGCCGCCGTGAACGACCCGGGCACATCGAGCTGAGCCGCCGGCCCGCCGGATAGGCACGGCGCGCCCACGCACCGCCCGGGCCTTGCCGTGCCGCCGAACGCGTCGGATCGGCGCGTACCCGTGACAGGGCCGCGGAGCGACCGGGGCGATGTCGGCCCGCTTGTCGCACGCGCAGACGGCTGGGAGCATGGGCACGTGACCCGGCCCGCCATCCTCGTCGTCGACGACGAGAAGAACATTCTCGCGACGCTCGCGCGCGCGCTGCGCACCGAGGGATTCGACGCCGACGTCGCCGGCAATGCGGCCGTCGCGCTCGACAAGCTACGCGCCCGCGCGTTCGATCTGGTGCTTCTCGACGTGCAACTGCCCGACGTCGACGGCCTGACCCTGCTCGGACGCATGCGCGAGCAGGGCTTCGAGATGCCCGCCATCGTGATGAGCGGGCACGGGGGCTACGAGACCGCGGTGGAGGCGACGCGCCGCGGCGCGTACACGTTCGTCCCCAAGCCCATCGAGCCCGAGCCGTTGTTCGTGCAGATCCGGCGCGCGCTCGAGTACACGAGCCTGCGCAGCGAACATCAGCGGCTCCTCGTGCGCAGTGGCGCCGTCGGCGAGCTCGTCGGGGAAAGCGCTCCCATGCGCGAGCTGCGCGAGCGCATCGCACGGGCCGCGCCGGCCTCCGCGCCCGTGCTCGTCACCGGAGAGCGCGGCACCGGCAAGGAGCTGGTGGCGCGTGCCATCCACGCGGCGAGCCGGCGCGCCTCGGGGCCGCTCGAGAAGCTCAACTGCGCCGCCGTCCCGGCCGAGCTCGTCGAGAGCGAGCTGTTCGGTCACGAGGCCGGCGCGTTCACTGGCGCGAGCCGCCAGCGGCGCGGCAAGTTCGAGCGCGCTCACGGCGGCACGCTCTTCCTCGACGAGATCGGCGACATGCCGCTGCCGATGCAGGCCAAGCTGCTTCGCGTGTTGCAGGACGGCGAGATCGAGCGCGTCGGCGGCTCGGGGCCGATTCGCGTCGACGTCCGCGTGATCGCCGCGACCAACAAGCCGCTGTCGCGCGAGATCGCGGAGGGGCGTTTTCGCGCGGACCTGTACGACCGCATCCACGTCGTGCCGATCCACGTTCCGGCGTTGCGCGAGCGCCGCGAGGACATCCCTGCGCTCGTCGCCCACTTCCTCCGCCTCGCCGCGGAGGCCAACGACCGCCCGGCCGTCCGGCTCACCGAGGGGGCAATGCAGCCGCTGCTGCGGCACGACTGGCCGGGCAACGTGCGCGAGCTGCGCAACTTCATCGAACGCCTCGTGATCCTCGCGCCCCACGACACGATCGACGAGACGGTCGTCCGCGCGCACCTGCCGGCCGGCGGGATGGGCGGCGGCGGCTACTTTCGGCCGGATGCCACGCTGCGCGAAATGCTCGAAGAGGTCGAGCGCGATTTGATCCGGCGCGCCCTCGAATGGCACCAAGGTCACGTCACCCACGCGGCTTCGGCGCTGGGCCTGGAGCGCAGTCACCTCTACAAGAAGATGCGGGCCCTGGGCTTGCGACGCGTCCGTGACGACCGCGACGAGGCGCAGGACGCCGACGTGGCCCCCGATCCGGAGGCCCCTTGAGGCGCGCCGGTCACCCGCACTTCGTCGGCCTGCTCGCGAGCGCCCTGGCGGCCGCGGGCTGTGGAGGCGGTGACGACGGAGGCGGCACGGGCGGCGGGGATGTCCAACCTCCGCTGCCTCGCCAGTGGTCCGCGGAGCAACGACTAGGCTGGGTGCTGCTGTCGCATCGCAGCCGCGAGCCGACGATGCTCGGTCCACCGCGCTGCACGCTCGACGTGGGGCTCGCGCGCGCGCCCTCCGCGGGTGGTGTGCGGGTCGAGGCGAGCGACGGGCCGTGCGTGCGCGTCCCGTCCGTCGAGCTCGACCCGAGCGCAAATGGCCTGCTGCCAGCCTGCGCGGGTGCCGTCGACGTGCGGCTCGACGAGACCCCGACGCGGCTGACGGTGTGCGGGGAGCGTTTCGCCGCGCCCATCTCGCTCGATTGCGCAACCGTGCGCGACGTGCGCGTCCTGCACGCGACGAGCGGTCCCGACGAGCTGCCCGGCGACGAGCTCGCGGGCCTCGACGCCTCCGTCGTGGCGCCGCGGCTGCCCGGAATCACGCAGCCGATGTGGGGCGGCGACGGCATGGCGATATGGCCTTCGGGGCCGGTGCATCTTCGATGGGAACCGACGGGCTCCGACGGCGTCGAGGTGAGCCTCGGCGCGGTGGGCGGGGCCGGCAGCGTCATCCACTGCCTCGTGCCCGACACGGGATCGTTCACGGTTCCCGAATCGCTGATCGCGCCGTACCGCGCCGCCACGGCCTGGCTCGAGCTCGCTTCGCTCGCGCAACACGTCGAGCGCCCGGGCGGTGTCGAGGTCCGGGTCACGTTCCGTCGCTCGACCGCGATCTGGCTCGTGCGCCTCTGAAGGCGACGGCCTCCGAGGCCAAGTCCGAGACCGAGTCCGAGGCCGAGGCCGACTCCGACTCCGAGTCCTTCTCCGACATCCAATCCGAGCCCGAGCGCATCAGGATGGGATCCTGCGACGACGCACGTGCCGAAAGCGCGCATCGGCAACCACGGTGTGACGCACGGCCTGCTTGCGCCGTCGCGCCGCCGTACCTAGAGAGCAGCCCGATGCTTGGCCTTGCCCTGGTGCTCGTTTCGGGCGCCGCGGGTCCTCACGCTGCGCGTTCCCAGCAAGCGGCCGCTCCGGAGCTGGTGCCACCGCGCCTCGCGCGATTCGCCGAGGCGGAGATGCCTCCAGGGGTGAATCCCCAGGACTTGCCTCGTTCCGTCGAACTCGAGCTCGTGGTCGCTCCGGACGGCAGCGTTCGCGAGGCGCGCGTCGTCCAGTCGGGCGGCGAGGCGTTCGACGCCGCGGCGCTGACCGCCGCCCAGGAGCTTCGCTTCGAGCCCGCGACGCGGGACGGCCGCCCCATCGCCGCGCGAATCCGCTTCCGATACGTGTTCGAGCTGCGCCAGGCACCCCCGCCGAACCAGGTTCCAGCGGCTGCCGCAGACGGTTCGTCCGGGGCGCAGACCGAATCCAGTTCGGTCTCCGCGGCTCCGCCCGAGCCGGACGCGGCGGCCGTTCCAGAACCGCCTCCGCCCGAGACGCGACTCGAAGAAGAAGACGCCGAAGCCTTCGGAGCACGCGCGCGCGTCCGTGCTCCGCCCCGCGAAGCGGTGCGACGCACGCTCGGCGCAGAGGAGATCGTGCGGGTGCCCGGCACACGCGGCGACGCGTTGCGCGTCGTCGAGCTGCTTCCGGGCGTCGCGCGCCCACCGTTCGGCGCCGGCGTGCTCCTGGTGCGCGGGGCGGCTCCGTCCGACAGCCAGGTCTACTTCGAGGGCGCGCCGGTCCCCCTTCTGTATCACTTCGGCGGTCTGACGAGCTTCGTTCCGTCGCGTCTGCTCGACCGCATCGACTTTTTCCCGGGCAACTTCTCGGTGCGTTACGGCCGCAAGCTCGGCGGGGTGCTCGAGGTTTCGGCGCGCGACCCGGCGACGGACGGGGCATCGGCGGTGCTCGACGTCAACCTCATCGATGCCTCCGCGCTCGTGCAGACACCGATCGGCGCGCAGGCCGGACTCGCGGTGGCCGCGCGCCGCAGCTACGTCGACTTCTTCTTCGAGAACGTCGTTCCCGGGGAGCTGTTCGACGTGGTGGCCGCGCCGGTCTACTGGGACTACCAGCTCGTCGGCGCATGGCGTCCGGCGGCCGGCCAGCGGCTGCGGCTGCTCGCGTACGGCTCGAGCGACGCCTTCCGCGTCGTCTTCGACGAGCCCGCGTTCGACGATCCGGCGGCGAGCGGCAATCTCGATCTCGTCACGGCTTTCCATCGCGTCCAGCTCGAGTGGTCGCGGCGCTTGCTGCCGACCGTCGATCAGGAGCTCACCTTGACGGCCGGGCCGACGCGACTGGACTTCGGGCTCGGCGAGGCGATCGCGTTCCGCCTGCGCACGTGGCTGCTGCAGGCGCGCTCCGAGTGGCGCGTGCGCCTCTCGCCCACGGTGCGTCTGCTCGCCGGCCTCGACATGCAGTGGCTGCCCTTCACCGTGCGTTACGTCGGGCCGCCTGTGATGCAGGGCGAGGGCAGCGGACGCGCGCAAGATCCGCTCGCCACGATGGAGCGCGTGCAGAGCCTCGGTGAAGGCTCGGTCTACCGCCCCGCCTGCTATCTCGAGTCCGACCTGCGTCCGACGCGGTCGCTGCAGCTCGTGCTCGGGCTGCGGCTGGACTGGTTCGACGAGATTCGAAGCTGGGCGTACGACCCGCGCCTGGTCGCGATCTGGTCGGGACTCGAGGCGACGCGGATCAAGGCCGCACTGGGGGTGTTTTCCCAGCCGCCCGAGTTCCAGGAGTCGGCGCCGCAACTGGGCAACCCGGCGCTGCTTCCGTTGCGGGCGCTGCACGTGGGCCTCGGCGTCGAGCGCGACGTCGCCGAGGGCATCGACGTCGGCGCGGAGCTCTTCTTCAAGAGCTTGTCCCGTCGCGTCGTGGACACGCCTCCGGGTTCCTGGCCCCGGCTCGACAATGCGGGGGTCGGCCGCATCGCCGGGCTGGAGCTTTCCGCGCGCGTCCGACCGACGGGTCGCCGCTGGTTTGGGCTGTTCTCGTACACCCTCTCGCGCAGTGAACGGCGCGACCGGCCGGGACAGGGTTGGCGCCTGTTCGACTTCGACCAGCCCCACATCCTGTCGGCCGCAGCCGTCTACCGCCTCGGCTACGGCTGGGAAGTCGGCGCGACCTTCCGCCTGGTGTCGGGCAACCCGCAAACTCCCATCACCGGCGCCGTCTACGACGCGAACGCGGACGTGTACGTGCCCGTTTATGGCGCGATCAACTCGGCGCGCGCGGCCACGTTCCACCGGCTCGACGTGCGCGTCGAGAAGCAATGGAGCTGGGACGCACGCGCGCTTGCGGTCTATCTGGACGTGCAGAACGTCTACAACGCGACCAATCCGGAGGGCTCCTTCTACAACTACGATTTTTCGGAGCGCTACGACGTGCCGGGTCTTCCCATCCTTCCGTCGATCGGCGTGCGGGGAGAACTGTGATCGGGATTACAAAAAGGGCCCCGGCCCTCCTCGTCGTGCTCGTCGGATGCATGGCGGACGTGACGCCCGGCTCGAGCATCGAACGCACGCGCGTGCTGGGGGTGCGCGTCGAGACGGAGGAGGATCCCGACGTCGCCACGCCGGCACCGGGGCGGCGTGCCCGTCTGCGGCTGCGGGTCGTGCATCCCGAGGCGCCGCGCCCGCTCAGCTGGGCGCTCGCACTGTGCCCGGCTGCGGATGCGTCGGGGCCGCGGGCCGCGTGTGCCGGCCCGCCGTTCGCGATCGGCTTGCAGCCCGACCCCATCGACGCCGAGCCGACGGTCGATTTCGAGGTGCCGGACGACGCCGCCCTGGGCGGCGCCCGTGCGTTGCTTGTCGGCGGCGTCGTGTGCGCCGCCTCCAACCCGCGACTCGCTTCCGACGCAACCGCGCCGGGCTGCACCGGACCCCGCGAGGACGAAACCCTGTTGACGGCGCGCATCGCGCTCGAGCACGAGGGTCAGCGCAACCGCAATCCGTCCCTCGACTCCCTCGCGGTCCGGCTCGTCGAAGACGACGTACCCGTGCCCGCGCGCGCCGACGCGAACGAGTTGCCCGTCACGGCGTGCGCGCGCGTCGACGCGCTGCCCGTCGTTCGCCGCACGCGAGCGAGGAGCACCGTTCGCATCGACGGACTCGCCGGCGCGCGCGAGCGGTGGACGGCGGAGGACGGAACGGCGCGCATCGAGCGGTGGACGCTCTCAACCTTCGTCGATCGCGGCGCCGAGCTCGAGCGCCAGTACTCGAACGTCGACGACGAGACGGCCGAGACACTCGAGCTGAGGTGGCCCGATTCACGTGTGCTCGACCCGAACGGATCACTCGTTCGGCTGCACCTCGTGGTGCGCGACGGTCGTGGCGGAACGAGCTGGAGCACCCATCCGTTCTGCCTGCAACCGTGAGTCAGCCCGCGCGACGATTCCATGCCGTCGACCACGCGATGGGCGCGCACGACCCGCATGCGTCGTCGTATCGCGCGAGCCCCGTCGAGCGCCGCAACGATCAGAGCCGCGCGAGCGCCGCACGCGCGCGCGCATTGCTCGGATCCAGCGTCAGCGCGCGCTCGTACGCCTGCCGCGCCCGCCCCCGATCGCCCGCGCGCTCGTACGCTTCCCCGAGCGCCGCGAAGAACGCCGCATTGGTGGGCTGGAGGTCGACCGCACGCTGGTAAGCCTGCACCGCGCCACGCGCATTGCCCGACTGCAATCGGGCGGCTCCGAGCCCGGCCCACACGCCGGCGTGCGTGGGTTGCATCGCCGTCGCGCGCTCGTAGGCGGCCTCCGCCGCCGCGTACCGCCCTTCCTGGAATGCGCGGCGCGCTTCGGCACGCAGCTCGTCGAAGGCACGTGCGCGGCTGTCCCCCGACGTCTCGGCTCCACCGCTGGTGCCTCGCGTGGGCTCGGTCGGCTCGCGCGCGGAACGTCGTCCCGTCTCGGTCTCCTCGCGCCGCGGACGCCTCCGCTCACTCGTCCCTCGGTCGGTCCGTTCCACCGAGGACGACGTCGCAGCCACTCCTGGACCTTCGCTCGTGCGCTCGGGCTCGGAGCCGCGCTCCGCGCTCGAACCCGTCTGCGAGGGTGTCAGGTCCGAACCGGCCCGCGGGGGCATGCCCGCCGAGACCTTCGTAGGCGACAGTGGGGCGTGCGTCGGGCTCTGCTCCGAGCCGGGCTGTGCCGAGGCGACCTGAGGCGCCGTCGGAGGACTCGGTGCCGCGACCGGTACTCGCGCCGTCGGTGCAGCGGACGTCGGCGCAGCGACGGGGGGAGAGGGTGGCACGACAGGCGCCGGCGCGCGCTCGGCCGCACCCGGCCTGCCGGAGTTTACGGATTCAAAAAGGGCAACGGGGGCGCGGGTACGCCACCACCACCATACCGCGAGACCCGCGACGGCCGAAGCGACGCAAAACCCGAGCATCCCACCGAGAACCAGCCACGACAACGGTGCGCGCGCCCGCCGCGATCGACGCGATGCGTCCGGAAGTTCGTCGGACCCCTGCACGATGCTCGGATGTGACGGTGAACGCGCGAAGCTCGAATCGGAGGCCTTTGGCGCCAAAGCCGGAGCCGGAGCCGCTTCCGCCATTCCCATTCCCGCCGAACCGAAGGTCGCCGCCCCCGACGCCATCTCGCCGGAGTCCGGGGGCGAGGATCGAACGGCGTCGGATGGCCCGAGGGGCCGAGGAGCCACGTCCGCGGCCCCGGACTCGAATTCGGCGACGGGAGGCAGGCCCTCCTTCAGAACGCGCGCCTCGTCGCGTGCGAGCGCGGTGGTTTCCGCCAACTCGTCGTAGTCGAGCCCGTCGGATGGAGTCGTAGCCGACATTCCCGTCACCGGCTGGCTTCCAGCGTCCGTCCTCGGCACCGATGCCGGGCGTTGGTGGCGTGCGTCTGACCGCGCGGGCTCGACCGCCTCGTCGGGCACGAGAACTTCGTCGAGCGCGTCCAGCTCCTGCGTGCCGTCGGCCGAGGCGGCCGGCTTCTTGCCGTTCGCGCCGGTGGTAGGTGCCCCCGCGGACGGCGTCGGGCGTCCGAGCTCGGGAGGAGGCGGCGGACGGCTCGGCATCGACGTCGGAGGCTTCGCGATCGACGCGACGCCAGCGACGTCCGGAGGCGGTGGCGGGCGGCTCGTCGGTCGCGCGGGACTCTGAACGTCGGGTTGCACCGCGGGCAGCCCGAGGAGGGTCGCCTTGGGCCTGCCCGGAGGACGTAGCGTCCCGGTTGGAGTCGGCGCCGCGATTGCCGCATCGGCGCCGGCCTCGAAACCGACGGTCGGCTCACGAGACGTCCGCCCGCCGCCGAGAAAGGGCTCGACGACGCGCCGAACCTGCTGGGCGCTGAATGGCCTCTCCCGCGGGTCACGCGCCAGGAGCTGCACGAGGAGCGCCTGCACGCCCGCGGGCAGTGCAGGAGGCATCGTCGGCAGCGGCGCCTCGGCATGTGCACGGAGCGTCTCCTCGACGGACCCTCGCGCGAACGGCGCCCTGCCGGTCGCCATCTCGAACAGCATGCAGCCGAGCGCGTACAGATCGCTGCGGAAGCTCACCAGCTTTCCGGCGACCTGCTCGGGCGAGACATAGTCTGGCGTGCCGGCGAGATCGACCGGCCCCCCCGCCTGCTCGATCCTCGCGACGATGCCCGCATCCACGACGCGTACACGTGGCAGCCCGGACGGCTGTGGACTCAGGATGACGTGTCCCGGTTTCAGATCCCGGTGCAGCAAGCCCGAACGATGCAGTTCATCGAGGGCGGTCGCCAGCTCCGCAGTCACGTGGAGGCATTCCTGGATCGACAGGGGCCCCCCGCGCGACAGGCGCACGCGCAGCGAGATCCCATCGACCCACTCCCGGAGAAGCCACACCATCCCGCCGGACGACTCGCCCGAGACGAACGGGAAGGCCAGAACGTCGTTCGACAGCGTCGCCTGTTTGGCGAGCTCCCGCTTCAACCGCTGCCGGTCCGCGACGGCTCCCTTACCGTGGAGCAACTTGAGGAGGCCCCTCCGGCCCGTGCTCGTCTCGTCGACGACATACAGGCTGCCCGTGTCACCACGCGCGAACGGCTCGACGATCCGGAAACGTTCTGCGAGGTCGGGCGGCAGTGGCTCCAGCTCGAGGCTGACCGGCTCACGCCCGTCTCGCGGGCAGACGGGCTCCTCGTCGCGCAGTACGATGCGGCACAGTGGGCAGTTTCGCATTCGACTTTCGCCCCCGGACCCGGACACGGCGAACGGTGGACGTTACTTCCGGGTCCCGGCTTGGGTCAACGCCGGGTCGAGATACCCGTCGGATGCTGCCGCCCGCCCGAACAAAACGGACGTCGGGGGCCCACGCCCCGGGGCGTGAGCCACCCAGCGCCCGCAGCGGCTTGCGCTCAAATCGAGAACGTCACGACGGGGATGCGCTGCTGTGGCGCGATCCCGAACGTGTACGCGCCGATGACGCGACCGCCGACCGCGACCGAGAGCGTGAGCGGCGTGACGCCCGCCCCGCTGTTGCACTCACCCCAGTAATGAACCTCGACGCGATACGTACCGCGCGGCGGCTGAGGCGAGTTCCAGTAGACGTTCTCGATGCGGTTGTTCGCCTGGCTCGGGTTGCAGTTACCGCGCGCGTCGTGATCGAGGTAGCCGCCCGACGACACCTGGCGATTCATGTAGCTGAGCGTCTCGCCGTTCGGGTCGGTCACGTACAGGTCGAGGTCGGCTCCGCTCCCCCACGCCAGCGTGATCTGGATCGCACCGCTCGCGTATCCGCACCCTTCGTCGATCTGGCCGTTGCAGTTGTCGTCGAGCCCGTTGCACTGCTCCGCGCCACCCTGGGTGCACGTGGCCTGGACGACCTGCACGCCCGAGTACACCTGCGGTTGGCCGGCGGTGACCGTGACCGAGGCGCTGGGAGGAGGCGGCGTGGCGACGGTCGCTCGCACCTCGACGGGCGGCGGTGGCTCGACGTACCCGGTCGCGCGGACTCGACAGCCCGCGGCAGCCATGGCGACGACGACGATGAATCCCGTGACTTGCTTGATCGACATGTTCGATGCGCCTCCTTGGCGAGTGGACGAGACGAAGTGGCCCGAAACCCGTTGAGCCCCCGGACCGCTCGACGCGGCGGGATGATGGACCGCCCCACCGCGCACGTCAACGCCCGGACGCCTCACAGGCATGCGACGGACGAAGGGCGGCTCCGTTTCATTCACGGTGCCCTTCGTACGAGGCCGGGAGCGGGTCGACACGCCCCATGCCATCCCCGGCTGGCCGTCGACCGACGTCTCGGGGCGCCGGCGCCGACCGCCACCTGGGGGCTTCCGTCGCTCGGTCGCGACGATGTTGTGCTTCGGGGTCTTGGTCGGCCCCGGCGAAGCCTGCCGTCGAGCCGTGGCCACGGCGCATCCGCATCACCCGAACGCGCAAGTCAACCCGGCAGGAGCACCTCGAGCATCCCCCAGCCCAGCATCGTGAGCGCCACGAGCCACGTGGCAACCGCCAGAACACCGAAAGGTTGCGGCCCGGGCCCGCGCCCGACGCTCGTTACGCGCCGGGACGTGGTCGCCCACAAGCTCGCGACGCACGACGAACAGTGATTGACGCCTTCGATGCGCGTGGAGCACTCCGCACAGATGCGCGTCCGGCAGCGGATGCACACCCCGATGGCAGCACGCCCCGGGTGGTTCGCGCAGCTGGCGACGGCGGGCGTCACGGCGGTCGTGCCTGTTCCTGGATGCATAGTCCGGTCCCACGCGGCGTGTGCGCGAACGCCGTGCACGTCTCCCCGGGCCCGCAGCGCGGCCCTCCGGCATCGCCGAGGGCGCACATCCGGATACAACGTTTCTCGGCGATCCCGCCACAGAACAGCCCTGGCGCGCAATCGTGGGGCTCGGTGCACCGATCGCCGACGCCGGCCCTGCCGGCGATGCGGCATTCCGCATCACCCATCGGGGAGACGATGTAACAGCCCTCCCCCACCCCGCAGCTCATCGGATCGAGCACGTGACACGACCGAGGAAGCGCGCACCATCCCCATCTCTCCGCCGCGCCCTCCACCAAAAGCGCCGCTGCCGTGCAGCTCGTACGGGGACGCGATCCGCCGTCTCGGTCTTCCCCGCACGCATCCGGCGACGCAGGACAGCATGGCCTGCCGCAACGCGCACCAATCGGCATCGCGAAGCACGCCAGCCCCTCGAGGCAATCGAGGCTGCTCGTACACGGTTCCCCCTCAGCCACGGTTCCGCTCCCCGTAACGCACCGTGGTCCCAGCGGAGTCAGCACGCAGCGCTGCATCGCGTCGCATCCGTCCCGCGCCCCGGGTGCTGCCGCCGGGTCGCACGGCGCCGGACCGCATGTGCGCGGCGCCGCCTCCGTTCCCGACGCATCGAACAACGCGTCCCCGGCCTCCACGTCGCTCGCCCCATCGTCCCATGCGATCACGTCGACGAGCACGGCGTCGTTCGGTGCCGCATCCCAGCCCCCGCTCCCGGCGTCCTCGCGGTGCTCGGCTCCACCGCATGCCCCGACGAAGAGCAAAAGGATCCAGGGTCGCTTCGCGCAACGAATGCGGCAAGTAGCGACGCCATGCCGGTGATCCGAGCCGCCTACCGCCGTCTCACGCGACGGGCACACGCGCACCGATTCTGCGACGCGGCAGCAGCACCGTTCCGCTCGTCGACGAGCCCCGGCGGACGACATGCCACCGACGCGCGACGTCAGCCTCCCCTCGGGGGATTGCAGACGCCGATGCCTTCGAGGCCCATCACGCCCACGCACGTCTGACCCATGCCGCAGTCACCCGCCATGCCGATCCGGCAAAGCCGCATGCATCGTGCCGGATCCCCCGCGCAGATGTGACGGCCCATGCAGTCGTTGACGTACATGCACGCGGCACCCTCGCCTCGCGTGCCCGGCCTCGCGCACGCGAATCCGTCGCGAGTCGGGTAACAAGCGTCCTCACCCATGCAGCCCGTCTGCGCGATGGGGTCGCACACGTCGGGCAGCTTGCAAAAGCCGACGCCGAGCGGATTGCCCATGTCGTCGACCAGGACGATCGAGCAACTCTGGCCCGTCGGGCAGCCGGTGTCGCTCTCCATGCAGCAGTAGTGACGGCAGATCCCCGCGCCCGTGTCGCACGTGTAGCCCTCGCGGCAGTTCATGTAGCTCGTGCACCGCGCGCCGTCGCCCCCGGTTCCCGCAGGCTGGCACATCGGCCGGGGAGGCATCCCGGCGCTCTCCGCGAGGAAGTAGCAGGCCTGTCCCGTCGGGCAGCCCGCGTTCGTCAGGAGATTGCACTCGCCCGCCGGACACAAGCCGCCGGCTCCCGAGTCGGTCCTTCCGGTGTCGGGCGTCGGCGCGTCGCTTCCGGCCGCGTCGGTCCCGCCTCCCGAATCGATCACCGGCGCCGCGTCCGTCCCGCCCGAATCGACCCCCGGGCGTCCCGCGTCCCGCCGCCCTTCCCCGTCGTCCCGCCCCCCACCGCAGGCGCTCGCGAGCGCCAACACGATACCGAAACCAAGCCCTTTCATGCCGACCTCCCGTCGGTGCCGTCCACGCGCGCGCGGCGCGCACGACCCCGCGCGACTCGAGTGTATCGGGCGGACTCCGCCAGCGCCAGAAGCGAGCTGCGATTGGGTCTGCTCCGACCGCGTTCGTCAGGGAACCTCCAGCCGACCCGAGCGCAATCGCTCGAGCGTGTCGCGGTAGGCGTGCTCCAGGAGCGTGCGCCGCGCCGCGAAGTTCATCGGCGAGTGCAGGAACAGCATCGCGTCGTCGCGCGCCGGCTCGACGAGCGCGACGCGCACGTTCGGATGCGCCGCACGGTAGGCCGCGAGCATCCGGTGGAAGCGCCCCTCGGACCGCAAGCGTACGCTCTGGTTGTAGACCCACAGCAGTCCCTTGTCGCGCAGCCGGCGCCGCGGACCGTGACCCGTCGGAACGTCCTGGACGTCCGGGTCGTTGAAGAAAGGCACCATCGGATTGACCACGAGCACGCGGTCGCAACCCCGTTCGACCGCGACGTCGACGTGGCCGACGTCTCCGAGACCGCCGTCGATGCAGTCGTGTCCGGCGACGCGCACCGGGGCGAAGAGAATGGGCACGGCGGTCGAGGCGGCCACGGCGAGCGCGAGCGAGACGTCGCGCAGCGGCTCCTGCCCGAAGACGATGCGCGTGCCGCGATCCAGATCGTGCGCGACGACGAGAAGCTCGACGTCCAGTCCGCGGAACGTACGCGGCAGCCCGCGACGCTCGCAGAAGTGCTCGAGGAACTCCGTGTACGCGTTCAGGGTGAACAGGCCCGCAGGAAGCGCATCGACGAACCGCTCCAGCTCGAGCCACGGATCGACGTCGAGCGGACGGTCGGACACCGAGACGAGCATGCGGCGCAGCGCGCCGAGCACGCTGCGCGCCACACGGCCCCACTCGGCCGCGTCCAGCCGGAACAGGTGCTGACGGCGCAGTGGAAAGAAGTCGTCGGCCGGATCGAGCAGCGCGCGGTACAGCCGGCCCGCGCCGACGCCCGTCGCGAGCGCCAGCGCCACGGTCGCGCCGGACGAGGCACCGACGATCACGTCGAATGCCGCCGCCGGAGGACGGCTGGCTCGCCCGCCGCCACCCTCCGCGCCGCTCACGCGCTCCGCCTCCTCGAGCGCGGCCAGCACCCCGACCTGATGCAACGCGCCGGTCACGCCTCCGCCGGTCAGGCACAGCCCGCGTCGGCCCGTACGAAGCTCGGGGCCGTCTCCGCCCGCGCTCCGCATGGCGCCGTCACTCGGTCGCACGGTCACTCCGGGCCCGCTCGGGCACGAGCAGGGGAACGAGCGTCGCGACGCACAGCACCATCGAGCCCAGCAACCAGGGCCAGGAAACGTGCTCCCCGCGCTCGGAGGGCACGTTGAATCCGTCGATTCGCGCGACTTCGGCGGTGAGCAGGAACGGGACGGCGTTGGTCGCCGCGTGCATTCCGATCGCGGGCACGATCGAGCCGGTGCGTAGCACGACTGCGCCGAGGATCACCGCGGCCACCAGCGCGTGCGGCGCCGCGTGCAGTCCGTGGGCGAGCGCGAACATCGCGCTCGAGACGCCGAGCGCGAAGCCGGTCCCGTAGCGCTCGCGCAGTCCGCGCAGGAGCAAGCCGCGAAACAGCACCTCCTCGGCGATCGGCGCCAGCACCACGACCCCGAGCAGCGCGGCGAGCGCACGGCCGGGTTGCTCGAGGCTCGGACGCGGCAGCAGCGCGGCGAGCCGCTCCGCGGGTGGTCGGGGCGCGATCCATTCGACGAGGCTCGCGATCTCGCTCAGCGGAAGCTGCATCCCCGCGCCGGCAAGCAGCGCGAGCGCGCCCGCGCGCAACGGGACGGGCAACAGGCCGACCCGCTCCCGCAGCCCGACCGGCGCCGGCCAGAGCAGGTGCGCGACGAGCAGCGCGGCGAGGACGCCGAAGGCTTGCGAGACGCCGAGCGCGAGCGGATCGCGCTCGACCAAGACGCCGGGACGCGCGAGGCCGCCCGAGATCCAGGCGTACACGGTCCCCTGGAGCCAGTGGACCGCCGAGGCGACCAGCGCCGCGACGGCCACGAGCGTCGGGGCGGCCCACCACGAGAGGCGTGCCGCCGGCGGCGTATCGCGCACGACGCGAGCGTAGCGCGCACCGACGCGGGGTACCGTGGCTCGCGGCTCGCCGGCGCGATTCTGCTATGGTGCTTCGCGGTGAGCCTTCGCGCTCGTTGGCTGCTGTTCGCGCTGGCGGCCTGCGGAGCGAGCGAGCCGCGCCTCGCCGCGACCGTCCCGCTGAGCCTGCCGGAACGCGTCGATGAGCGGACGGTGGCTCGGGCAGAGCGCGCGCTGCACGCGCTGCCGCTGGACCACCCGTCGCGTCCGGCGCTGCTCGACGCGATCCTCGGCGTGCTCGAGGAGCGTGCCCGGCGCCTGCTCGAGGAGGAGGGCAGCCACGAGAGGCGCGTCGCCCTTCTCGAGCACCTCGCGTCGTTGCTCCAGCCCGAGGACTACGCGCGCGGAAGGCTACCGGCATTCGCCGACCGGATCGCCGAACGCCTCGTGGTGGACGGGTCGCCGCGCGGCGAAGAGGCCGTGGTGCTCGGCGCGTTGTGCATCCGCCGCGCCATGCATCCGCAGGATGGCGCGCTCATCGAGCACTACGAGATGGTGGCCGAATGGAGCTGGCAGGCGCGCGAGCGAATTCGTAGTCCCGTCGAGCGATTCGGCCGACTGCTCCGCATCTGGGAGGCCCAGGCGCGACTTTGCCCCGCACCGCACGTGCTCGAGCGATGGGTCCGCCTGTACGTGGAGCGACACGACGCGATCGTCCAGGAGATGACGGCCGGTCCGAACCGCAATCTGCGGCGGGAGGAGCTCCTGCACGGGCCGTTGCTCGTGCGCGCGACGCCTCTCGACGTCGCCGGCGTCCACCTGCGATTTGGCGACCTCGCCGGGGCGCGACGCAGCCTCGCCGCACTGGGCCGCCCTGCGGGCGCGGGGCTTTCCTCCGGCACGGACGCAGGCGTGCAACGTCTGCTCGAAGCGCTCGGGCGTGGGGGTGGCGTGCCCCTCGAAGCGGGACGCATCGCGGGCCTGGACCTTCGCCTCGTCCGTCTGCTCGACGAGGCGAGCAGCGGCGACAATGACGCGCTCTTGCAGCTCGCCGACGCCTACCGTTCCGGCCGCGCCGAAGTGACCCGCGGGCTGTGCCGCCTCGGTTTGCGCCGCGCGCCGACCGATCCCCGCTTCCCGTTGTGCCTTGCGCGCGTCGAGCGGGCCGCCGGGCGATGGGGCGAAGTGGCGGCCTGGATCGAGCGCGTCGCCGCGCTCGGCACCGACGAGCGGGCCGTGCTCGACGAGTCGCTCGAGCTGCTGCGATCCGCGCTCGACGCGGACGAGGCCGGAGCTGATGCCGAGCTCGCCCGCGATCTGCTCCGCGTCGCGCGTACCGTGCTCGACGCGCACGAATCCCGGTGGCCCGGCCACCCGCCGCCGCTGTCGCGCGAGCGGCTCGAGCACGTCGCCGGGGTGCTCGCGTTGCAGACGGGAGAAGCGAGCGCAGCGCGCCGGCACCTGGACGCCAGCATTTCGCTTCGTCCGACTCCCGCGGCGCTCGTGCAGCGTGGGCGCCTCGCGGAGCTTCAGGGCGATGCGGCCACCGCCGTGCGCATGTATCGCGATGCTCTCGACCGCCTGGAGGACGACGCGGGGCCGGTGCAGCGCGCCGCGCTTCTCGAGCACCTCGGGGACGCCTTCCGCGTCGCGGGCAATCCGGAGCAATCCGCACGCATGTATCGCGAGGCGCTCACGCTGCTCGAGCAGGTGCCGCGAAGCCGTGGCGTCGATCCGGCCGACGTGCTCGTCTCGCGTGCGATCCTCGAGGCACGGCTCGGACGCGCGCAGCAGGCCACGCGACTATTCCGAGAGTCGTTCGCGGGGTGGCGCCGGCGCGAAACCGCGGCCCGCGCGCTCGCCTTTCTGGCCACGGCGCCCGTTCCGGACGCGGCGCTCGCCGAAGAGGCACTCGCCGCCGCGCTTCGCGTCACGGCGCTCACGGCCGAATGGAAGGTCTACTTCGCGCTCTGGACGTTGCTCGTGGGAGCGCGCGCGGGCGTGGCGCCTTCCCCGCTCGCGATCCACACGCTCGAAGAGCAGTCCGACGGCGCGCGCTGGCACGAGCGGCTCGCACGGCTCGTCCGGGGCAAGATCCGCTACGAGGATCTGCTCGCCGAGGCGCGCACCCGGGGCGAGCGCGCCGAGGCCTTCTTCTACGAGGGCGTGCGCCGACTCGCCGACGGGGATCGCGAGGGGGCCGAGCGTCAGTTTCGACTGGTCCTCGAGACCGAGATGCTCGGTTTCTACGAGTACGCGATGGCCGCCGAGCTCGTCGGGCGCTGAACGCCCCCGGCCCGTCGCGGGTCGGAGGGGAGGTGGATCTCGACCGCGGCGGCCCGTTGGGCTCGCGGGTGTCGCGGTGTCGTTCGAAGCTGAGCCCGAGGCCGACTCCGAGCCCGAACCGGAGCCCGAGACCGAGGCCGAGGCCGCCCACCGCCGTACCGTGGTGATGCCCGGGGCGGTCAGCGCACAGCGGAACGCGTGGCGAGCTGCCGCAAACAGTCGTACGCCGCGTACTTGTAGCTCTCGGCCAGCGTCGGGTAGTTGAACACCATGTCGATGAACACGTCGACCGTGCCGCCCATCGCGATGACGGCCTGGCCGATGTGCACCAGCTCGCTCGCGCGCTCGCCGACGACGTGCACGCCGAGCACGCGCCGATCGGCGGCGGCGACGACGAGCTTGGTGATTCCCTCGAGGTCCCCCGTGATCTTGCCGCGCGCGTTGTCGCGGTACAGGGCGCGCCCGGCGACGTACGCGATCCCTTTGTCGCGGCAGCCCTGCTCGGTCTCTCCGACGGCGCTGCACTCGGGAATGGTGTAGATGCCGTACGGCAAGAGTGACGCCATCGTCTGCTTGTAGGCGAAACCGAACGCGCGGCAGACGGCGACGCGCGCTTGCTCCATCGCGGTGCTCGCCAGCATCGGGAAGCCGACGACGTCGCCCGCGGCGAGCACGGTCGGCACGCTCGTGCGGAAGCATTCGTCGACGACGACGTATCCGCGCGCGTCGCATCGCACGCCGACCTCTTCGAGCCCGAGGCCCGCGGTCGCCCCGACGCGACCGGCAGCGAACAACACGTCCTCGGACTCGAGCCGCTCACCGCCCGACAGCTCGCACACGATGCGCTCGCCCTGGCGCGCGACGCGCTCCCAGCGGCGCCCCAGGCGCATCTCGATGCCGAGCCGGCCCATCGCCTCGCACAGCCGCTGCACGATCTCGGCATCGAGGAACGGCAGGATCTGCGGGCGCGTGTCGACGAGCGTGACGCGGACGCCGAGCGCGGCGAACATGCACGCGTACTCGCACCCGATGACGCCGCCTCCGAGCACGACGAGCGAGCGCGGTAGCCGCTCGAGGGTGAGGATCTCGTCGCTGTCGTGCACGTGCGTATCGTCGAAGTCGATGTCCTCGGGGCGGCGCGGCACGCTCCCGGTCGCCAGCAGGACGTATCGTCCTTCCAGCAGCCTGCTCGTTCCGTCCGGCTGCACGACCTGCACCCGGTGGCCGTCGAGCAGGCGCGCCCGTCCGTACACGATCTCGACGCCGTGCCGCTCGAGATTGGCGCGCATCTGCTCCGCCTCCGCCTGCGCAATCGCCGTCTTGCGCGCCATCAACCGGGGCAGCGTCGCATCCGGCTCGAGCTCGACGGCAATCCCATACAGATCGCGCGCTCGATACCCCGACAGATACAGCGCGCTCTCACGAAGCGTCTTGCTCGGAAGCGTTCCCGTGTGCACCGCCGCGCCGCCGGGGGTCGGCTCCTTCTCGACGATGGCGACGCGCTTGCCGAAGTAGGCCGCCTGAACGGCGCCTTTCTCGCCCGCCGGCCCGGCGCCGATGACCACCAGATCGAACGACTCGCTCACGCGACCCTCAGCTCTCCCCGAGCCCGATCATGCGGCCTCGTCGTCTGCGCACGGAGGGACGGACCGACCGCGGCTTGCGCGTCCCACGGCTTTTCACCGGCATCAGCGTCGCGTACGCGGCGGGTCGAGCGCAACCTTCTTCGGGCCGGAGCACGGCGCGTTCCGCGTGCCGGCACGCCGTGACTGATGTCTCGGAATTACTGAGGATTCTGGTGGCACGCCCCACGCTTCGATTGCGGGCGTGAGCCCCGCTCGGACCCTGGCCGCCATCGGTGTCATGCTCGCATCGCTCGTCGCCGGCCCTGCGCGGACGCACGCGACGGTGCTGGTCGAGTTGCCCCTTGACGACCTCATCGCGTCCGCCGATGCCATCGTGATGGGCGAGGTCGTCTCCGTCGGCACGCGGCTCCAGATGCGCCAGCGGCGCGTCGAGCCGTGGACCGCAACCGTCGTCCGGGTGGATCGTGCGTGGGGTCATCCCGTCGGCCGCCACGTCGTCGTCGAGGAGCGCGGCGGGCTGTGGCAGGGCGGCGGCATGCGCATCGCGGGCACGCCCGAGTACCGCCCCTCGGAGCGCGTCGTGCTCATGCTTCGCCTCGACCCCGAGGGACGGTGGCGCACCTGGGGCATGGCTCAGGGCCGATTCGTCGTGCGCGCCGCCGTCGATGGACCCACGTGGGTCGAGCGCGATCTGTCCGACGCGGCCTTCGCCCACTGGTCGAACGGACGGATGCAGCTTCGCCACTTGCCCCCGACCTCGATGCCGCTCGCGGACCTGCTCGAGCGCATCGAGCGCATCCGCGCGATCGTCTCGGGAGGCAACGCGCCGTGAGCCGGTACTTGCTCGCCGCCGCGGCCGTTGCCGGCGCGGCCGGGATCGCGATGCCGGCACGCGCCTGGTCACCCATCGCGAGCAGCCGTCCGACGTGGCGCGGACCGGCGCCGTACTCGCTGCATCATGCCGGGTCCGAGGATCTCGGGGGCTACGACGCGACGCTGCCGATCGTGCGGCAGGGCTTCGACGACTGGGCGCGCCTCGAGTGCAGCGCGCTGCGGACCGACTTCCGCGGCTCGACGACGGCGGTTCCGTTCCAGAGCGGAAGCAACGTCGTCGGTTGGATCGAGCGGAACTGGATCGACGACCCCAACGCCATCGGCATCACGGGGCCCTCGTGGGGCGCGGGCGGTCACATCGTCGACGCCCAGATGGCGATGAACGGCGTGCATTTCACGTGGATCACGGGTCCCGGATCGGGCAATCGCGTCAACGCTTATTCGATCGTGCTGCACGAGGCCGGCCACTACTTCGGCCTCGGGCACTCGTCCGACCCCGATGCCACGATGTACTACGCGTACGGAGGCGGAGTCTCGTCGCTCAACGCGGACGACGAGCGCGGCATCTGCACGCTTTATCCGGGTGGCGGCGGAGGTCCCATCGACGGCGGCGGCACGCCACCGCCGCCCGGACCGGGGCCGGGTCCCGATCCGGGACCGCCGGAGCCTCCGTCGGGCGGGACGACGTGCGCGCGGTGCACGAGCGACGCGGCGTGCTCGGGGGGCCGCTGTCTGCGCTATCCGGACGGCAACGGCTACTGCGGCGCGCGCTGTTCGAGCGATGCCGATTGTGGCGGCGACCGATGCGAGGCGGCCAGCGACGGGTCGCGCGTGTGCGTGCGTCGCGATGCGTCCGGTCGCGCGGACTGCTCCGCTTCGGCGCCCACGCCCCCACCCGAACCGCCGTCGGAGCCGCCGCCCTCCGAACCGCCGCCGTCGGAGCCCGAATGCCGCACGCACGGCGACTGTGGCCCGGGCGAGCGTTGCGACCCGGAAAGCGGTCGCTGCGTGCTCGCGCCGCAGGGACGCCTGGGCGATCCGTGCACGAGCGGGGGCGAGTGCGTTTCGGGCCTGTGCGCCGAGGACCTCGAGCGCGGAGGCGCTTTCTGCACCGAGCTGTGCTCGGACGCGATGCCCTGTCCCGCGGGCTTCTCGTGCGAGGACGCCGGAGGGGGCCAGGGCGCGTGCCGGCCGGTCCTCGCGGGCCTCGGCGCCTCGTGTCGCGCGCCGTCCGACTGTGCGAGCGGGCTGTGCGCCGAAACCGCGGACGGCCGCCGCTTCTGCACGCGGACTTGCACCGATTCCATGCCGTGTCCGGGCCGCTTCGATTGCGTGCCGCTCGACGACGGCGCGACGTCGGTGTGCGCGCCCGGCGCCGGCGCGGGACCTCCGGGCCGTGGCTCGGTACTCCGCGGCCAGAGCTGCGCTCTGCACGCATCCGGTCGCGATCACCGCACCGCGGGCGGATGGCTCGCGTTGGTGCTCGGCGCGCTCGTCGTGCGTCGCGCGTCTCGTGGCATCCGGACGGGACGCGGAGGCTGACGTCCACGGTCACGTCGGTTGACGTCGAGGTGGGGTGTTGCGAGGCCAAGGCCGAAACTGACCTCGGCGGTCACGTTGCGGGACGTGGCGGAGGGGTGTTGCGAGCCCGGATCCGTGACCGAGTCCGAGCCCGAGCCCCAGTCCGAGACCAAGGCCGAGACCGACGTCGAGGCCGAGCCGCGATCGGCTGACCTGACCGGTCGTGTGGCACGTCGGTCGGCCGACGCGCGCCGGTGCGTCGGGGCCGTCACCTGCGGCGCCTTGCGAGCCGACATGCGACGCTGATAAGGGCAGCGAAGTGCCCTGGCGGCGGATGCGACTGCGCGGCGTGGACGTGTTCGCGCGCACCCGCGACGACGGTTCGCTCGTCGTCGACCGCGGTCGCGTCGAAGTGCGCTACCGGCCGGGCGGGCGTCGCTACGACGCGTCGGTGCACAACCTCGAGCCGGTCGAAGAGGCTCGGCTGTGGTCCGACGACGAGGTGGCGCACGCGCGACCGGATCCGTCGACGAGCGCCGCGTCCGCCGAACCCCACGACGGGCGCCTGCTCGTGTACGCGGACGGCGCGTGCGAGGGCAATCCGGGGCCCGCGGGCCTCGGTGTCGTCGTCGTCGACGGGGCGCGCACGTACGAGCTGTCCGAGTATCTGGGACGAGCGACGAACAACGTCGCCGAGCTGACCGCCATTCTCCGTGCCGCGCAGCGCGCCGGCGCCGAGGGGCGCCCGGCCGACATCCGCACCGACTCGCAGTACGCGGTGGGCGTGCTCGTCGGCGGCTGGAAGGCGCGCAAGAACGGTGCGCTCGTCCAGGAGGTTCGCAACGCGCTCGCCCGGCTGCCCGCCTACAGTCTGCGGCACGTGCGCGGACACGCCGGCGTCGCGCTCAACGAACGTGCCGACCGGCTCGCGCGGCTCGCCGTCGAGACGCGGCGCACCCTGCCGTGGAGCCCCGTTCCGGTCGCCGATCAGAGCGCGCCGAACGCACGCGCGGCTTCCGACAACGTCACGAAGCGATAGCCCGCCTCGCGCAGCATGCCGAACGCGGCGCGCAGGGCGAGCTCCTTGTCGGCGGCGCGACGGCGCAGGTCGGGCTGGTACGGCGCGAGCCAACGCAGGCCGTCTTCGTCCGCGTCGAGCAGGTCCATGCCGTGCAGCTCGAGATTGACGAACGGACGGCCCACGACGAGCGACGTGAGCCGGCGTGCGCCGCGCTCGCCGCCGAGCACCACGAACGTGCCGATGTACGGCAGGCGTCCCGTCGCGTCGCGCGTCACGCCGATGGGCAGCTCGAGCAGACCGTCGCCGCGCTGCCAGAACCGCGCACCCACGCGGTACGGATCGGCCGGCGCGAGCAGCATCCGCGGCTCGGGCGGCACGGCGGCCGTCCGGCGGCCTCGTGCGCGCATCGCGGTCATCGCCGCGAGCTTGGCGGCCTGGTACACGGGGCACGGAAACACGCTCGAGTCCCAAACGACTCCCTCGGCGCGCAAGACCTCGAACAGTGCATCGCTCACCGTGTAACCCGGTGCGCGGAACCCACCTGGCGCCCGACCCGTCGCCGTTTCGATCGCACGCACCCCCTCGCGTACCTCGCGCGCCATCGCCTCGCGCGGCAGCCGCGTCAGATCGTACGGATGCGTCGCCGAGTGGTTCGCGGGCTCGTGTCCGGCTTCGACCAGACGAGCGAGCGCACGGGCCGCCGGTGGGTGGTTGAGATCGCGGCCGATGGCGAAGAACGTCGCGCGCAGCCCCTCGGCGTCGAACAGACGCTCAAAGCGCGGGATGGCGCGTTCGTAGACGGCATGCGCGCACTCCGGCGCGGGCGGCGGCAACCCGTGCAACGCCGCGTAGCAGTCCACCTCGTCGAGGTCCACGCTGACGGCCGCGAGCACGGCGCGCGCTCCGCAGTCAGCCGCGCAGCCGGATGGCGACGAACAGCCGCCCCAGGTCGCGCAGCACGCGCGGTACGCGACGCAGCAGTCCGATGGACGGCGGCCGCTTCTCGAGCACGCGAACGGGGATCTCGACGGCGCGGATGCCGCCGCGGTGCGCGCGGATCACCAGCTCGGAGGCGAACAGGTCCTTGTCGACGACGCACGCCTGCACGACCGGAAGCAGTGCCTCGCGTCGGAATGCCTTCAACCCGTGCGTGTCGGTGCCCTGGAAGCCGAGCAGAAGACGCAACAGACCGTTGATGACGATCGTGGCCACGTGACGCCCGAGCGGTCGTTCGTCGCTCGAGCCTTCGAGCAGCTTACTGCCGACGACGAGGTCGGCGCGATCCTCCTCGAGGATCTGCATCGCGCGCCGGTGAAAGTCCGTGTCGCACAGGTCGATCTCCTCGCAGATCACGAACCGGCCGCGCGCCTCGAGGATGCCGCACCGCAGCGCCTTGCCGTAGTTGGGCTCGCCGAGGCTGAAGGTTCGAACCTGGGGGAACCGCGCTCCGAGCTCGCGCGCGATTTCCGCCGTGCGATCGCGGCTGCCGTTCTCGGCGAGCAGGATCTCGTATGTCCAGCCGAAGGGAGTGAGCCGGTCGACGAGGTCGACGACCGCCGAGTGCAGGATCGCCTCCTCGTTATAGACGGGAATGACGATGCTGACGTGGGGCGCCTCGCCCATGGCGGCGGCGCCTCTTGTCGCAGACGCCCCGCCGAAGTCAAGGACGGCGGGCGCGGCCCTCCGTTGTGGGGGTGCCTGCCGCGGCGCCTTGCACGCGGTCGCCGGAGCGACCGCCCACCGCCCGCAAGTGTCGAGACGTCACTTGGTCCCGAACAGCCGGTCGCCCGCGTCGCCGAGGCCCGGAAGGATGTAGCCGTGCGCATCGAGCTCGCGGTCGACGGCGGCCGTCCAGACGGGCACCTCCGGATGCGCCGCGTGCAGCGTGCGAATGCCTTCGGGCGCCGCGAGCAGACACAGCAGTCGGATGGACCGAGGCCCGAACGCCTTTACGCGCCCGACCGCCGCCACGGCGCTGTTGCCGGTCGCGAGCATCGGATCGCACACGATGACGTCGCGGTCGCCCAGTTCGCGCGGTACCTTGCAGAAGTACTCGACGGCGCGCAGCGTCTGCGGATCGCGGTAGACGCCCACGTGCCCGACGCGCGCGCTCGGAACGATGTTCAGCACCCCCCGCACCAGCCCGTCGCCCGCGCGAAGCACCGACACGAGCACGATCTTCTTGCCCTCGATGAGGGGCGCGTCCATGGGCTCGAGCGGTGTCTCGATGCGCTCGAGGCGCGTCGGCAGATCGCGTGTGATCTCGTAGGCGAGCAGCATCGCGATTTCCTCGAGGAGTTGCCGGAACTGGCTGCTGCTCGTCGTCTTGCGACGCATGAGCGTGAGCTTGTGCTGCACGAGGGGATGGTCGACGACGTGCACCTCGGCCATGGGGGCATGCTCCTGCCGCGGCGGACTGGCACGGCCGACCGCCGGGATCAACGGGGGGCCGTCGTGCAATCGGGCTCGGGTGCGGCTCGCTTTCGGCGTCGGTCTTGGACTCGGCCTCGGACTCGGACTCGGCATCGGTCTCGGACTCGGACTCGGGGTCGCGAGCCCTCGCGCTGCCAACGAGCTACCCGATCGACGCGGCTGGCCTCGACCGGCTTTCGGAACGTTTCGCGTCGAATCGAGATCAACGCGAGGGGGACAGCAGCGCGCGCTCGTCGAGATCGAGGCCGCCGGAGCGCGCCTCGAATCGGAGCGTTCTGCCCACGGTGTGGCCGATGCGCGCGCCGCGTTGCACGTGCTGACCCGCCCTCAGTCCGCGCGGACGCAGTCCTTCGTACACGACGAGACGCCCCGTGGGCGAGAGCACGGCGGCGCTCTCATCGTCGAGGTGTACCAGTAGCCCGTCCTCGGCCGCGCGGACTGGAGCGCCCGGCTCGGCCTCGATGTCGATGCCGTCGGCACGCGCCGGACCGGGCCGGCCACCGGCGACGGGTAGGAGCAACGCGGGGAAAGTGCGGCCTTGCAGGCGTGCGATCACGGCGTCGGGCAACTCGCCACGCCTGAGTCGCGCGAGCAGCCTCGCTCCCCACTCCGGCTCCGGACCCGGTCCGGTGGGTCGCGCGGGCCGTCGCCCCGCGATGGCCTCGAACAACGGCTCGGGGTCGACCGGGCGTCCGCGGTCACGCAGCTCGAAGTGCAGGTGGGGACCACGCGAGATGCCCGTGCTGCCGACGAAGCCGATTCGTTCGCCGCGCCGCACGCGCCAGCCCGCCTGCACCGTCGCGCGCTGAAGGTGCGCGTACAGCGAGACCCGGCCCGCGGGATGCACGACGATGACGCAGTTGCCGTAGCCGCGCAGGCCGTTGTCGGAGTACGCAACGATGCCGTCGGCGACGGCGCGCACCTCGCTTCCCGCAGGGGCCCCGATGTCGATCCCGAGGTGTGGAAGCTCGGGACGTTCGTGCCGTACGTACCCGAAACCACGTCCGAATCGGCCTTCGGGCACGGGCCATGCAAGCGCGCGCTCGACCCGCCCGCGGGCCGCGTTCACCCAACGCGGTTCGGGCGGGCCGGTCAGCAGCGTGACGGCCGCTTCGCGCGTTCCGAGCCCGAGCGCGCGCGCACGCTCCAGGCTTGCGCCACGCGGAGTCGGCACCGCGCGCGGTCCGTCGCTCCACCGGAAGCGACGGCCATCGGGCAGGACGATTTCGCCGCTCGCCTCGGTCGGCTCCCGGTGCCGCTGGGCTTGCGCGGGTACCGCCAACGCAGCGAGCAGCGCCGTGACGAGCGACCCGCACGTTCCCATCGCCTCGACGGATCGGGCAGGGGGGCGATTCGGTCAACAAAACGGACTGCGCGCTGCGCGAAGGGGCCACGCATCGCGCGGGGCGCAGTTCAGCGCCCGGCTGCGCCGAGCACGGCGCCGACATCCCCGCGGCGCACCCTCCAGACGAGGTACGCGTACAGCAGGACCATGACGAGCGCCGGGCCCGCGACTGCGAGGACGTAGACCCCGAGCAGCCTGGACGGCTCGAATGACGGTGGAGGGCCGCCGCTGCCGCGCGCCGCGATCTCCACGGATCGCGCCAGCAGCGGCACGAGCGTTTCTTGCGCGGCGAACAGCGCGACGATGCGGCTCGTCGCCTCGGCGACGGCGTGCAGCGCATTGGCGATGCACGCCTGGGTGAGCCACCATGGACCGGTCGGGCGACGGCCCAGCAGCTGGAGCCCCGCGAATACCAGCAGGAGGCTGACCACGACGTCCGCGGCGGCAAGCGGGCGTCGACGCGGGTCGCGGGCGAGCGCCGCGTCCACCTCGACCGCGAGCGCCTGCGCGACCTCCTGGGCGCTGGACAAATCCTGCGGGCGCGGGCTCTGGGCTGGCGGGGTCCGCCCGAAGTCGGCCAGCGCCCCGGCGACGCCGCAACTTCCGATGAGCAAGGAAGCCGATGCGCAGAGCAGCAGTCCGCGCGCGCCGGACTCGGGCACCGTGTTGGCCACGGCCCGGCTCCCCTACCACGCCCCGGCCGGGAGCGCTTCCGAGGTGACGGGCGGAGTACCCGGCTGTCCGCTATGCTGGGATCGACCCATGGACCGGGAACCCGGCGGGTTCGAACGTTGTCGGAGAACCGGGATGACCCGCCCCGGATGCGGACTGGGACCGAACGCGGTGCTCCTCGCGGTCCTCGCTGCCGCATGGGTAGGCCTGCGCCGGGACGATCCCCGGGCGGCGCTCGACTCCGACCCCATCGTGCAGCAGCGCCTCGCGGACATCGAGGATGCGCTCGCGCTCGATCCCGGAAACGAGGCCGCCGCCATGACGCTCGCCGACCGCTACCTCGAGGCCGGGCGTCCCGGACTCGCGATCGCCGCGCTCGGCGCGAGTGCAGACGCGGTTCTCGATTCCCCCGCCCTCGCGATTCGGCTTGCGCGTGCCCTGGAGCGAGCGGGGGACGTGGACCGGGCGCACGAGGTGGCGCGCCGTGCGCTCGCGCGCTGCGCGGCGTCGTTGGTGCAGGAGGGCGGTTCGGCCGACGACACCGGCCTGCGCGACGGCTGGGCCTCCGAGCGGCCCGCGTGCAGCGCGGGTCTGTACGCGGCCCTCGACACGCAGCTCCGCGCACTCTCGCACATGCTCCAGTGGGGCGTGCACGACCCGATCCACGACGAGCGAGCGCGTGTCGCATATGAGGTCGCCCGGCGCCGGGCACGGCTGACGTCGGCCGAGCCCGTCGTGCTCTGAGCGCGAACGGTGCGTCGCGCCGCGATGTTGGCCGCGCTCGTCGTCGGGTGCGGCCGTGCGGACGATGGAGCGCGTCGGAGCGGCGGCGACCGCGAGAATCGGCAAACGACGACGGACGGGTGCCCCGACACCAGCCGTCCCGATCCCGCGCGCCTGCGCCGGGTGCTGGCTCGACTCTCCGGCGTGGCCACGACGGCGAGCTTTCCCGCGCGTATCGAGGCTGCCGGCGTCGTCCTGTGCTCGGGTCCCGAACCCACCGAGCGGACGGCCGGGAACCCTCTCGTCGTCGATTCACTCCGATCCGACGAGGAGGCCGCCGCGCGCGTCGTTCACGCGCTCGTGCACGTCGAAGCCGCGCGCGGTCCGGGTCGAGACGCGCCGGTCGACTGCGCGGTAGCCGCCACCGAGCTCGTCGCCGAGGAAGCCCGTGCGCTCGATGCGGAGCTGACGGTGCGCGAGGCCCTCGGCGCGTGGCGGCACGGGGTTGACGTGGCGGTGCGCGCGGCGTGGGCCGCGGCCGATCCGGAGGATCGGCTCGACGTCCTCGTCGAGTGGCTCGAAGCGGCCCCCGACAACGCCGCTGGCGTCGACGTCGACGTCCCCGCCTTCGTCGCGCGCTGCGAGCAGGGCCGACGTGAACGGGCGGAACGCCTCGAGCCCCGGCGCCCAGCACGCTGAAGGCATCGAGCGAAGCGGCGAGACCGAGGCCGGCACCGAGGCCAAGCTTAAGTCCAAGTCCGAGTCGGATCGTGCGCGACCGAAGTCAGCCAACGAGCCCGGGCCCCGAGTTCCAGGCTGAAGCTGAAACCGAATCCGAAACCGAACCCAAACCCGAGCCCAAATCCAAATCCGGGTCCGAAACGGAGACGGAGTCAGAGACCGAGCCCAAGCCCGAGCCAGAAGCCGAGTTCGAGGCGGAGACTGGGGGCGGTCACGTTGCTTGACGTGGCGGCCGGGTGTCGCGACTTCGAATTCGAGATCGAGTCCGAGCCCGTGTCCGATTGCGAGCCCGAGACCAAAGCGAGCACACGCTTCGAGTCACGCGTCAGCGAGGACGACAGACCCCATCTCGAGCCCAGGCGCACCTCGGCACGCTCGGAGCCAAAAAGTGTTATTCTTCGAAAGGTACGCGTCTGGCAACGACGTGTGGTCATGACTCGAACCCAAATGATCGTCGCAGGCATCGTGATGGCGGCGGCCGTCCTAGTCGCATCCATCGAGCCACCGAAAGCGCGGGCGTGTGGGGGCTTGTTCGCGCCGACGAGCGAGGAGGCGGTCGTGACCGCGAATCGGATGGCCCTTGCGATTTCTCCGACCCAGACGACCCTGTGGTCCCAAATCCAATACGCGGGCAATCCGCGCGACTTCGTATGGGTGCTGCCCATCGCGGGCACGACGCTCGTCGAGCTGGCCGACAACGCGTTCTTCGAGGCGCTGGAGCGACGGACCCGGATTCGGTTGCGCGGAATGTTCCGGCCACTCGTCAGGACGTGTCCCGATCCATGCGCACCCCCCTTCATGGGGGCTCCGGACGCGGGTTTCACGCCGCCTCCCTTCACGCCTCCTCCCGACGACGACGTGACGGTGTACGGCGAGGCGACGGTGGGCCCGTACGAGACGGTCACCGTGGGCTCCGAGGATCCCGAAGCGCTGCTCCGCTGGCTGCAGGAGCGCGGCTACGCGGTACCCGACGCCATCCTGCCCACGATCGCGCACTACGTGAGGCTCCGGATGAATTTCGCGGTGCTGCGACTGGCGCCCAACGCGGGCGTCAATCAGATGCAGCCCGTGCGCGTGACGACTCCGGGGCTGATGCCGGTGCTCCCGCTTCGCATGATGAGCGCAGGAGTGGCCGACTCCGTCGACATCGAGCTGTACGTATTCGCGGAGGGCCGATGGCACGCGCAGAACTTCCCGACCGTCGAGGTGGATCGGGATCGACTCGCGTACGACTGGTCGACCAACTCGTTCAACTACGAATCCCTGTTCGATGCGGCCCTCACGGCGGCCGGTGGTCGCGGCTGGGTCGCCGAGGTGGCCCTGCCTTTCGAAAGCTGGCGCTGGGCCGTCGAAAACTATTCGAGCTTCGACGAAGATGGAGTGCGTCACACGCCCGAGGCGGACCTCGCCGTGGTCATGCGGGGGCTCGAGGCGCCCTTCCTGACGAAGTTGCGGACGCGGCTCCAGGCGCGGTTCCTCGACCAGGATTTGACCTTGCGGGCGGCGGAGACCGACGCGACGCTGGAATCCGAGATCTGGGTCACACGCGAGGTCAATCGGCCGCGCGAGCCGAACTGCCCCACGACCTGCACCCGCCCACCCGGCGGGGTCACGATGCCCCCGGGAGGGCGGCCGGGCGCGAGCGGTGTGGCGTACGGATCCGACGGACGCGGTGACGGCCTGTGCGCGGTCACGACGTCGGTGCCCGATGGCTTGCCGGGGACGGTCGTACTGCTCGCGCTCGCGGTCGGCATCGCGACGCGCTCGCAGCGTCGAGGTTCGCCGCGCTGAGCCAAGGGCCGAACGAGGCGCCCGCCGGCGATGGCCCGCGCCGCCGGCGTGTCGCGGCGCACCGAGACCGCCGACCGAGCGTGGCGAAAGCGCTTTGCAGTTGGCGCCCGGGTCTCCGCGCGAGCCGAGTCCGAGTCCGAGTCCGAGGCCGAGGCCGAGTCCGAGACCGAACCAGAGTCCGAGGCCGAGGCCGAGACCGAACCAGAGTCCGAGTCCGAGTCGGAGTCGGAGTCGGAGTCCGACTCCGAGCCTGAGCCCGAGTCCGAATCGCGATCGAGCCCGCCGCCCGGCGCCGTCAGCCGTGCGCCGGCGCGAAGCGCGCGGTGAAGTGCGGCAACGTCTCGGGGCGATGAACGAATCGAAGCCCCGGGATGGCGTGGCGCCGCGCGTGCAGCTCGACGAGCGCCTCGATGACGTAGTCCATGTGGGCCTGGGTGTAGACGCGCCGCGGAAACGCGAGGCGCACGAGGTCGAGCGCCGGCCAGGTCCAGCTCCCGGTGTCGGGATCGGGCCGTCCGAACATCACGTTGCCGATCTCGCAGGCCCGGATGCCCGCGTGCTCGTAGAGGGCCACGCACAACGACCACCCCGGTAGGCGTTCGTCCGGCAAGTGGTCGCAGAAGCGGCGGGCGTCGACGTAGACCGCGTGCCCGCCGAACGGCTCGAGGACGGGCACGCCGGCGTCCTTCAGGTGACGGCCGACGTACGCGGTCGAGGCGATGCGATAGCGCAGGTAGTCCTCTTCGAGCACCTCGTCGAGGCCGACGGCCAGCGCCTCCAGGTCGCGGCCCGCAAGTCCGCCGTACGTCGGAAACCCCTCGGTGAGGATGAGCGCCGTGCGGATGCGTTCCGCCCATGCATCGTCGTCGAGAGAGAGCAGCCCGCCGATGTTTCCGAAGGCATCCTTCTTCATCGACATGAGCGCGCCATGGCACAGCGCGAAGGTGGCCCGTGCGATCTCGCGGGGCGTGCGATCCGCCCATCCGGGCTCGCGCATCTTCACGAACCACGCGTTCTCCGCGAAGCGCGCCGCGTCGAGCCACAGCGGCACGCCGTGGTGGTCGCAGACCGCGCGCACCGCGCGCAGGTTTTCGAGGCTGACGGGCTGACCGCCGACGACGTTGCTGGTGATCGTGACCAGGACGAATGGCACGCGCGCCGGTCCGTGACGCCGCAGGCACTGCTCGAGCGCATCGACGTCGACGTTGCCCTTGAACGGGTGCGGCGCGCCCGGGTCTCGCGCTTCCGGGATCGGGAGATCGAGCGCCGTCGCTCCCGAGGCCTCGAGGTTCGCCCGCGTCGTGTCGAAGTGGCCGTTGCCCGGCACGACGTGGCCGGGACGCACGACCGCGTGGCACAAGAGCCGTTCGGAGGCCCGGCCCTGATGCGTCGGAACGACGTGCCGGTGGCCAAAGAGGTCGCGGACGGCCGCCTCGAAGCGGAAGAAGGAGCGCGCTCCAGCGTACGACTCGTCGCCGCGCATCACGCCCGCCCACTGCTCGCTGCTCATCGCCCCCGTGCCCGAATCGGTGAGCAGATCGATGAGGACGTGCTCGGCACGCAACCGGAACGGATTGTAATCTGCCTCACGAATCAGCCGTTGCCGCGTCTCGACGCTCGTCATGCGCAGCGGCTCGACGACCTTGATGCGAAAGGGCTCGATGATGGTCTTCACCACCGCAACCGTGCTGTGCGTCGCGCAGCGCGGCACGAGCCTCGCGGGGCCGAGCTCGATCCAGATCAACCGATTTTGGGCGCGCCCACCCCCGCGTGCGCGGCATCCCCCGTTGCGGTTCGCGATGGGACGGGGACGCGTTTCGCGGGTGCCCGCGCCGGGCTCGAGGGCGCGGCGTGTATGCTGCCGCGGCCGTGCCCGAGGACGCCGAGCGCCGCCCCGCGCTGGATGCCGTCCGCGGCCTCGCCATCGCGCTCGTCGTCCTCGTGCACTTCGGCACTCCGCACGCCCCGGCGAGCGACGTCGCGTCGGCCGTCTTCTTCGCGCTGGTCGACTCGGGCTGGGTCGGCGTCGATCTGTTCTTCGTGCTCTCGGGCTACCTCATCACGCGCAATCTGCTGCGCGCGCGCGAGCGGCCCCACTACTTCCGCAACTTCTACGCACGCCGCGCCCTGCGCATCTTGCCGCTGTACTGGGGCTGGCTCGCCCTGACGTTCTTCGTTCTCGTCCACCTCGTGCCGGGCGGCCGACCGGTGCCGTGGACGGAGCAGCTCTGGTACTGGGCCTTCCTCGCCAACGTCCACGTCGCCGCGCACTGGGGCCCGAGCACGCTCGTCCACTTCTGGTCCCTCGCGGTCGAGGAGCATTTCTACGCCGTATGGCCGTTCGTGGTGCGCTGGTTGCGTCCCGCGCGCCTACTCGTTGCGTGCGTCGCCGTCGCCGTCGTCGCGTTCGCGTCCCGCGCGTGGTTGTGGCACTCGGGCGCCGACGCGCGCTGGATCGTCTTCTTCACCCTCTGCCGGCTCGACGCGCTCGCCGCCGGCGGCATGCTCGCCGCGGCCGAACGGTGGCGGGGAGGCCTCGAGCCCCTGGCGCGCCCGGTGCGTCTGTGCGCCCTGCTCGGCGGCGCGGCGATCGCGCTCTTGCTCGTCGAGCACGGCCGACTGAGCTGGACGGCCCCGACGCTCGCGCAGGCGACGGTGCAATACACGGCCGTCGCCGCGCTGAGCACGGCCCTGGTCGCTCACGCCGCCTCGACCCGGCCCACGCCCCTGCTGCGCTGGCCCCCGCTCGTCGCGCTCGGCGAGATCTCGTACGGCGTCTACGTGATGCACCTGTTCGTGAACTGGGCTTTTTCGGTGTTCGTCGTCTCGTACGCGCCCCCGGTGCGCGCGATGCTCCCGTGGTGGGCGCTGCTCGCGCAGATCGCGACGATGCTGGTGGCGACGAGCGCGCTCGCCTGGATCTCGTACCGCTTCTACGAACGGCGGTGGCTCGCGCTCAAGCGGCACTTCGGTGGGCCCGAGTCGGAACGCTCGCGGTGAGCGCCTGACCACCGCGCCGTCGGCGCGATCACATCAGCGAGGCCGTCGAGACATGCGCCAGTTCGGTGAAGCCGAGCACGTACGGAGCGCGATCGTTCGCGTTGTAGGAGCCGATCCAGATGCGATAGGTGCCGGGCGCGAACGTGAGGCCGGAGATCACGGGGTTGGTGCCCTCGGCGTCGTCGTTGCACCAGACCGATCCGTCGGGAGCCAGCACGACGAGCGTGATGTCCTGGGGGCTCCGGGCGAGGATGCGAAACGACGGCGATGCCCCCATCCAGTTGAGCACGTGATCGGGCTGCGAGGCGATCCACCCAGTGCAGCTCGCGTGCATCGAGCTGGCCATGATGGCGCCCCCACTGATTCCGCGGACGATGTGGGGATCGGGCGTGAAACCGGGCGCAAGCGTCACGGTGCCGAAATTGCTTGCGATGGTTCCGGCCGCCGGAACCGACGGAGCCGCCGGAGCCGCGACGGGGGTCGGAGCGACGGCTCCCGACGGAGGCGGCAAGGAGGCGACGGTGACGCTCGGCAGCTCGGTCAGGCCGAGCGTGTAGGCGGCGCGCACGTTGGGTTGATAGCTGCCCACCCACACCCGGTACGTTCCGGCGGCCCAGCTTCCGCCGATGACCGGGTGGACGCCCTCGGCGTCGTCGTTGCACGTGTAGCCACCGTCCGGGCGTTGGACGACGAGCGTGACGTCCTGACTTCCGCCGTGGGCCATCAGTCGCAGACCCCCAAAGGGCTGCGCGAGCACGAGCAAGTGATCCGGCTGAGGGGTGACGTAGCCCGTGCACGACGGGTTCCACGTGCGGGCGTCGACGGGACCGCCGCTAACTCCATGCACGAAATGCGGGTCCGGCGTGAAGCCGGGCGCGAGGGTAATCGTGCCGAAGTTAGAGCCGCCAGCGGCGGGAGCCGCGACCGGAGCTCCGACGGGAACCGGCGTCGGAGTCGGAACGGGGACGGGCATGCCCTGGGGCGGGTGTCCTACGGGCACCGGAGCTCCCGGCATAGCGGGATGCGGTGCGGGAGGCGCGGGGGCTCCCGTCGGAGGCATCGGCGGAGTAGGTGCAGTCGGTCCCGAGGTGGCCGGGGGCTGCGGCGCGTCACGTCCGCAGGCTACGGCGAGCGCGACGAGGAGCGTGGCGATGCGGTGCGGCGATGACATGGCTGGAGTTCCTCCGGGGGGTGCGCGGAATGTACGGATGGGCGCGATGCTCGCGTGCCTGGTCCCGCGAGGCAAGCGCGACGGCGTCGCATTCGGATGGCGGGGGTGTGACCGCGAATCGCCGCGCCGTCGAACGTGCCGACGGAGAGCTCGAGCAGCGAAGATGACATCACGTGGGATGGCCGACGGATCGGGAGGCTTCGAGCACGACTTCGAAGCGCGAATCCGCGTGCGAGCCAGAAATCGAGCCGGAAACCGGGTGCGAGCCTGAGTCCGAGTCCGAGTCCTTGAGCGGGTCCGAGCCCGAGTCGGAGTCGGAGTCCGAGTCCGAGACCGGGTCCGAGTCCGAGTCCGAGCCTGAGACCGAGGCCGATTCCGAGCCCGTGCTCGCGATGTAGTAGGCGCCCGGCCACGAGCGCGACGACGGCGGCGCCGCCGGACCGATGGCGACGCTCGCCATGTTCCGCGATGCAACCCCGCGTATCGACACGACGGCCGTGCCGGAACGCTGCGTGCGTCGACGCTCGCCCGTGCTCGCCACCACCCATGCCGCCACGCTCGTCGGCGTCGAGGCAATCGGCGTCACCGTCGAGGCCGAGTTCACGCGCGGTCTGCCGGGATTCGATCTGATCGGACTGCCCGAGGCGGCGGTGCGCGAGAGCCGCATGCGCATCCGGGCTGCGTTCGAAAGCAATGGCTTCGAGCTGCCGGATCTGCATCTGCTCGTGCACCTGGCGCCGAGCGACGTGCGAAAGAGCGGCGCCGCCCTCGACCTCGCCATCGCGGTCGCCGCGCTCGCCGCGAGCGGAGGGTGCGCGCCCAACGCGCTCGACGAGACGCTGCTCGTGGGTGAGCTGGGGTTGTCGGGCGAATTGCGCCCGGTACGCGGCGTCCTTCCCATGCTCGCGCACGCGTCGGGTCGCGGATTGCGCGCGGCCATCGTCCCCGCAGGCAACGAAGCCGAGGCCTCGCTCGTGCGGGGCATCGACGTCTTCGTCGCGCGCGGCTTGCGCGAGGTCGTCGCGCACCTGGACGGCGCATCGTCGTTGGCGCGCGCGGTGCCTTCAGCACCGCCGATCGGGACGGCGAGCTGCAGCGGCGACGATCTACGCGAGGTGCGCGGACAACCCGTCGCGCGCCGCGCACTCGAGGTGGCCGCGGCCGGCGGCCACCACCTGCTTCTCGTCGGCCCTCCCGGCGCGGGCAAGACGATGCTCGCGCGCCGCGCGCGCACGATCCTGCCGGCTCCGAGCGACGAAGAGGCGCTGGCGATCGCGACTATCGCGAGCGCGGCCGGCCTGCCGTGGCCGGTCGGGGGTCCGTCCCGCCCTTTCCGCGCGCCCCATCACACGGTGAGCACGAGCGCGCTCGTCGGTGGCGGCGACCCCGTGCGGCCGGGCGAAGTGACGCTCGCGCACGGCGGCGTGCTGTTCCTCGACGAGTTGCCCGAGATGCGGCGCGACGCGCTCGAGTCGCTGCGCACCACGCTCGAGAGCGGGCAGGCCGTGGTGGCGCGTGTACGCCACCGCGTCGTGATGCCCGCCAGGCCGCGGCTCGTCGTCGCGGCGATGAACCCCTGTCCGTGCGGCTGGGCGGGCGAGCCACGCGGGCTGTGTCGTTGCGGTGCCGAGCGCATCGCCCGTTACCGCGGACGCGTCTCGGGGCCCTTGCTCGACCGCTTCGACCTGCAGGTGCGCGTCGAGCGCGTGCCCGCGCGCAGCCTGGGATCCCCCTCGAACGAAGAGGACAGCGCCACCGTGCGCGCACGCGTCGAGGCCGCCGAGACGCTGTCGCGATCGCTTCCGGGACACGGTCCGGACGCCCCGGTCGAGACGCTGGTCCGGCTCGCCGATGGAACCGCGCTCGGCCTGCTCGAGCGTGCGGCCGAGCGGCTCGGGCTGTCTGCGCGCGCGTGGGCCAAGACGCTCCGCGTCGCGCGCACGGTCGCGTGCTTGGAAGGCGCGAGCGTCGTGCAGGGCGATCACGTGGCGCAGGCGCTCGCGCTGCGCGCCCTCGATTCCACCGGACGGACCTTCCCGTCCGGTCGCTGGGAACCCCAGGAGAAAGGAGAACGACCATGGCCATGAACGAGAAGCTGCGCGCGGTGCAGGCTGCCGCCAGCGCGATCCTCAAGCAGTTCGGCAAGGGTGCCATCATGCTGCTCGGCGAGCGCGTCTCGGTCGACGTGCCGGCACTGCCCACCGGCTCGCCGTCGCTCGACCTCGCGCTGGGCTGCGGCGGCTACCCGCGCGGTCGCATCGTCGAGGTCTTCGGCCCCGAGGCGAGTGGCAAGACGACACTCACGCTGCACGCGATCGCCGAGTGCCACCGGCAGGGCGGCATCGCCGCGTTCGTCGATGCGGAGCACGCGCTCGACGTCGCGTACGCGAGGCGGCTGGGCGTCGATCCGGATCGACTCTACGTCTCGCAGCCCGACTCCGGCGAGCAGGCGCTCGACATCGCCGAGACGCTCGTGCGGTCGGGGGCCGTCGACCTGCTCGTGGTCGACTCGGTCGCCGCGCTCGTTCCGCAGGCCGAGATCGAGGGCGAGATGGGCGAGGCGCACATGGGCCTGCAGGCTCGCCTGATGAGCCAGGCGCTGCGCAAGCTGACGGGCGTCGCGCACCGAACCGGTACGACCATTTTCTTCATCAATCAGCTCCGGCAGAAGATCGGTGTGACGTTCGGATCGCCGGAGACGACGACCGGCGGCCAGGCGCTCAAGTACTACGCCAGCGTTCGTCTCGACGTCCGTCGCATCGGCACCATCAAGGACGGCGACGAGCACGTCGGCAGCCGCACGCGCGTCAAGGTGGTCAAGAACAAGCTCGCGCCCCCGTTCGGCGTCGCGGAGTTCGACGTGCGCTGGGGCGAGGGCATCGACGCGACCGGCGACCTGCTCGACCTCGGGGTCGCGCGCGGGCTCGTCGAGAAGAACGGCGCCCACTACGCGTTCGGCGGCGAGCGGCTCGGTCAGGGCCGCGAGGCGGCGCGGACGGCGCTGATCGCGCGCCCGGAGCTGCTGGGGCGTCTGCGCGAGGCCGTGCTCGCGTCGGGCGGCTCGCGCACCGCCGTGGCCGCCGACGAAGCAGCCTGAACGCCGTGGCCGCATCGCGCTCGGGCCCGGGCTCAGCCTCGGACTCGGACTCTGGCTCGGACTCGGGCTCGGGCTCGGACTCGGTCTCGGACTCGGGCTCCGGCTCGGACTCGCGGACGGACTCGGACCCCGTCTCCGCGTGCGACGTGGACTCGAGCTCGGTTCCGGGCGCGCGGCAGCGTGGCCGCATCGGCCCTCTCGCGCGACGCGTCGCGATTCGTCACGGAAACATGACCTGCTCCGGAGTCGTGCGGTCCGTCATGTCACCCAGGCCGAGCTCGCTGTACCCGTTGTATCCCCAGCACCAGAGCGAGCCGTCGGCGCGCAACCCGCAGCTGTGCTGCAAACCAGCGGCAACAAGGACGACACCGACTCGCGGCAGGCTCGAGTCGCCCGCCGCATCCCCGCTCGCCCCCCCGTCCATCGTCGCCATCGCATCGAATCGCCCCGCGTCGACACCCGCATCGCCCACAGCGCCGTCGGCACCCGTTTCCGGCACGCCACCGTCCATGGCGGCCTCCTCGCGCTCGCCACCATCGTGCCCCGTACCCTCCCCCATCCCCTCCACGCCACCCCCATCCGGCACCGCCCCATCCACCCCCGCATCCAGCAGCACGCACAACCCGCGCTCGCAGCGCGCACCCGGCCCACAGCCCTGCGGCTCGCCCACCTCCTGCAACAACACCCGCACGCACGCCCCCTCGCCCGTCGGCAACCGAGCCTGCGTGCAGCCACGCGCCAGCAGCCCGCAATCGCCGCCGTGCGCGCTCACCTCGAACCCATAGCGACCCGGCGCCAGCCGCGGCGGCGCCATCGCCTCACTGACCGCCCCCGCCGGCGCCGACACGTCGTAGAGCACCGGAGATCCCTCGCCGCATCCTCCGCGCAGGATGCGAAGGCGGTAGGAGCTGGTGCCCGGAACAAGCCCACTGACGTCCCAGCACAGCGAGCGGGTTTCGGGGGCGCAGCCCTCTGCAAGCAGGCTCAGCGCGCCGAGAACGACGAGCGTCGCG
>JANWZI010000002.1 GCA_025054695.1 Myxococcota bacterium | reverse complement strand
GCTCCGTGGTGCCACGATCCCGCGGGTCGGGACCTCGGGCTCGCCGTGCAGGTCACCCCGCTCGCGGCCTGAGGAGGTACGAGTTTCTCTCTAGAGTCAGGGTCAGAGGCCGAGGCCTGAGACCGAGTCCGAGTCTGGGTCGGAGCCGGAGCCCGAGTCGTCATCGACCCACGTCGCCGGCGCCGTCGCACGGAGAGCGGCGCGCGCCTCGTGTCGTCTTCAGCGGGTGGCGGCTGCCCCCGCGGTCTGCGCGTGCGATTCGGCCCTGTTCCGCGCCTGTCCCGCCGCGCGCCGCGCGCGATCGAGCAGGGGCCGCAACGTGGCTTCGCGCCCCGGGTCGACGAGCAGGGCGAGCTCGAGGGCCTCGACGGCCTCCGCGTGGCGCCCGAGGGCGAGGGCCGCGCGGCCCAGCGCTTCGTGCACGATGGCGTCGTGCGGGGCGACGTGCTGCGCGCGTCGCGCGGCCTCCAGCAACGGGTCCCAGCGCTCGAGCTCGAGGAGGCGCTGGACCCAGGCGACGTGCACGGCGCGATCGTGCGGGTCGAGCGCGGCGAGCCGCTCGAGCGCCCGATCCTGCAGGTCGCGATCCGGCAACCGACGCCCGATCAGGAGCAGCCCACGCCACGACTCGAGCCTGTCCGGCGCGAGCCGCACGGCCGCCTCGAGCTGTTCCCGCGCGGCCGAGGGCTTGCCCGCTTCGAGCAACCGCGCGCCGAGCGCCAACCGCACGTCCGGGCCATCGCGTCCCGCCTCGAGGATGGCGCGCAGCGACCGCTCGGCCTCCGGACCGCGCCGGAGCATGCCGACCACGAGAAGCGCCGTCGGCTCCGAAGCATTGAGGTCGAGCGCGCGCCGTGCGGCCTCGAGCGCCTCGCGCTCTCGACCGGACTGCGCAAACCCCGCGGCGAGCCGAGCCTGGAGCCGAGAGTCGGACGGAGCCTGCCTCGCTTGCTCGATCAGTGCGTCGAGCTCGACCGCCGCCAGCGGATCGAGCCCGACCCACGTCGGTGCCGACTCCCGTCGCAGCTGCTCGCGCAACTGCTGGTCGAGCGCGTCGGGCTCGACCCCGAGCACCTCGCGGATCACGCGCTCGGTGCGCAGTCCGCGCCCCCACGCACGCAGCATCTCGACGAGGCGCTCCTCGCCGAATCGCGCCCCGAGCCACTCGACGACGCGGAGCGAGTACTGGTACGCGAACATCATCTCGGCGGCTGACCGCGCCCGCAGAAAAGCGCGGTCGAGCCGGTGCAGCGGCGGCATGCGGTCCACGAGGTGCGCCACCGGCACCGGGTCGCGTCGGCGCCATTCGGGGCGGGCGCGTGCCGTCTCCAGCTCGGCGAGGCCCTCGGTGAACCAGCGCGGGACGCGGTGCCGGGACAGCTCGACGTGGAAGACGTGCGACAGCTCGTGCCACAGGATGAGGGCCCAGGCATACGGCCCACCGCGCGGCGAGAGCGCGGCCAGCACACGACCGAAGCAGACCCCCTGCACGCCGACGTGCGGCAGCCCCGACGTGCGCACCGCGAAATGCTCGGGGTCGGCGTACAGCTCGACGTGGACGGCGCCCTGGGGCAGCGGGCCGTAGCGCGGCGTCATGGCATCGCGCGCTTCGCGCAGCAGCGGAGGCACCAGGCGCGCAAGCACGGGGCTCTCGGCGCGATGCAGACGCAGCACGAACCCTCCGTCGGTTCGCGTCTCGTAGTCGCGCGCGACGGCGCCCTCGAACAGCTCGAGCGTGTTGTAGACGCGCACGTTGTAGCGATCGCGTCGCCAGGCGCGTCGCAACGCCTCCAGCCCCTCGGTCTCCTGGCCGATGCGAAGCAACCCGAGCCCGAGCGTCGAGAGCGCGACCGCGTCGTCCGGTGCGATCCGCACGGCCTCGCGCGCGAGAGCGACGACGTCGGCGTAGCGATGGGCCCAGTCGGCGTGCTCCGCGACGATCGCGTACAGCCGCGTGTAGCTCGGGTTGCGCCCCAGCACCTCGGCGCGCGCCGCCTCGTAGGCCTCGCGCTCGTCGGCCACGTAGTGCGCGGCCGCCCGGGTCGACCAGGCCTCCGCATCGGTGGGATCGATCGCGAGCGCCCGCTCGAGCGCCGCGTGCGCCGCTTCGAACTGCTGTTCCCGAACGGCGATGGAGGCACGCAGCACCCACGCCGGCACGTGGCTCGGATCGATTTCGAGCGCGCGCAGCGCGTAGCGTTCGGCGAGGTCGAGGTCGAGGCCGCGCTCGAGCACCACGCGCCCCATCAGCGCATGCGCCGGCGCCGATTCGGGGTCGTGCTCGAGCGCCGCGCGCAGACATTGTTCGGCCTGCACCGGGTCGTGCTTCTCCAAGAAGAGCCGCGCCCATTCGATTTGGGTCTCGACACGCGTCGGATCGGCGCGTGTCGCTTCACGAAACGCGTCGTTGGCGTCCCGAAAAGCCCCGAGCGCGGCGGCCGCCGAGCCGACGAGGGCGAGGCCCTCCGCGTCCGCGGGCCCGATCGTGCCGTCGTTGTACGCGCGCACCAGGCGCATGAACCAGCGCGCCGATTCGTCCGTGCGGCCCGCCTGCGCGTGCAGGCGTCCCAGCAGCCACCAGGCGCGTACCGCGCGCGGGGACGACGCGAGCGACTCGAGCAGAGGCCGGGCCTCGTCCGCCCGACCCACGCGCATCAGGACCTCGGCGCGCAACAGCTCGGCCGCTTCGCGATGTGCCGCCGCACGGGCCGCGCGCCCTGCGGCCGCGAGCGCGTCCGCGTGCCTTCCGCGCGCGAACGCGACGCGCGCCAGTCCGAGCTCCGCACGCGCGCGCTCGGGACCGCCGCGAGCCACGACGCGCGCGTAGAACGCCTCGGCCTCCCGTCGGTGGCCGCGGCGCTCGGCGGCCTCCGCGGCCTCGAGCGTTTCGATCGCCGGCGGCGGTGCGGTCAATCGCGGCGGCTGGTCGCGCGCGCTGCCTTCGACCGGCAGCCCGAGCGGAAGGTCGAACGACGTCGGCGCCTCCTCGTCCGGGGTCTGCGTGCGCCTCGTTTCGTCGCTCTCGCGGTCCGACGTCCCGTGCCGAGTCGCAGACGAGCCACGTGGCGGTTCGACACCGGCGCCCGCGCGCGATGCAGCGCTCGGTCCTCCGCGGGGGTCGACGTTCGAGGCCGTCGAGCCGCCACCACAGGCCACGAGCAACGCCGCGACCATCCAAAAAAGGCAACGAAACACAGCCGGAGCGCGAGCCCTATCGCGGGCGTTGGCATCCGCCCGTCCCTCGAGGGAGCGCATGAACCAAGCGCCGCAACGCTGCTGGCGTCGCGCCGCCGGGCTCACGGGTCGTAGGTCGCCCAGTACACGACGTCGCCGCTCAAGCCGCCTGCTGGCCGCAGGCCGTCGACGAATAGGTAGGCGCGCTCCCCGGGGGCGACGTCCACATCGAAGCCGGCCCCGTCGACGCCGCCGCCGATGCTCTCTCCGATGTCGCAGGCGAGATCCTCGGTCCCCGGACACGCGCTGCGCACGTAGACGTCGGGCGTGAACGCCGCCGCGAGCACCTCGATCGACGCCTTCGCGTCGGGCGGACCGAGGAACGTGAGCACGGACTCGGTCTCGGCAACCTCCGACAACCCCTGACAGCCCCCGCGTGTCCTCGCCGACGTACCCGTCATCCATCCGACGACCGAGCCGCCCCCGGTGATGTCGAGCGGGGCGCCGCACGAGTCGGCCGCGGCGGGTCGGACCTCGACGTTGAGCACATAGTCGCCGGTCTCCGACCCGCTCCGGCTCTCGACGAGAATGTACAGCCGTCGCGACAGGGAGCCGGGCGTGGGGCCGAAGTTGTGCACCCAGACGCGCGCCGCGCGCTCGACGCCCACGTCGAGGTCGTCGTTGCATCCCAGCCCCCACGGATAGGCCGGCATGCAATCCGTGTCGACCGCGACGACGGCGTCGGCAGTGCTGCCCAACGTGTCGATCACGATGTCGCTGCGTGAAGCGACGTCGAGCACGTAGACGACGTCGGGGCTGCCCATTTCCGAGCACGCGCTCCGATACTGCGAACGATAGCCTCCGAACGTACCGCGGACGCTGAGGCGAGCCGACTCGGGTCGAAGAAGGATGGCCGAGTCGCACGTCTCGCCCGGTGGCACCGAACAGCCTTCGTCGACCATGCGATCGCAATCGTCGTCTCGGCCATTGCACGCCTCCGGGGCGCCGGGTCGAACGTTCGGATCCATGTCGTTGCAGTCCGTGCCCCCCACGCAGATCACGGTTCCCACGAACGCCGCGGGAGCCCCGTCGCCGTCGTCGTCGCGAAGGACGTTCACGCACATGCCGCGCACGTCGTCGCACGAGTCGACCGTACAGACGTTCCCGTCGCGACAATCGCGGCTGCCGCCCCCCACGCACCCTCGCTCCGGGTCGCACATACCCCCAGGCCGACAGAACGTCCCCGGGCACAGCGCGTCGTCGGCTTGGTTCACGCATCCCGTCGCGTCGTCCGCGCGCGCCGGGTCGCACGCGTCGCGGGTGCACTCCACGCCGTCGCCGCAGCGGCCGTCGTCGGGCGCGTGCACGCAGCGGCGCGCGACCTCGTCGCAGCGATCCGTCGTGCAATCGAAGCCGTCGTCGCACCGCACCGCGGCACCGGCGACGCAGCCACGGTCGTCCGCGCCCACGCTGCCCGGAGCGCAGCGCTCGGCGCCGTCGCAATACCGACCGTTGTCGCAGTCCGCGTCGCCGACACACCGCCGCGGCGCGCAGCCCAGAGCCGGCACGCACACGAGGCCGCCGCTACACCGGCCATCGTCCGGCGTCGAGACGCACCGGCCCGCGTCGCGATCGCAGTGCTCGACCGTGCAGTCGATCCCGTCGTCGCACGACGCGCACGGATCCCCGCCACCCCCGTCTTCCGACCCCGCATCGCCTCCATCGGTCGGGGCCCCGTCCGGCCGCGGGGCCACATCGACGGTCGGCGCGTCCGCACCGCCCTCGGGCCCCTCCGAGTCCTGTGCGGGCCCATCGAGACCACCGTCGACACCTCCGCCGCCGCCATCCCATTGGAGCCGTCCGGGATCCGTGGCGGTGAACGCGGAGCAACCCGCGACGACGACGCCGACCAGCACGACGATTCGAGACAGGCGCCTCATCTGTTCACCTCGCTTCGATGCCAATCCGGGAGCCGCGAGCCCGTCGCCGCGGCTCGCCCCCTACGGCGGCTCCAGGACGCCGGCGCCCGACCGTTGCAGGCGCCGCACTCGTGGAGCGACGCGTCCCGAACTGCCGCGGCAGCGAACGCCACTCGTGAAAAAATAGCGCACGAACCCCTCGCCCGCCTTCCGCGCGACCCACCGTGCCGGACGAGCCACGCCACGCTCCCGACCACGAAAAACGCCCACGCCCCGTCGCCCGGCCCGAGGTCCGCCGCGCAGCGAAGGCCACCGCCGCCCGCCGGCCGGCGCGCCACCGCCGTGCGACCCGAACGACGTCCAGACCGGCCACCGTCAAGCCATGGTGGCCCGCCCGCGTCGGCCGCGTCGACCGGCACGCCCGCGTCGAGGGACAGCCCCAAGTCGAAGATCAGGTCCGGCAACCGCGGGGTGCACTCGCGCGCCGTCCCGCTCGACGCATCGCAGGGGACGATCCCCTCGATGTCGTCGAACACGAGCACCGGCACGATCGTGCGGCCCCCGTCGAAGCTGCGGCCCGCGGCATAGCCGTCGACGTAGTTGTTGGCGCACACCCACAGCTCCGTACCCCGTCGCGCCAGGCAGCCCACTTCGAGGAACTTGTCGACGGCTTCGAAGGAGACGCCGCCGTCGCTCGAGCGCCACAGGCCACCGCCTGCCACGCCCCCCGTCCACACGTTCCGTCCGTCATCGGACCAGACGAGGCCACGCACGTCGGGCATGACGAGCACCTCGGTCCAGCTCGCGCCGGCATCGTCGCTACGCACGAGGCGGTCGTCGCGATCCCCAGGCACTTCCGCGAAGAGGCGATCCGGATTCGTCGGGTCCACCGCGAGCAGCAGCACGTTGCGGCCGTCGCGCAGCGGTTCGAACGGGATGCGGGTCCAGCTCGCACCGCCGTCATCGCTGCGGAAGACGAACGCGCGGCGCGGCTCGGTGGACGTCGACGGATAGGCTCCGCTCAGGTAGATGCGCTCGCGGCGCGACGGCGCGATGCGGACGGTCTCGAAGAGGATGGGCTCGATGGGCGCGCTCGTCGGGACCCACGACGAGCCGCCGTCGTCGCTGCGGAACAGCAGGTTGGGTCGGTCGCCGCCGTCGCTCGTGAGCGCGTACAGGACCCGCGGGTCCGCGGGATCGGCGACGACGTCGATGACGAAACGGCGCAACGACTCGCTGGGGCTCGTCCACGCGCAGCCGTCACGCTCCGCCCGCATCAGGCCGTCCGCGGTCGCCACGAGCAGGCTGCCGTCCGGAGCGATGGCGATCGGGGGGTCTTCGACGTCCCTCGCGCCGAACGCGGCGTTGCAGACCCACCGCCACGGCGGCCCGCCCCGATCCGTGACGAGCAGCCCGAAGGTGGTTCGCACGACCAAGTGGTCCGGGTCCATCGGATCGAACGCAATCTGGCGCGCTTCGGGGAAGCGACCGTGCGCGGAGGCGAGCGACGCGGTGCCGATCGCGAAGACGGCGAGCAGCCACGGCCACCCTGCGGCGTGCCGTTGTCGACGCGGAGCCACGCGGCCAGCTTGACACCCCGTGTGCCCGCCGCCATGCGAGACGCCCGGGCGAGGATGGCGGAACCGGCAGACGCGCCGGACTTAGGATCCGGTGCCCGCAAGGGCGTGAGAGTTCGAGTCTCTCTCCTCGCACCAACGCGCCGCCACGACGAAGCCCTACAAGAAATTACGATTCGTTGACGTTTGCCGTGCTACCTCCGGCGGCGTCGGAGGCCACGGGCATGGACGTCGCCTTCCTGGTCGTCTACCTCGTCGTCATCGGCGTGCTGGCCGCCTACGGCCTGCACCGAGCGCAGCTCGTCTACCTGTACTGGCGCCATCGGCACCGAGCGCACACGCCGCCGGCTCGATTCGAAGAGCTTCCGGTCGTCACGGTGCAACTGCCGATGTTCAACGAAAAGTACGTTGCCGAACGGCTCATCGAGAGCGTCGCGCGCCTCGACTATCCGCGAGACCGGCTGGAAATCCAGGTGCTCGACGACTCGACCGACGAGACGCAAGAGATCGCCCGACGTAAGGTCGAGGAACTGCGTGCCCGGGGCTTCGACGCGGTGTACATCCATCGCGCGGATCGGACGGGGTACAAGGCCGGCGCGCTCGAGAACGGCCTGAAGCGGGCACGTGGCGAGTTCCTGCTCGTCTTCGACGCCGATTTCGTTCCGACGCCCGACCTGCTGCAGCGCCTCATCCACCATTTCACCGACCCGCAGGTCGGCATGGTCCAGGCGCGCTGGGGCCACCTGAACCGGGACTACTCGACACTGACGCGCGTGCAATCGATGATGCTCGACGGCCATTTCGTCGTCGAGCACATCGCGCGCCATCGCTCGGGGCGCTTCTTCAACTTCAACGGAACCGCCGGGATCTGGCGCAAGGCGGCGATCGTCGACGCGGGTGGCTGGCAGCACGACACGGTCACCGAGGACATGGATCTGTCCTTCCGCGCCCAGCTCCGCGGCTGGAAGTTCGTCTACGTGCCGGACGCGGTCGCGCCCGCCGAGATTCCGTGCGAGATGAATGCGTTCAAGACGCAACAGTTCCGATGGGCCAAGGGCAGCGCGCAGACGGCGCGCAAGCTGCTGCCCCTCGTGCTGCGCGCGGACATCCCCTCGAAGGTCAAGCTCGAGGCCCTCTTCCACCTCACGAACAACTTCGCGTACGTGTTCGTGATCGCTCTCGCGCTGTTGCAGCTGCCCAACCTGTTCGTCCGAGAGCGCATCGAGCACCCCGCGCTGTTGCTGGCGGACGTGCCACTGTTTCTCGGAACGGCTGGCTCCATCGTCGCCTTCTACGTGACGAGCCACCGAGCCCTGTACGGCCGGCTCGGCGAAGCGTTGCGCCGATTACCCATGCTCATGGCGCTCGGCATCGGCTTGTCGGTCAATAACGCGCGTGCCGTCATCGAGGGGCTCTTCGGCCGTGACCTCGAGTTCGTCCGCACGCCCAAGCACGGGGTGACCGACCGCACCGATCGGTGGACGCAGAAGAAGTACCGCGCCGGACGGATGCGTCACAGCGCGATCGAACTCCTTCTCGCCGCGTACTTCGCCGTGACCCTCGTCGTCGCGGTCGCCACGGGCAACTGGCTCACGGTGCCCTTCCTCGCGCTGTTCTGCGTGGGCTTCGCATACGTAGGCGCCCTCAGCATCTACCAGACCCGCTGAGGGCCGCCGGCCTCGATCGGCTCGACCGCACACGCTCAGACGCGGACTCCGATTCGGTCTCGGACTCCGACCCGGTCTCGGTCTCGGTCTCGGACTCTGGACTCGGCCTCGGGCTTCGACTCGGGCTCGGACTCGTGCGTGGACCCGGACTCCGTTCAGTCGCGTGGTCGCGCGCCGTCCCGCGGCACGCCCTTACTGAGCTTCCCGTCGCCCGTTTCCCACTACGAGGAACCTCGAGACGACGCCCGTCGCACCCTGCGCACCACCAATGCCGTGAGCGCAGCCCCGAGCACCGGCGTGATGCTCCCCGACGCTCCCATCCATCGAGCGAGGCCCGGCGACGCGCAGTAACAGCCTCCTCGCCGCCCGCGCCCCGACCGCTCGCGGCCCGCGTCCTCGCCGGGTGTGGGAACGGACGTGTCGGGCTCGTCGTCTGCGGCGTCCGGACCACTGGCATCGCGACCCGAAGGCGGCCGGCCACCATCCGCGGGGGGCTCGCGACCCGCGTCCGGCGCCGCGGCGCCTGCGTCGAGCGGATTGGTGGTCGCGACGACGGTGCCCGCGAACGTGCTCGTCCAGTACACCTCGAAGCGGCTTCCGGACACCACCGCCCGACCGATGCCCACGACCCGGAACTCGCGTGCGCGCATGTTGCGGTCGTGGCCCGGGCTGCGGCGCCAGGCCTCGAACACCTCGCGCGCCGTCCACTGCCCCGCGGCGATGTTCTCACCGACGGCGGTGCGTGGCCCACAGGCCGGCTCGTAACCCGCCTCGCACATCCGCTCCGTGAAGGTGCTTCCGTCGGGCGCGACGTGGTCGAAGAAGTCCTCGCGACCCATCCGCTCGCTGTACACCCGCGCTCCGTCGTTGAGGGCCCGATCGTCGCGTACCGGCTCGACGCCGTTGGCCACGCGATATTCGTTGAGCAGGCGAAGAAACTCGCGCTCGACCGCATCCAGATCGCGCAGCGGCTCGCGCGACGCGCCGACCCCTTCGTCGAGCGGCGCACAGCCGATCGTCAGCAGCGTCCACGACGATAGTGCTGCGCAGCGCATCGCCCTCCGCATCCCAAGCCACGACCATCCGACCATCCGCACGCAGGATATCCGTGAGCCACCGCGCGGGTCGAGGGGTCTTTGCTGCGCGGTTCGGTCGAACCGCGTCGGCCCGCCCAAGCCGCGTCGTCGTCCGAAGCGGAGCTCGAGCACGAGTCGGACGCCGGGACGGAGTCCGGGACCGAGTCCGAGTCCGAGCCTGAGTCCGAGCCCGAGTCAGAGTCCGAGGCGGAGTCGGAGTCCGAGTCCGAGTCCGAGACCGAGTCCAAGACCGAGCCAGAGTCCGAGTCCGAGCCCGAGCTCGAATCCGAGGACGCGCGAACTTCGACGTTGGGATGAAAAGCAGCCGACGCGTTCACCCGCAGCGTGGAGGCGCCTGGCGATGGTACAAGACGGCAGCCGCGGAGGCCGCGTGACCCTGTCCCCGTCGATCGACCGACTCGCCGTCGACACCATCCGCACGCTCGCCATGGATGCCGTAGAGGCCGCGCGCAGCGGGCACCCCGGCACTCCGATGGCCCTGGCCCCGCTCGGATGGGTGTTGTGGACGCGCTTGCGACGCCACGACCCCGCCCGGCCCGATTGGCCCGACCGCGACCGCTTCGTGCTCTCCTGCGGCCACGCGTCGATGCTGCAATACGCATTGCTGCACCTGACGGGGTACGACCTGCCTCTCGAGGAGATCCGCCGCTTTCGGCAGTGGGGCTCGCGGACGCCGGGTCACCCCGAATCGCACCTGACCCCCGGCGTGGAAACGACCACGGGGCCCCTGGGGCAGGGCGTCGCCAACGCGGTCGGCATGGCCATGGCCGAGCGGCACCTCGCGCGACGGTGGAATCGGCCCGATCACGTACTGTTCGACCACGTCACCTGGTGCATCGCCTCCGACGGAGACCTGATGGAAGGGGTGGCCTCCGAGGCCTGCTCGCTCGCCGGGCATTTGCGACTGCACAAGCTCGTCCTGTTCTGGGACGACAACCGTATCACGATCGACGGGCCCACGTCGCTCGCCTGGAGCGAGGACGTCTGCAAACGCTTCGAGGCGTACGGTTGGTTCGTCCAAAGCGTCGATGACGGCAACGATCTGGACGCCATCGAACGCGCCGCCCGCGCGGCCCTCGCCCAGCGCGAACGGCCAAGCTTCATCCGCGTCCGCACGATCATCGGCTGGCCCGCACCGACGAAACGAAATACGAGCAAGGCGCACGGAGCGCCGCTCGGTGCGGAGGAGGTTCGACGCACGAAAGAAATCCTCGGCTGGCCGCCGGACGAGTCGTTCCGCGTTCCGCAAGAACTGCACGCGGCGCGCGAGGCCGTGCGCGCGCGCGGCATGGCGCTCTCCGCGCAATGGGATCGACGCTGGGAAGCCTACCGTGCGGCGTTTCCCGACGAGGCGCAGGAACTGCAACGTTGGCTGCGTGGCGAGTTGCCACCTGGATGGGACGAAGGCCTGCCGCAATTTCCCGCCGACGCGACCGGGATGGCCAGCCGCAAGGCGAGCGAGAAGGTCCTCGCGGTGCTGGCGCCTCGGCTCGGCTCCTTCGTCGGCGGCTCGGCGGATTTGAGCGAGTCCAATCTGACCCATCTGCACGGGGAGCCCTCCTTCCACGAGCTCGACGCGCCACGCGCGCCGCGCAACGCGCATTGGGGCATCCGCGAGCACGCCATGGCCGCCGCATGCAACGGCATGGCGCTCCATGGGGGGGTCGTGCCCTTCGGGGCGACGTTCCTCGTGTTCAGCGACTACATGAAACCGGCCATCCGCCTCGCGGCGCTGATGCACCTACCGGTGCGCTACGTCTTCACGCACGACTCGATTGGCGTCGGGGAGGACGGCCCGACCCATCAGCCGGTCGAGCACCTAGCCGCCCTGCGAAGCATTCCCGGCATGACCGTGATCCGACCCGGAGACGCGAACGAAACGCGCGAGGCGTGGGTCGCGGCCCTGCGCTGTCCGGGACCCGTCGCGCTCGTGCTCACCCGCCAGAACCTGCCCACCCTGGACCGCAACGGCCTCGGGGCGGCCTCCGGATTGCACCGCGGGGCCTACGTGCTGTGGGAACCGGACCACGGCACCCCCGACGCCATCGTCATCGCCACCGGCAGCGAGCTGTCAGTCGCGCTCGAAGGTGCCCGGCGACTGCACGAACGCGGCGTGCGGACGCGTGTCGTCAGCATGCCGAGCTGGGAGCTGTTCGCGGCGCAGCCGGCGGCGTACCGCGACCAGGTGCTCGTGCCCGCGATCCGGGCACGCGTCGTCGTCGAAGCCGCCTCGCGGTTCGGCTGGGAGCGCTGGGTCGGCCCCGACGGCGGCTTCGTCACGGTCGACCGCTTCGGGGCGAGCGCGCCGGCCGCGGTGGTCTTCGAAAAGTATGGAATCACTCCGGACCGCGTGGTCGAGGAGACGCTGCGCGTGCTCGGGCGTGGTTGAAGGCACTCGCGACGCATGCGCGCCATCTGGATCACGCGTCACGGCGGCCCCGAAGTACTCGAAGTGCGCGACGGCCCCGACCCGCAGCCGGGTCCCGGCCAGGTCCGCGTCCGCACGCGCGCCGTGGGCCTCAACTTCTCGGAGGTGAGCGCGCGCCAGGGCATCTATCCCGACGCCCCGAAGCCTCCGTGCGTCGTGGGCTACGAAGGCGCGGGCGTCGTCGACGCCGTCGGCGAGGGCGTCGACCCGGGGCGGCTCGGGCAGCGGGTCCTCTTCCTCGTGCCTCACGGCGCGCACGCGGAGGCCGTGTGCGTACCGGACGAGCAGGCCATCCCGATCGACGAGGCGATGCCGTTCGAGCAGGCCGCCGCCCTTCCCGTCGCCTATCTCACTGCCTACCACGCCCTGTTCCGCGTCGCGCGCATCCGGCCCGGTGACACGTTGCTCGTGCACATGGCCGCGGGCGGCGTGGGAACGGCCATGCTGCAACTCGCGCGAACCGTTCCCGACGTGACGGTCCTCGGCACCGCGAGCGCCTCCAAGCACGCGCACGTGCTCGCCCAGGGCGCCACCCACGTCATCGATTATCACCGCGAAGACTACGTCGAAGCCGTCCGCAAGCTGACCGACGGCCGCGGCGTCGATTTCGTGTTCGACCCGCTGGGTGGCGACGACTGGCGCAAGGGCTATTCGCTGCTGCGACCGTCGGGCATGCTGGTCGCGTTCGGACTGGCGAACGCGGCGCGCCCCGGTCGGCGCAGCCTGCTGCGCGTCGCGCGCACGCTGTGGCGCGTCCCGCGTTACTCGGTGCGCAAACTGCTCGAGGAGAACCGCGCGATCGCCGGTGTGCACATCGGCCACCTGTGGACCGAGCGCGCAATGCTGGCCTCGCACCTTCACGCCGTGCTCGACGCGTGGCGCGCGGGCGCCGTGCGGCCGTACGTCGGCTCCATCCATCCCTTCGAGCGCGCGCGCGAGGCGTTCGCCGAGCTGGAGCACGGCCGCAACGTCGGCAAGATCGTCCTCGTGCCCTGAGCCAGCGCGCGCTCCAGCCGTCGCGTGACGTCCCGAGAGCCGACGTGGGAGGACATCCGTCGCGCGATCCGCGGGCCCCGGGCCGAGCCGCTCGAGCAGGAGCGCGCCCCGACGTCGCCGCTCGAGCGAATACGGCGGGACGGTCGTCGGCTGGGTCCCCCATCGACGCATCCACCTTCGCGCTCGCGGCCGACGCGGAACGCGACTGGCAACGGGTCGACGCGCAGCTTCAGCGTGCCCGTCGTGTCGATTCCCATCGCGGGGAACCGCGTCCGAGCGCGAGTCCGAGACCGAGCCCGAGTCCGAACCCGAGACCGAGTCCGAGCCCGAGACCGAGCCCGAGCCCGAGTCCGAGACCGAGTCCGAGTCCGACTCCAAGCCCCTGTCCGAACCCGAGCCCGAGACCGAGACCGAGACGAGACCGGTGGACGAAGTGGGTTCCAAGGCCGGCTTCCCGCTAGCGGCGGGGAGAACAGGCCAGCCGCGAACGCGCGTCTCGCCTCTTGCGAGGCGTCCCGCGTCGGTCTACGCGAGCCCCGGTGTCATGGCGCAAAAGCGACTGCACATCGTCGTGCGCGGCCGCGTCCAGGGCGTCTATTTCCGCGCCTCCGCCCAGCGCGAGGCGCGTCAGCTCGGGCTGACCGGCTGGATCAAGAATCGGCCGGACGGCAGCGTCGAGGCGCTCGTCGAGGGCGAAGAGGACGACGTCAAGGCGTTCCTCGCCTGGGCGCAGCACGGTCCCAGCACGGCACGCGTGGACAAGGTCGAGACGCACTGGCGCAGCTACACGGGCGAGTTCTCCGAGTTTCGTATCGTGTCCTGATCGAGGCGGACGAGTCGCCCGGAGGGGGCGCACGCGCCTCGAGTCGGAGCCCCGGGGCCGAGAGCGGGTCCAAGGCCGAATCGGAGGCCGTGTCCGAGTCCGAGTCCGAGCCCGAGGCCGAGTCCGAGCCCGAGTCGGAGACCGAGCCCGAGCGCGAGTCGGAGGCCTTGTCCGAGTCCGCGGCCGAGGCCGAGTCCGAGTTCGAGTCCGAGACCGAGTCCGAATCCGAGGCCGAGTCCGAGTCCGACTCCAAACCCGAGACCGAGACCGAGACCGAGTCCGAGCCCGAGCCCGAACCCGAGCCCGAGCCCGAGGCTGAGCCCGAGTCCGAGACCAGAAACCACCTCGTCTCCGACCGCTGCCCGCGCGGTGTAGGCTCGCGTCGCGGAGAAAGCCATGCACGGAGCGCGTGTTCCCTCGCCCGTCAACTCGGCTGTGCGGACCTATGCCCCCGGAACACCGGAGCGGGACGCCCTCGTCCGCGCCCTGGCCGAAGCCTCGCGCGAGCCGTTGGAAATCCCCGTGCTGGTCGGCGGGCGCGAGGTCCGCACCGACGACCGCTTCGACGTCGTGATGCCGCATGCGCACCGCGAGCGCGTCGCGACGGTTCATCGGGCGCGGCGCGACGAGGTGTCGGCCGCCATCGAGGCCGCGATGCGCGCCGCACCGGCATGGGCGGCGATGGACGTACACGACCGCCTCGCGATCTTCCTGCGCGCCGCGGAGCTGCTCGAGGGGCCGTGGCGGATGCGCGTCAACGCCGCGTGCATGCTCGCGCAGAGCAAGACCTGCCACCAGGCCGAAATCGACGCCGCGTGCGAGCTCGTCGATTTTCTGCGATTCAACGCGCACTTCGCCGAGCGGCTCGCCGACGAGCAGCCCCTCTCCGTCCCCGGCGCGTGGAACCGCGTCGAGCTGCGGCCGCTCGAAGGCTTCGTGCTCGCGATCGGTCCGTTCAATTTCCTGTCGATCGCGGCCAACCTCGCACTTGCGCCGTTGCTCATGGGCAACGTCGTGCTCTGGAAGCCGGCGCACGCGACCCTGCCGGGCTGCTGGCTGATCTGGCAACTGCTGACGGAGGCGGGCCTACCGCGCGGCGTCCTGTCGCTGCTGCCCGGGGAGGGCCCCGAGCAGGCCGGCGCCGCGCTCGATTCACCGCACCTCGCCGGCATCCACTTCACCGGAAGCACCGGAACGTTCCGTGCGCTCTGGCGGGGTGTCGCCGAGCGCCTCGATCGCTATCGCGGCTTCCCACGACTGGTCGGCGAGACGGGCGGCAAGGGATTCCTCGTCGCGCATCCGAGCGCCGATCCGGCCGCCCTGGTGACCGCCATCGTGCGGGGCGGCTACGAGTATCAGGGGCAGAAGTGCTCCGCCCTCAGCCGTCTCTATCTGCCGCGGTCGCTCGCCGCGGACGTGCGCGAACGGCTCCTCGCCGAGCTCGGTCGGGTCCGCGTGGGCGACGTGCGCGACTTCGGCGTCTTCCTCGGTGCGCTCGTCGACGAGCGGGCGTACCGCAAGGTCGAGGGTTACCTCGCCCTCGCGCGTGGCTCCGCGCGCGTCCTGTACGGCGGTCGCGGTGATCCTTCGAACGGCTGGTTCGTCGAGCCGACGTACGTCGAGGTGGACGACCCCGCCCACCGTCTCATGCAGGAAGAGATCTTCGGACCCGTCGTCACCGCGTGGGTCTACGAGGACGGCGCGTGGCTCGACGTGCTCGACCTCGTCGACCGCACGTCCCCCTATGCCCTGACCGGTGCCGTCTTCGCGCGCGACCGTGTCGCGCTCGTCGAGGCGACGGCGCGCCTGCGGCAATCGGCGGGCAACTTCTACGTCAACGACAAACCGACGGGGGCCGTCGTCGGCCAGCAGCCCTTCGGCGGTGCACGTGCCAGCGGAACCAACGACAAGGCGGGCGCGCCGTGGAATCTGCTGCGCTGGTGCTCGCCCCGTTCGATCAAGGAAACGTTCGTGCCGCCGATCGACTGGAGATATCCGTTCATGGACTGAGCGCGCCGAAAGGTTCCCGCGTCGGGCCTGCGCGACGCGTCGTGGTCGAAGGCGATGCGCCCACCGCGTGCCACGGCTCGTGCATCTCCGCGGTGCAGCGGTCGCTTCAGGGGCGCCGAAGCGGCGTCGCGTCGAGCACCGAACGCAGGGCCGCCGGAGCCGCGCGGAACAGGGCGCGCAGCATCGGTCCGCGGGGAACCCGTCGTCCCGCAAACCACGCCATCGGTCCGTCGAGCAGGTCCGGCGCACGCGCGAGCATGGCCTCGATGCACGGGCGAGCGCGCCCGTAGGCCAGGGGCAGCAGCGCAGCGCGCAGGCGAAGGTCGAGACCGACGCGGCTCGCACGAAGGACGTCCCCCCAGTCGCCGAACCCGAAGTCGCGCTCCGCCCATCGCTCGGCGAGATAGGCGCCGGCGATGGCTCCGTACTGCACGGCTTGGGCGATGCCTTCCCCGGTGACGGGGTCGATGCCGGCTGCCTCCCCGACCAGCAGGACTCGAGGCGCTGAGACTCGCGCGCCGGGCTCGAATCCGCGCTCGGCGAACCGTCGTTGCGCGTACCGGGTCGGGTCGAGGCCGAGCCCGCGGAGCCGCTCGCGCAACACGACTCCGGGATCGGGATCGGGTCGCAACGGATCGCGACGCCGCAGCACGTAGACACCGCGGCTGACGAGCGGGCGACCCGCGACGAGGGTCGGGAAGTCCCACGCGTATCCGGCATACGACGCGTCACGCAGATCGAAGACGATCTCGTCACGAGGTCCGTCGGACTCGACGGGCTCGGTGTCGACCTCGACGGCCTGGGCACGGAGCCGTCCCGGGCCGAGGCCCAGCGCCCGGCGCACGACGCTGCCGACGCCATCCGCACCCACGATCGCGTCGGCGACGACGGGACCCGCGTCGGTCTGCAGATGCACGCCGTCCGAACGACGCTCGACCGCGTGAACGGTGACCCCGTCGCGCACGATGGCCCCGACATCCGCGGCCGCACGGGCGAGCGCGGTGTCGTACTCGATACGGCGCACGACGCGACCGAGCCCGCCAGGTCGGCGGCAGACCGTTCCCGTGCCCAGACGCAACGTCATGCCCTCGATCGGTTCCGCGGGAACGTCCAGCCGCACGCCCACCGTCGCGAGCAGCCGATCGGCGCGCGCGCCGATGGCGCCCGCGCAGATCTTGTCGCGCGGATAACGGCCTCGCTCGATCACCAGGAGCCGCTCGCGCAGCTCGGGCCGCAGGACGCAGGCGAAGATCGCCGTGGACAACCCCGCGGGTCCTCCGCCGATCACGGCCAGCGCGGCGCGCACGCGCGCGCACGTAGCACGTCCTGAACCGGCGGGGCGCGCCACGGCACCCATCGCTCCATTGGATGCTGCCGTCGCGCCGGTCAAGCCCGAGTGTGTGCCCGAGTCCGAGGCCAAGTCCGAGACCGAGACCGCGACCGAGTCCGAGACCGTGCCCGAGGCCCAGTCCGAAACCGAGGCCGAGCCCAAGACCGGGACCGAGTCCGAGACCGAGTCCGAGTCCGAATCCGAGCACGAGCCCGAGACCGAGTCCGAGACCGCGACCGAGGCCGAGGCCGAGCCCGAGTCCGAGGCCGAGGCCGAATCCGTGCCCGAGTCGGAGGCCGAGCCCGAGTGCGCATCCGAACCAGAGCTCGAGGCCGAGTCGGAGCCCGCAGCCGTGCCGCCATCGGGCAGCCTCACCGGCGCGATGGGTCACCCCCGCGCGCGATTGTCCCCATCGAGGGGCTCTCGTACACTGGCGTCGGTGGCAGCGATCCTCGTCGTCGACGACGAAGCGGCGCTGCGACGTGGAATCGAACGCTACCTCGCGTCACGGGGCTGGCAGGTGTTCGGCGCGGCGACCGTTGCCGAGGCGCGTACCGTGCTCGAGCGCGAGAAGGACGTGGAGATCGTGCTCGCCGACGTCCGCTTACCCGACGGCAGCGGACTGGAAATCGCCGATCGGCCGCGTGTGATCCCGGTCGTCGTCATGACGGGAGAAGGTTCGCTCGACACGGCGATTGCCGCCATCCAGCGACGCGTCGCGGACTTCTTGCTCAAGCCCTTTTCCTTCGCGGCCCTCGAGGAAGCGCTCGAGCGCGCGTTGCGCCCCGCTTCGCTCTCCTCGCTGCCGCCCGATTCCGGCTCGTCGGTCGCGACGTGGCGCGAGAAGCACGCGCCCGGACTCCGCGGCAACTCCCCCGCCCTGCTCCGGGTGTTCTCCATTCTCCAGCGCGTCGCCGACACCGACTGCACGGTTCTCGTCACCGGAGAGAGCGGGACGGGCAAAGAGCTCGTCGCACGCGCCATCCACGGCGCGTCGTCGCGACGGGACGGCCCCTTCGTGACCGTCCACTGCGCCGCGCTTCCCGAGAACCTCATCGAAAGCGAACTGTTCGGTCACGCGCGGGGCGCGTTCACCGGAGCGGTCACCGCGACCGAGGGGCGGTTCCGTGCGGCCGACGGGGGCACGCTCTTCCTGGACGAGATCGGGGAGCTTCCCCTGCCGTTGCAGGCCAAGCTGCTGCGCGCGCTCCAGGAGCGCGAGGTCACGCCCGTCGGCGAGTCGAGGGCGTACCGGGTCGACGTGCGGGTGGTCGCGGCCACCAACCGCGATCTCGAGGACATGGTCCGCAGCGGGGTCTTCCGCGCGGATCTGCTCTACCGGCTGGCCGTGATCCCCGTCGAGCTTCCCCCGCTGCGCGAACGGCGCGAGGACATTCCCGAGCTCGTGCACTGGTTCATCGCTCGCGCCAACCGCCGCCGCAACCGTCGGATCGAGGGCATCACGCCCGAAGCCCTCGACGCGCTGTGTCGCGCAGACTGGCCGGGCAACGTGCGTCAGCTCGAGAACCTCGTCGAGCGAATGGTCGTGCTCCGTTCCGAGGGCGTGCTCGGGCTCGAGGATCTTCCTCCGCGGCTCGTCGGCTCGCCGAATCCGACGACCGCGCTCGGCCCGACGTTCGCCCGCCCCTCCCTGCCCCCCGACGGCATCGACTTGCGCGAGGAGGTCGAGCGTTTCGAGCGTGCGCTCGTCGAGCAGGCGCTCGAGCGGACGGGCGGCAATCGCAACCGCGCCGCCGCGCTGCTGCGCATCGGAAGGACGACCCTCGTCGAGAAGCTCAGAAAGTGGCGGATGGCGCGCGCGGACCTCGACGCGGAGGCGGACGACGCAGCCGCGACGGGCGCCCACCCCGACGACGACGCGCCGCGCTGACCGATGGCGCCGGCCAGATTGCTCGATCGGGGATCGGACTCGGCCCCGGTCTCCGACGCGGTCTCGGTCTCTGACGCGGTCTCGGACTCGGATCTGCGCTTTTGCTCGCCGGCCTCGACCCGCGTGACCGCCGCCGGGAGCCAGTCCGAACCACGCGTGCTCGATTTCGGATACGATGGACGTCGCGTGGTGCGGTTCCGGCTGCGCTTCCTGCTGCAGGAGCTGGACGTCGTGGGCCCCGAAGTGCTGCTCGGTCGCAGCCCGGACTGCCACATCACGCTCGAGGATCCACTCGTCTCGAGGCACCATGCGCGGATCCGGATCGTCGGCACGGAGGCCCGGATTCAGGATCTGGGCTCCCGCAACGGTGTTCGCGTCAACGGTCGCCTGATCGACGGCGAGCGCACGCTCGCGGACGGAGACCGCATCCGACTCGGCAGTCAGGAGCTCGTTTTCAGCGTCGTGCGCGGCCGCACGCGCGACGTGCGGCCGACGGGCGCGATGCAGCTCTGCGGCCAGTGCGGTCGCGCCCGCGCGCAAACGGCGTCGCGCTGTCCGCATTGCGGCGCCACCGAGGTCGTGGACGAGGACACGGTCAGCGGCGTGGTCGCCGAGCCTCGGCGGGGCTGGCAGTTCGCGCTGCTCGCCGACGTCATCGACCGTGCGCTCGCCATGGGACGCTACGCCGAGGTGGAGCGGATGCTGCGGCGCGCGACGCGCGAGGTCGACGAGCGCCTGGCCGCGGGCGAACGGCTCGAGCCGGCCGACCTGACCCGCCTGTCGGTCCAGGTTCTCCGCTTCGCCGCCGCGCAGGGCGGCGCCGAGTGGGTGGCGTGGGTCGTGGGATTGCACGGTCGTGAACGGCTGGCGCCGGCTCCCGAGGTGCTCGAGCGCCTCGAGTCGCTCGACGCGGACGTGCTCGGACTGTCCCGCCCGGCCCTGCTGTCCTACCTCGACGTGCTGCGTCAAGCCGGCGAGCGTGCGCGGCCGGAGGCCGACGCGGCGGTCGCACGGCTCGAGCGACTCACGCGGACATGACGCGGCTCAATCCCTCGAGCCGGTGGAGCGTGAACCGCTCGGACGCCGAGAGCTGGTCGCGCACCGGAGCGAGCACCTCGAGGTAGGCGCGCAGCGCACGCGGGTCATCGTGTCCGATGCGGCGCACGAGCTCGTGCATGCGATCGACGGTGGGTCCGGGCACCACCTGCCGGGTCGCAGCGTAAAGACGGAAGACGTAGTCCACCCACCGTGGCTGCTGGAGTCCCTCGGCGAGGCGGAGCGCGAATCGCGTCGCGGTCGTCATGAGGTCGGCGGCCAGGGTTTCCCCGGCAGACGCGCGAGCGACCAGGAGCTCGAGCTGTCCGCCGACCAGCCGTTCCGCCTCGTCGCATCGTCCGAGTCCGAGCGCCTTCTCCGCGATCCCCGCGAGCAACGCGAAGCCGACGGCGGTTCGCGTCGGCTCCTCGGGCAGCGACGCGCCCAATCCGGACCAGCCGCCCGCGGGCACCCGGATCTCGAGCGTCGCGCCGGCGAGGGTCTGGGCGCGTCGGGGCGCAGGGGCGCCGCACGCTCGGCAGTGCAGGTCGTCCGGGCCGAGCGTCGCGTGGCACACTTCGCACGTGCCCCCCCCCGACGAGGCGACGTCGCCCTGGCCGCGGTCGACCTCGAACAGCACCAGCTCTTGCGCGCCGATGACGATGCGATCGAGGTGCCGCAGGGCGCGCGAACCCTCGATACGCTCCCCGTTGACGAGGACGCCGTTGCGGGAGCCCAGGTCCTCGACCGTCACGCCCGACTCACCGACACGCAGCACCGCGTGACGTCGCGAAACCAGCGCGTCGTCCACGGCCAAGCTGCACGAGGAACTGCGACCGATCACGAACTCGCCAGGGGGAAGCTCGAAGTCGCTCGCCTGGTAGCGCAATCGGAAGCGCGTCGGCATCGGTCGTGCAGGCTATCATGGCCAGACGGCGTCCCACGGCACCGCGCCGGCATGGTCGCGGCGCGGGGCCGACGCGTCTCGTCTCGCGGCTGCGACGCACCGCGCTCCACGGGTCGATCGCGAGCCGTTTGCCACGTTGCCGACTGCGTTCTTATACTTCGGTGCGTGCGCGCGCTGCGTTCGACTCCGCTCCTGTTGGGCCTGGGGCTGCTCGGCTGCGCAAGCGCCACCGCCGGCGTCGACGCGAGCGCGGAAGGTCCAGCGGGCCGCTTCGCCCTGCTGCGCGTCGACCTGGACGAAGCGCGCGCCATGACGGTTCGAGGCGCGTTCGCGCGTCACGTCGGCCTCGGGGAGCGGGACGTGCTCGACCTGCTCGGACTACACGCCGTCCCCATCGGGCAGTGCGAGGTCGACGCCGAGGCGCGTCCGCTGGATGCGGAAGGCGAGGTGGAGTTGCTCGACGCGGGTCCCCTCGAGCTGTTCGTCGGGGATCGCTCCCTCGTCCTGCACAGCCGCGCGTTTCCCGACATCGCCGACGTGGTCGGAGGCGCGTTCTATGCGGGATCGTGGGCGATGCCCCACCTGGATCGCGGCGAGCGCGTGAGGATCCGCGGCGAGGCCGAGATCGGCGCCTTCGATGCGAGTCTCGTCGCACCGCTGGCGCCCGCGCCCGCCGTGCGCCACGTGCCCGCACGCCGCGCGGGAGCGCGGGACCTCGCGATCGGCTGGGAGCCGGTCGATCCGGCCGCCCGGATCGAGCTGGCGATCGTGCATGCGGGCCGCACGTGGCTCGCGTGCACGGCGCGCGACGAGGGGCTGCTCGTAATCGCGGCCGCCGACGTCGCCGTGCTGCCTGCCGGCGAGGCTCGGTTCGTGCTGCGGCGGGTGGTCGAGATTCCGCTGACGGTCGAAGGATTCGGCCGCGCCTCGTTCGTCGTCTCGTCCTCGCAGTCGGTATCGGCCCCGCTTCCCTGACGGCGACGCGCGGATGGATGGATAGCCGCAGCTCTAGGGCGCGGACCCGCCTTCCGGGCTCGGCCTCGGACTCGGGCTCAGTCTCGGACTCGGACTCAGACTCGGCTTCGCTCTCGGACTCGGCCTCGGACTCGGTCTCGGACTCGCACTCCGATGCAGGACTCGGGATCCTCGCAACACTCGAGGTGGCCAAAGTGCCGCAGACCCCGCCGCCACAACGTGGCTCGCTCCCCGACGTGGCCACCGGACGCCTGGAGGCATGGTGGCTGGCGGCGTGTCCGCTCGCCGTCGTGCGAGCCGGGGTGGCTAGGACGCTTGCCGGTTTCAGTTCGCGAAATCACGGCGGATCCGACTGGTACGCGCCATGCAGCTCGATGGTGCCGAAACGTCCCACACGGGACTTCGCAAGGGGTTGCGACGATGACCAGGATGCTGCGTGCGTGGATCTCGACGTTGTTGGTCCTGCCATTCACCGGATGTGCGGCGGAGATGCCGGTCGATGGCGACAAGGACGAGACAGGTGCCGAAGCCGGCGGCAAGGAAGACCGGTGGAACTGGACGGGTGATCCCGCCCGCTTCCCGGGGCAGCTCGAGTATCGCCTCGATCGGTTGCCTCGAAACGGCCGGGCGACGAAGGTGGCCTGGCCGTCGACGTACTGGCCGACGTACGAGGACAGCATCAACGTCCGCTGGAACACGCGGGCCAACGGACGCGACGCGTGGTCACCCGCGGAGAAGTACGACCTCGCCTTCAACGGATGGACTCCGCCTGCGGGCTTCGAGTCGCTGCGTCCCTTCCGCGCCGGCAGCACGTGCACGCCGGACTCGTGGGACCGAAGCTACTACGATCAGCTCGGCCCGCTCGCACGCTACGTGAGCCAGAACCTGGGCAACCTCGAGTCGCGCAACGGCCGCGACGACGACGGCGACGGCCGGGTCGACGAATGCGACGATCATGACGGCGTGGAGACCTGGTGGGGCCTGTGCCACGCCTGGGTGCCCGCCTCGATGCTCGAGGACAGCCCCGAGCGCGCCGTCACCTACAACGGGGTCACCTTCTACCCGTCCGACATCCACGCGCTGCTCATCGCGGCCTACAACCGCGCACCGGCAGACATGATCGGCGGCCGTTGCAACGACGTGAGCGGCACGCCTCCGAACAACCGGCTCCGCACCGTCGAGCGCGACGAGCACGGTCGACCGGTGAGCGTCGACTGCCGCGATACGAACCCGGGCGCGCTGCACGTGATCGCCGCCAACTACCTCGGCATCATGCGGCAGCCGTTCGCGGAGGACCGCACGTTCGACTACGAGGTGTGGAACCAGCCGGTCGTCGCGTTCGAGGTTCACAAGCAGGAGGAGATCAGCGTGCAGCGCGCGCACGAGCTGCTGCGTCGCACGGGCGACAGCTACGTGTACAACCCGGACGCGGCCAAGCTCTTCTACGTCGAGATGACGCTGACGTACGTGACCGAGTCCTCGGCGTCCACGACGCTCGTCGACCCGAGGCACTACGAGCGCAACGAGCGCTACACGTACATCCTCGAGCTGGATCGCGACGGCAAGATCATCGGCGGCGAGTGGGTCGGCGACTCGGTCAACCGGCACCCCGACTTCCTGTGGAACCCGCGTCGGCTCACGCGCAGCTCGGTTCCGCACCTCGATCTCGACAAGGTGCGCATGCTCGTCCGCATGTCGCGCGAGCCGTCGGTCCCGACGGGCGGTGGACGCACGCTCGAGGCTTCCGCGTCGCCGAACCTCGCGATCCCCGACAACGACCCCAACGGCGTCCGCAGCGCGGTCACCCTCGCCGAGGGGGGCAGCGTCGCGTCGGTCGCGGTCGACCTCGACATCAGGCACACCTACCGCGGCGACCTGTTCGTCACGCTCACGCACAACGGCGTCACCCGCACCGTTCACAACATGGAGGGCGGCGGCGCCGACGACCTGCGGACGACGATCACGGTCAGCGGCTTCGAGGGCCAGGAGGCGCGCGGCGAGTGGGTGCTGAACGTCTCGGACCGCGCGGCGCAGGACCTCGGTACGCTCGTGCGCTGGACGCTCCGCGTGACCACGGCGGGCGCGGGGAGTGGCACCGGCGGCGGCACCGGCGGCGGCACCGGCGGCGGCTCGGCGGCCCCGGTCACGGTGCACGGCGCGGGCGGGCTCGCGATCCCCGACAACAACACGACGGGCATCTCCTCGACGGCGACCGTTCCGGCGGGGACGACGGCCCGCTCGGCGACCGTGGCGCTGCGGATCCGCCACCCGTACATCGGGGACCTCAAGGTCGTGCTCGTCTCGCCCTCGGGGCAGAGCTGGACGCTGCACGATCGCTCGGGCGGCAGCGCCGACGACATCGTGCGGACGGTGACGCTCAACCCGGCGCCGAGCGGCAACGTAGCGGGTACCTGGACGCTGCGGGTCAGCGACCACGCCCGGGTCGACGTCGGAACCCTCGAGAGCTGGAGCCTGACGCTGGCGCCCTGAACGGACCCAGAGTCTGCGTTCACGAGAGTCGACGGGCCCGGAGCTTCGGTTCCGGGCCCGTCGCGCTTTTCACGCTCGGCGCGTTGCGGTCAACGGCGCCGCGAGCAGAAGGGCGGCGAGCGCCGGCGTGACGAGGTCGCCGAATCGCACCCAGGGCGTCGTCCCCTGGAGCATCCGCGCGTCCGCGACGAACGAGGCGCGCGTCCACGTCGGCGTGCGCCGCTCGTCGCGGCCGGTGGCGGCGGTCCACGAAGAGACGCCGGTGTTGACCGCGCGTATCAGGTCGCGGCGGGTCTCAACCGCGCGCAGCCGCGCGAGCGCCTGGTGCAGATGGGGCTCGGTCGAACGGCCGAACCAGGCATCGTTGGTGAGATTGACGAGCAGCTCCGGCCGCGCCCGCATGGTCTCGCGCGCGACGGCGGGCAGGATGTCTTCGTAGCAGTTGAGGACGCCCAGTCGACGGCCGGCGACCGTCACCACCTGGGGACCGTGCCCCGGGGACAGACCACGCGCGAACCGCCGTTGCAGGGCGGGAATCCAGTCCCACAGCGGGACGTACTCGCCGAACGCGAGCAGGCGTACCTTGTCGGCGATCCCCGCGATGCGCCCGTCGGCCTCGACCGCGACGGCGGAGTTGTAACGCCGACCGGCCGCGTCGACCGTGATCGCCCCGGCGAGCAGCGGACCCCGGACTGTTGGACCGAGCAGAGCGCGACGACCGCGCACGTCGCGGGCGCGCTCGCGGCGCCACGGGTACGGATACGCCGTTTCGGGCCATACGACGAGCTCGGCCCCACGGGCCTCGAGATCGGCGCTCATCGCGTGCAGCGTCGAGAGTCGGCTCGCCGATCGCAGCAGGTCGTATTTCTCCTCGATCGAAACCGAGGGTTGCACGACGCCCACGCGCAGGATCGGCGCCGCGCGGCGCTCGGCCTCGACGACGGGCAGCCTCCAGACGCCGTAAGCGAACGGCAGGACGAGGGCCATCGAGAAGACGCACGCCGGGAGCCACCGGCGGTCGCGCGCCGCGACCGCGGCGGCGCACGAGCCGATGCCCAGCAGCGCGTCGAGAAGCGGCTCTCCGCCGAGCTCGGCGAGCTGGATCCAGGGAACGAAACCGATCTGGGTGGCTGCCAGGCGCCACGGAAAGAGGGCCGGAGCGAGCGACCCGGTCACCACGAGCGCCGCTGCAAGCGCGATCCAACCCGGCAGGGAACGAGCCCGAACGAGCGCGCTGCAACCAGCCGCCGCGAGCCCGAACGAGACTCCCTGCGCCACCCAAAGCAGCGCGGCAGTCGGCACGGCGACGAGCAGCGGGAAGCCGGCGAATCGCTGCAGCAGGCCGACGATCCAGTAGAGCGCGATCGCGTTGACGACGGTCCCGAAGACGATTCCGAGACACAGCGCGCGGCCGGCCGACCACACACGCCCGGGCGCGGGCTCGACCGCCCCGAGAAGGGCAGCGGGGCCGAGCCAGCCGAGGATGGCCCACTCGAGCGGCGATCCGGTCAACGCGATGCACACCCCGCCAGACGCGGCGAGGCCCAGCGACCGAATCCACGCGGAACGCGAGAGGACCTCGTCGCTACCCACGACCACGGCGAGCGGTGATACGCCTTCTCGCGACGGCGGTCAGGTCGCTCGGTCGCAGTTTCGGACTCGGACTCGGGCTCGGTCTCGGACTCGGACGCGGACGCGGACTCAGACTCGGGCTCGGACTCGGAGTCGGACTCGGACTCGGGCTAGGACCCAGCCTCGCGCTCCACTTTCCGCTTCACGGTGCTCGTCGTCGAGCTCGTCCCATCGATCCGGTTTCGACCTTCGCCCCAGTAGGTGCACAAGCCGCTTCACGGTGCTCGTCGTCGAGCTCGTCCCATCGATTCGCTGCGGTCAAGCCCGCAGCAACAGGGCCGCCGGCCGGAGCTCGAAGCTCGCGGGTAGACTGCCCGGAGTTTCTCCGTCCACATCGAGCCAGATCGGGCCCTCGAAGTCCGCCGGCTCGGCCAGCACGCGGCGGGCGCGTTCGAGCCGGACGCCGGGACGGTCCAGGATTCCCCGACCGTAGAGTGCCGGGAAGGCACGCAATTGATCGCGCCTCGTGGTCGGCTCGATCGAGACGACGTCGAAGAGAGCATCGTCGATTCGGGCCTCGGGGGCGATGTGCATGCCCGCCCCGAAGTAGCGTCCGTTGGCGATGGCCACCGTCACGACGACCCGTTCGAAGGCTTCCGCGTCGTCGAGCCGAAGACGCACGCGTCGCGGGCGGTAGCTCGCAAGCGCCCGGACGGTCGCGAAGAGGAACGCGGCGCGGCCCCCGATCCACTTCGGGCCCTCGTTGACGAGTCGGTCGACCAGCCCGGAAACACCGAAGCTCGCGATGTTGACGAACGCGCGTCGAGCGGTCGAACCGGCGGCGTCGCGGAATTCAAGCCAGCCGACGTCGATAGGCCGAGGCTGGCTCCAGACGAGACGGGTGGCCATGGCCGCCGTTTCCGCCGGCAATCCAAGGGTGCGGCGCAGATCGCCACCCGTCCCGCAGGGCAGCGGTCCGAACCACGCCTCGGGACGAATCGGCCGCCCCTCGTCGTCGAAGAAACCGTTGACGACCTCGTTGAAGGTTCCGTCGCCCCCGACGGCGGCAATACCGGAAACGCCTCGTCGCAGCGCGGCGCGCACAAGCGCGGTGGCCTCGCCCGGAGCACGGGTCAAGGCGGTTTCGAAGATCGCGCCCGCCTCGCGAAGCGCCCCCTGGAGGTCGGCGAGGCGGGCGGCGGCACGACCCGCGCCGGCGCGAGGATTGACGACGAGAAGAAAGGAGCGGTCGTCGGACACGGCGTCGGACCATAGCGCGGAAGGCCGGAGCGCGACGGACCAGTCGCGCTCGGAATCGGGCTCCGACTCGGACTCGCGCTCGGGACTCGGGCTCGGGACTCGGGCTCGGGACTCGGACTCGGACACGGACTCGGGCTCCGACTCGGGCTCGGACTCGGTCTCGGACTCGGACACTGACTCGGGCTCGGACACGGAGTCGGACTCGAACCACCGGTCGCACTCGCCTTCTCGCGGTAGGCTCGGCCTAACGTGGTTTCCCCGGAACGAGTCGCATTCGAGCTCGGACTGAAGCCTGCATTGCGACTGTACGCAGAGCCGTCGGACGCGGAACAGCTCCAGCGCTCGCTGCTCGCCGCGGGCCATGCGGTCGAGGTGCAGCCGTTGTCCTCGGGCAAGCGGCTCGTGTACGTCGCGCGCACCGCGCGCGACGCCCTGCGGCTACGCGCGCTCGAGTCCACGATTCTCCCGGGCGGCCCGTCTCGCCCGGCCGCGCGAAACGTGCTCGAGGCGCATCGTGCCCTGGGTCTGGCGCTCGGCTATCCGTCGTGCTGCGTCGAGGCATTCGTCGGTCGGGTCCAGCGCGACGTGCGCCGTGCCCGCGACGGCTCGCTTGCCCACGAAGACTTCGTCGCGATCGAGGCAGCGGCCTCGAATTCGCGCGCGCACCACGCCTGGCTCAACCCCGTGCCGCTCGACGGCGGCTCGACGGTGGTATCCTTCTATCCATGCGCGCTCGATTGCGAGGCCGCGCTCGCGCTCGCGCGCGAGCTCTTCGCGGCGTTCCGCTCCCGCCATCCGGGCGAAGCGGTCGTACGACACGCGGCACTTTCGACGCCACTTTTTCTCGCGCGGGACGGGACGCGCCGTCCGCCTGGCGGCACGCCCGCAGATGTGATCCGGCTGGATCGCTGGACGTGCTGGTGACGGCGGTCCGTGGGCTCGAAACCCCGACCGTGGTCGCGCACCCCCGATCTCGGCCCGGCACCACGAGGAATTTCGTGCGCGCCCCCCGCGAACGCGAATTGCGCGGGGGTAGGCCCGTGCGTGGGAGCCTCCACCCGTTCGCCTGGCTGCCGACGTTGCTGGGAGCACTCGGGCTCGCCGCGTGCGACGGCCGCGTGAGCACGGGCCCGGCGGGGCCACACGATCAATGGCTGTGCCCCGGCTGTCCGGAGCGGCCCGCTCCGACGACCCGCTTCGCGCGCCTGTCGCACGTCCAGTGGGAAAACGCCACGACGGATCTGCTTCGGTTGCCCGAACCGTCCGGTCTATCGAGCACGTTCAAGAATGACGCCGTCTCGGGAACCTTCCGCAACAACGGCGCCGAGCTCGTCGTCGACTCCGATCTCTGGCAGGATTATCAAAACGCGGCGGAGACGCTCGCTTCGCGCGTCACGAGCTCGCCCGAGGCGATCGCGCGTCTGCTACCAACGGATGCTCCCGAGGACGCGGCGGCCCGCGCGCGCGCGCTCGTCGAGACGCTCGGCATGCGGGCCCACCGCCGACCGCTGACGACGGAGCAGCGGGACCGCTACCTCGCGTTGTTCGAGACGGGGCCGGACGTCTATCCCGACATGGAACCGTTCGCGGCGGGCACACGCGTGTTCCTCGAAGCGCTGCTGCAGTCACCGTGGTTCCTGTACCGCGTCGAAGCGTCGACGGAGGTGCGCGACGGCGTCATCCCGCTCGATGGGTGGGAAATCGCCAGTCGGCTCTCGTTCGCCCTGTGGAACACGATGCCGGACGAGTCGCTGTTCCGCGCCGCGGCGGACGGCTCACTCGGAACCGCCGAGGGCGTGCGCGCACAGGCCGAGCGCATGCTCGACGATCCGCGCGCGCGCGCGATGGTCACGCAGATGCATCACGAGCTGCTCGAGATGGACCGGTGGCTTGACCTGCGCCGCTCGCGCACCCTGTTTCCCGCGTTCGACGAACAGGTCCCGGCCTCGCTCGTCGTGGAGGGCCATCGCTTCGTCGAGCACGTCGTGTTCGACGCGGAGGGGACGCTCACGACGCTGCTGACCGCGCCGTACACGTTCGCCGACGAGCGGCTGGCACGCATCTACGGGCTGGAGGGTGATTTCGGTCCGGAGCCGCGCCGCGTCGAACTCGATCCCGATCGCCGCGCCGGCATTCTGACCCAGCTCGGCTTCCTCGCGGCGAACGCATCCTCGACGGATACGGACCCCATCCATCGCGGCGTGTACATCAACCGCAAGGTGCTCTGTGCGAACTTGCCACCGCCGCCGGGCACGAGCGCGCTCTCGGAAGACGACGTTTCGCTGCCGCTGCGCGAGCGCATCCACAATCAGACGCGTCTGTGCGGGGCGACCTGCCACGTGCAGCTCATCAATCCGATCGGATTCGCGTTCGAGCACTACGACGCCATCGGCGCATGGCGTGACACCGATCCGGCGGGCCGCCCCATCAACGCGCGGGACACGTACCGATTCGACTCGGGCGAGCGCAGCTTCGACGGAGCGGTCGAGCTCGCTCACCTGATGGTCGCGGAATTCGACACGCACCGCTGCTACGTGCAGCACTGGCTCGAGTACCTGCACGGGCGGATGCCCGCGCGCATCGACGGAGCGCTCGTGGGCCGGCTCGCCCACGCCTCGCGCGCCGGGGCGATGTCCGTGCGCGATCTCATCGTCGAGCTCGTCGCCTCCGACGCGTTCCGAACGCGCTCGCCCGACGAGCTCGTCGCAGCCGGAGGTGGATCGTGATCACGCGCCGGCGGTTTCTGGTGGGACTGGGGGGGGCGACCGTGGCCCTTCCGTGGCTCGAATCGCTGCACGGCCGCTCCGTGCGCGCCGGCGGGCGTCCACGCCCGGTCTTCGTGGCGCTGGTGCGCTCGGGCAACGGGGTCGCGCAGCGCATCGGCGGCTCGAGTCCCGAGCCCGAGCAGTTCTGGCCGCGCGAGACGGGCATGCTCACGCGCGAGGTGCTCGCGGTCACCAACGCGGATCGGGCGACGAGCGAGCTCGCGGACTACGCGTCACGGATCGTGATGATCCGGGGCGCGCACCGGCCGTTCGGAACGCCCGAGTGCGGTCACGCCGAGTCGATTCCCCAGTGCCTAACCGCGCAGCGCAACACCGGAGGCGACGGCAATGCGCCGCTCGCACTGGGCGAGTCGATCGACTGGCGTATCGCGCGCGAGCTGACGCCCGGAACCGAGCCGATGACGCTGATGGCCGGTCCGCGCTCGGCCTATATCGCCGAGGCGCTCTCGTGGCGCGGGCCGCGTGAACGGGCGAGCGCCGAGCGATCACCGCGGCAAATGTACATGCGGCTGATGGGCCTGTCGGCGGCGCCGCCGGAGGTGCAACGGCGCATCGCCGAGCGCAGGGCGAGCGTGAACGACTTGGTGCGCGAGCAGATGCAGGCGTTGCTCGCCCGACGCGAGCTCGGCAGTCGCGATCGTCAGCGCCTCGTCCAGCATTTCGAGGCGATCCGCGACACCGAGGTACGGACCATGGCCTGCGAGCTCGACCCGGCCGCCGCCACCGCGGTGGGCGCCATCGAGGACGTGCACGGCAACGACGTGCGCGTCGAGGTTGTGCGTCGCCACATGGACGTCATCGCGCTCGCGGCCTCGTGTCGCGTGCGCGCGGTAGCGACGTTGCAAATCGGCGAGGGCAACGACCAGACCCAGTACGAGATCGACGGCTCCCGCCTGCCGCGCTTCCACTGGATCAGCCACCGCATCTACGCGGACGGCTCCGAGGGGGAGCCCATTCCGGACGCGGTGACGCTGCACCACAAGGTCGACCGGCTCCAGCTTCGCTTGTTCCGTTATCTGCTCGACCGGCTCGACGCCTACCCGTCCGCGCACGAGGAGGGCCGCACGCTGCTCGACGATTCGCTCGCGGTGTGGTTCAACGATCTGGGCAACGGTCCGCCGCATTCGGGGGACAACACGCCGTGGATTCTCGCGGGCGGCGCGGGGGGCATGCTCCGGACGGGGCGTTACATCGATCTCGGGGGTCGAACGTACAACGTCGTGCTCAACACGATTCTCACGCTGGCGGGCGTGCGAAAAGCCGACGGTTCGTACGTCGACGATTTCGGTGACCCGGAGCTGCGCCGAGGGCTGGTGGACGAGATCCTCGCGTCCTGAGGGCGGTAGGCAGATTCGTCGATCGCGGCTCGGGGTCCGACGTGGACTGGGTCTCGGTCTCGGTCTCGGTCACGGTCTCGGACTCGGGCTCGGTCTCGGTCTCAGAGTCGCACGGCTCGCGTGACGCCGCGCTTCTCGGGGAACCCGACGCGGAACGACGGGCACGGTGCACGGACGGCCGATTGCTGGCGCCGACGAGACGGGAGAGGCGCCACCCCGTCGAGCGCCGAAGCAGTCACGCGCCCGGTCCCTCGCGCTACCATCCCGTGGCCATGCGCGCCTGGTCGCCTCTCGCCGTGCTCGCCGTGCTCCTTGCGGGCTGTCGCTCCGACACGAACGTGCCGCATCGGCGCGACGCCGGAACGTTTGACGCCGAGGCGGACGTACCCACGCCCGTCGAGGACGCCGGCGCGGACGCCGTGGACGAAGACGCCGGCGTCGACGCCGGCACGTCGTGCCCGTGCCCGACGCTCCCATCGAGCTGCACGCCGCCGCCCGTCGGCGAGCCCGCGTTCGGACCCGACTCCGCCGCGTACGACGGCCTGCTCCTGGGAACGTTCGCCTGCGCGGAGCGCACGCTGCGCATCGCCATCTACGAGGCGGCCGGGGAGTGCATTCCGACGAATCTGCGGACTCGGCTCGAGACCGCGCCGGAGCTGCGCGTCGAGATCGTGTTCGACGACGAGCAGTGCCCGCGGGGCATGGACGGCCGGCTGGGCTGCGGGCTCGCGTTGCTCGAGGGCCATCCGCGCGTCGCGTTGCGGCCCGACGATCGCTCGGCGCTCATGCATCACAAGTGGGTCATCGAGGACGACGAGCGCGTCTGGGTGGCGTCGGGCAATTTCAGCAACCGTTCTTTCTGCACCGATCACAACGACGCCATCGTCATCGACCGCGGCCCCATCGTCGATGCGTACGAAGCCCAATTCGCGCGCATGTTCCGCGATGGGCAGTTCGGCCCGACGCCCCCCGCCGAGCCGGTGGCCGACGGGCCGTTCCGCGTTCATTTCGGCCCCCAGAGCCCGATCGACGAACCGCCGGCGTGGTTCCGCCAGATGATCGAGCGCATCGGCGCGGCGCGCACGAGCGTCGATGCGATGATCAACGCGTTCACCCGCACCGAGGTCAGCGACGCGCTCATCGCGGCGCACATGCGCGGCGTGCGCGTCCGCGTCGTCGTCTCGTCGATGTACGTGCGCGAGGCCGCCGTGCAGGCGCTCATCGCCTCGGGCGTGCCCGTGCGCCTGGCGACGATGCACAGCAAGGTGCTCGTGGTCGACGAGGCGTTCGTCGTGGCCGGATCGGCCAACTGGTCGATGAGCGCGTGGCGCAACAACGAGAACGTGCTGTTCATCGAGGACGCGGCTCTGGCGCGTCGTTACGCGGCCCGCGCGGCGGAGGTGTTCGCCTCGGCGCGCGCGCCCTGATCGAGCTCCGCGGAGCGCGAGTCGGAGTGGGGGGCCCAGCTCGAGCCCGAGTCCGCGTCGGAGTCCGAGACCGAGTCCGAGCCCGAGTCCGGGCCCGAGGCCCGGTCGTATCGAATGCCACGCGCCGATTAGATCAGAGGGGACGGACGAGCACTTCGCGGCGGCCACCGGCCTTGGCGCTCGCGGGCCCGACGACGCCCTCGCGCTCCATGCGTTCGACGAGCTTGGCCGCCTTGTTGTAACCGACGCCGAGCTGCCGCTGGATGTGGCTGATCGAGCAGTAACCGGCGGCAGCGACGACGGCCACCGCACGGTCGTAGAGGGGATCGTCGTCGCGACCGGCGCCGGCGTCGGACGCATCGGCCTGCTCCGCCTCGTCCTCGCGCGGCTGCAGGATCTGTTCATCGTAGACGGGTCTGCCCTGCGCGCGCAAGTGATCGCAGATCGCGGCGACCTCTTCCTCGCTGACGAATGCGCTGTGCACACGGCGCAGGTCGCTCGAGCCCGGAGGCAGCATGAGCATGTCGCCGCGGCCGAGCAGATGCTCGGCGCCCGACCGGCCGAGGATCGTCTTGCTGTCCTCGCGCTGGGCGACCTTGAACGCGATGCGCGCGGGAAAGTTGGCCTTGATCATGCCGGTGATGACGTCGACGCTCGGCCGCTGGGTCGCCAGGATGACGTGGATGCCGGCGGCGCGCGCCTTCTGCGCGAGGCGGGCCACGCACGCCTCCACGTCCTTGGCGGCGACCATCATCAGGTCGGCGAACTCGTCGACGACGACGACGACGTACGGCAGCGGCGTCGGCGGGCTCGACGCGTCCGCGGCCGCGGTGCCGCCGAGCCGGGCCGGGTCCAGCTCGCCGGCGAGCACGCGTCGGACCTTCTCGTTGTAGCTCTCGATGTTGCGCGAGCCCGCCTCGGCGAAGAGCTGGTAGCGCCGCTCCATCTCGTCGACCGCCCACTTGAGCGCGCGCGAGGCCTTTTTCATGTCCGTGACGACGGGCAGCAGCATGTGGGGGATGCCGTCGAACACGGCGAGCTCGACCACCTTGGGGTCGATCATGAGCAGGCGCACCTGCTCCGGGGTCTTCTTTGCGAGCAAGGAGACGAGCATCACGTTGAGCCCGACGCTCTTGCCCGCCCCGGTCGCGCCCGCGACGAGCAGGTGCGGCATGCGCGCCAGATCGCCGTAGACGGGCTTGCCGGCGATGTCCTTGCCGAAAGCGACCGGCAGCGCGGCATCCAAGTGAATCCAGCGCGGATCCTCGAGGAGCTCGCGGAGGTAAACGGTCTCGCGCGTTTCGTTGGGCAGTTCGAAGCCCACGCGCGCCTTGCCCGGGATCGGTGCGACGATGCGCACCTTCTGCGCCGCGAGCGCCATCGTCAGGTCGTCGGCGAGCCCCGCGATCTTCGAAATCTTCGTGCCGCTCTCGGGCTCGAACTCGTACATCGTGACGACGGGCCCGGGATGGATCTCGTCGACGCGGCCGCGGACCTGGAACGCAGCCAGCTTCTCGACGAGACGCTGCGCGTTCTCCCGCAACCGTTCGGCGTCGAGGCGCAGGGCCGAAGGCGGCGCCGGCCGCAGCAGGCTCGTGGGCGGGAGGGTGTACGGAGCCGATGTGCCGCCGTCCGTCGCCGTTCGACGAGAGTCCCCATCGCGGAGCGCGGGATCGGCGTCGGCCCGGGCGGCCGATTGCACGATGCGCGGAGCGTCGATCTCCGCGCGGCGCCGCGCGCGAGGAGCGACCGCGCGGACCGTCGGACGTACGGACTCGGCGGTCTGCCCTGATGCGGCTTCGACGGACGACGAGCGGGTCGCACGAGGAGCGTCGGCGGGCACCGTACAGCTCGAACTGCCCGCGTCCGGCGCGTCGGCGTCCGCGGACGACGACGCCGATGTCGTCGTCTCGTCGAACTCGTCGATGGCCGCGGGCGCATCGAGGCGACGGCGACTCCCGTGGCGCACGACGGGGGAGCGTGGCGGCGCGACGTCGTCCCGAGCCCGTGGTTGCGCGGGGGGCTCGACGTCCTCCTCGAGAGCGGTGCCCTCGGCGGTGACGATGCGCGGCGCGGTCCGTTCGCGTTCGCGCTCGCGCGCCTCGCGCTCGATGCGCTTCGCCTGCCGCCACGCGCTCCACAGCGCCGCGAGTCCCGTTCCGACGCGCCGGGCCGCGCGCACCGTGGTCCGCACGCCCCCACGCACGAGCGATAGCACCGAGACGGGCGTGCGAAGCACGAGCGTGACGAGCAGGATCGAAACGCAGACGACCCACGCCCCCGCCGTGCCCAGAACGGCGCGCAGCACCTCTCCGAAAAGCTCGCCGACGACGCCGCCGGCGAGCGGGACGCCGGGATCGTCCGCCGCTCCCCATGCGAGCTGGAGCAGCGCACAGCCCACGAACAGCACGACGAGCGTCGCGCCCACCGTCGCCGCTCCGAGCCGCGAAGAGACCCCCCGAACGAGGCGCACCGTGGCGAGCGCGAGCTCCACCACGAGCCACCACGCTCCGAAACCGAAGGCGGTCGTGAGAGCGGAGGCGATGGTGTCACCGGTCGGCCCCACGAAGTTGTCCGCGTCACCGGGCGAATGACTCGCGAGCGAAAGCGCCACGAGAACGGTGAGCGCCGCGGTCAAAATCGCGATCACTTCGTGGCGCCTGGCGCCCTCCCCTGGCGACGGGACGGTTCCCGGCGACGTCGTGGCCTCGCTGTCCACGCCATCGCGAAGATAGGGACGGCCGCCTCTCGCGTGCCAGTTTCCGGTGGTTTCCACGGAACGCCGACCCGGCCGCCCGGGGAACGGTCCCGACGCGTCGCCGACCGACGGCTCGACGGAGTCCTGGGACGCCGTAAAATGGCTCGACGTGCGAGCCACGCTGCGGCGTGCGTGTGGGTTCGTCGCCGTGGTGCTCGTGCTTCCCGCTGCGCTCACGGGCAGCTCGCGGGCCGACCCCTCGATCGCGGCGGCCGTGGAACCCGGCAACCTCGCACCCCCCGTCACCGCCGTGCGGATCCAGGGCCCGGACCCCACGAGCAGCCCCGGTCTGCGCGGACGGGTCGTCATTCTGGACTTCTGGGCGACGTGGTGCCGTCCGTGCCGACTGGTCATGCCCGTGCTCGACGCGCTGCACCAGCGCCACCACGCGCGCGGTCTAACGGTGCTTGGCCTGAGCGACGAGCCCCGCGATCGCATCGAGGCCCACCTGCGCGTGCTCCCCGTCCGTTACACGGTGGCGCGGGACGTCGGCATGACGGCGCGGCGATTCCGCGTACGCTCCCTGCCCACGCTGTTCGTGCTCGACCGTGCGGGAAAGATTCGGGAGCGGGTCGTCGGCCTCGACCTCGGACGGCTGCGCGCGCTCGAAGGGCTCGTCACGCGACTGCTCGACGAGCCTGCCCCCTGAGGTCGGCGACCCGCTCGGGGGGACGGCACGCGTCGGAGCCCGAGCCCGAAAGCTGAGCGAGAGCTCACGCGAGGGCTGCGGTCCCTGCCGCCGTGGTAGGCTGCCGCCGCGTGGAGGTGCCCGTGCGACGACGAGCGGACTTGCTCGCGGGCTTCGTCGTGCTCCTGGGTCTTGTGGGATGCGGCGGTGGCGACGACCCAGGCGTTTCCGACGGTGGCAATGGCGTGGACGAGGTCCGGTACGACGAGACGTACGGGAGATCCTGCACGCTGTCGTGCAGTCGCGGACAGGTCGCGACCGCATGCACGTGCCCGACGCGTCCTGCCGAGGGGCTCGAGACCAACCGCGTCGGTTGCTCCGCGCTGCCGACCGAGATGGGGCGGCCGCGGACCTTCGACGACGATTTCTGCGACGAGAGCGCGGACGGGGCCGCTCCCGATCTGCGCTGTTTCATGCCCGGGATGTACAGACCACTGGGCACGCCGAGGATGGTCACGCTCTACGGCGTGGTGGACGTGTTCGGCAACGGAGGGGACGCCGACGGCATCCGCGTCGAGGTCTACCGCGAGGGGCCCGACGGCCAGCTCGGCGAACTGGTCGGAAGCGCCGTCGCGAGCACCGCGAGCGCGTGCAAAGAAACCGAGGACGAGATCGACGACGACATGGTCGTCGGCACGAGGGATCTGGGCTTCTATCAGATTTCCGACGTTCCGTCCGAGACGCCCCTCATCATCAAGACGAGCGGCGATGCCGCGTTCTGGCGCGAGCTGTACACGTACAACGTGCAGTTCCTCGAGGAGCAGCTCGAGACGACGCGACCGCCCTGTCCCGAGCTGTCGGGCGCCGGTCCCTTCGTCGAGTACCGCGCGCGCACGCTCTCGCGCAGCGACTACACGTCGATTCCACTCACGGCGGGACTGCCGGGTGGCGTGCCGGCCGGACAGGGCGCGGTGGCCGGCGAGGTGCACGACTGCGGCGACGTGCGGCTCGAATACGCGCAGGTGGCGACGTCACCCGCCCCGCTCACGCTCGTCTACTTCAACGACAACCCGTCCAATCCGCTGCCGCAGATGGGCCGTGTCGAAGGCACGAGCCTGCTCGGCCTGTACGCGGCGCTCGGTGTGCCGCCCGGACCCGTCGACGTCGCGGCCGTGGGCCGAGTCGGCGGCGAGCTCGTCTCGCTCGGCTGGTACCGCGCCCAAGTCTTTGGCGGCGCAGTGACGGTGGTCACGTTCCGGGGGCTGCGCAGTCAACAGCATCCCTGACGTGGACGACGGCGCGGGGGCATCGTGCCGCGTGCATCCCCTCGTCGAGCCCGCGCCCCGGCCCGAGGGTGGGTCCAAGTCCGAATCGGGCCGCGCCGTCGAATCCGAGGCCGAGATACAGACCGAGTCGGACCCCGAGTCCGACTCCGGACCCGAGACCAAGTGCGACTCCGCGTCCCAGCGCGAGGCCGACGCCGAGCCCGAATCCGAGTCGGGCTCGTTGCGCGCGACCAGGGTTCCCGATCGGAGCCGTCACGCCCTCGCTCGTCGCCTCCGACGCATCGCGACGACGAGGAGCACCGCGCACGCCCACGCCTCCAGGCTCGCCGGCGTCGCGGCGCCGCCGCCCGAGCGGACCGCCCGACACGCACATCCGCTCTGCGCGGGTCGCGGCGGCAATGGGCCGGTGTCCGTGGCCGCGTCTGCCGGCTCCATGGCACCGGAGTCGGTGGCCGCGTCGACCGGCCCACCGCCGCCGTCGGGCCTCGCGCCGCACGTGTTGACGTCGCCCGGACAATCGGGCCGGAATCCGTCGCACGATTCGAGAGGATCGCAAGCGAGGTCCATCGACTCGCGACAGACGGTCCCGGCGGGCAAGACCTGATCCGGCGGACAATCGGCGGCGGTGCCGCTGCACAGCTCCGCGGGATCGCAGCCCCCTCGCGACGGTCTGCACTCGTTGCCGCTTCGGAATAAAGAGACGCAGTCGGCGCTGGTGCCGCTGCATCGGTCCGGCAGATCGCACACTCCCGTCGCCGGCGGACCGCACGGCGTGTCCGGCGGCCGGAACGCATCGAGCGGGCAGGAAGCCTCGCTCCCCGTGCACGATTCGGCGACGTCGCATTCGCTGCTCGCAGGTCGGCACACGCGGTCGGCGGTCGCGAAGCGATCGGTGGGGCAATCCGGCTGCGTTCCCGTGCACTGCTCCGCGACGTCGCACAAGTCGGCCGCCGGGCGGCACTCGGTCCCGGCAGCGGCGAAAACGTCGTCGGGACAGGCGGGGTCGTCACCCCGGCAGGACTCCGCGACGTCGCACACGCCGCGTGCCGCGCGACAGACGATGCCGGGAGGCATGAGCTCGTCGGCCGGACAGTCGCGCATCGCCCCGGTGCAGCGTTCCGGGCGGTCGCACGTTCCCGCGGCCGGGCGACATTCGGTTCCGACCTGGTAAGCGGGGACACAGTACGCGCTGTTGCCCGAACAGTGATCGGGCGCGTCACAGAGACCGGAGACCGGAGGACCGCAGCGCGTCTCTGCCGGCGCGAACCGAGGCAGGCACAGCTCGCTGATGCCGTCGCACACGTCGGGCACATCGCATTCCCCGAGCGTGGCGGGCAGGCATACCGTACCGGCCGGAAGCGGCCTGGCACCCTGACACCTCGGATCGATCCCGTTGCACGTCCCGGCCGTCGCGCACGTTCCGATCCTGTCGCCGCACGGCAGACCTGCAGGCAGGAGGGAGTCCGCGGGGCAGACCGTGCTCGATCCGTCGCAGCGCTCCGCGAGGTCGCAAAGGCCCACGGGAGCGCGGCACACGGTTCCCGCGCGTACGGGTCCGCATCGCCCGCTCACGGCGGCTCCGGCCTCGATGCTGCAGGCGCGACAGTCGTTCGTCGCCCCACCGCCGCAGGGTCCGTCGCAACAGACCCCGTCGATGCAGTGGCCGCTCGCGCATTGCCCGGCGCGATCGCACGGCGTTCCAAGGGGTCGATCGGAGCCCATCGACGCGCACGACGTCGCATCCGGTGGGCACAAAACCGAGAAGCCGTCGCACGTCTCGGCCGAATCGCATTCCGCGACGGGGGCTCGGCATACGGTTCCGGCGGGCGCGACGCGATTGGACGGACAGTGGGGCGAGGATCCGTCGCACGTCTCGGCGACGTCGCACGGTCCCACGGGGACGCGGCAGACGGTGCCCGCCGGGTGCACCCCATCGGGCGGACACACGGTCGAGCTCGCGCTGCACGTCTCGGCGACGTCGCACGTTCCGGCCGCGGGACGACACGTTACGGTCGGGGCCACATCCGCGCGAAGGGACGTGCACCGTCCATTGTCGGCGCCCCCCGCCGAAGTCGAGCACGCCTGACAATCGCTCGCCACCCCTCCACCGCACGCCGACTCGCAGCAGACGCCGTCCACGCAATGCCCCGACTCGCATTGCGTGGCGTCGGAGCAGGCCTCGCCATTCGGCAGGCCCGCACGGAACACGTACGCCGAGCCCCGGCGGGAATCGTCGCCGCGAGCTCCCACCAGCGCCCGGGTGCCGTCGGCGGACATGGCGACCGCGGCACCGAACTCGTCGCCGGCCGCGCGGTCGGATGCCACCAGCCGCGGACCCGGGGTCCACGAGCCTGCGATCCGCGTATAGACGAGCACCGCTCCGGCCGACGCATCATCTCCGAACGCCCCGAGAAGCGCGACGTCGCCCATCGAGCCCCCGAGCGCGACCGCGTATCCGAGTCGTGCGTTGGCCGCAGGCGACGTTGCCACCAGCTGCGCCTGCTGGGTCCAGTTTCCCGTCGCCACGGAGAACGCAAAAACATACCCAGACCCCTGGTCGACATACGCGCCGTCGTCGAAGTGGGCGCCCACGAGGGCGGTCCTCCCGTCCCCGGAAAGCGCGACGGCGTTGCCGAACCGATCGCCCGCCATGCCATCGGCGGCGGTGAGCTTCGCTTGCTGCGACCAGCCTCTCATCGGATCGGTGTACACGTAGGCCGCGCCTCGAAAGCTCGATTCGCCCAGCGCGCCGATCAGCGCCGTGCTCCCATCACCCGACAGCGCGACCGAAATGCCGAAATGGTGCCGTTCGCCTCCGTCCGACGCGAGCAGCCGCGCGACCTCGGTCCACATTTCTGGCGTCGGTCCACGATAAAAGACGTAGGCCGCTCCGCGATCCGTCGCTGCGTCGTCGTAATACGGGGCGCCGACGAGAGCCGTGCGCCCGTCGGGCGAAAGCGCGACCGCATAGCCGAACGAATGGTCAGACGCGCCTGAAATCGCGACAAGCTTCGCGCGTTGCGTCCAGACACCCGTGACGTGGGTGAAGACGTACGCGGCGCCCCGGAATCCGTCGTCGCCGTACGCGCCTACCAGGGCGAGGTTCCCGTCACTCGAGAGGGCGACGGAGTGTCCGAACAGGTCGTTCGCCGTTCCATCGCTCGCCGTCAGTCGAGCCTGTTGGACCCATGTCGTCCCGGTGCGAAAAAAAGCGTAGGCCGAGCCTCGAGAGGAATCGTCGCGGTACGCTCCGATGAGCGCCATTGTCGCATCGTTCGAGAGCGCGACGCTCCACCCGAATGCGTCGTCCGGGCTTCCGTCACCCGCCGTCAGTCGGGCCTGCTGCACCCACACCAGAGGGTCCACGATCACCGGATAGACGGCCGACGCGTCGTCGACGCGCAAGCGCAGCACGTTTCCGTCGACGTCCCACCGCAGCGGCAGACGCCGACCCCGCGCGTCGTACGCGAACGGCTCCGCATACCACGCCCGCACGTGGCCTCGCCCGTCGACGAACTGCACCTCGTCGTCCACGACGCGCGGCCGCAAAGCCCCCTCCACGCGGACGTGCACTTCGAGCCAGCCCTCACCGGCAGGGCGCTCGCCCAACCGAAAAAGCTGTTCCATTCCGAGTGGCCCGTGGAGCCACGTCTCTTCGAGCCCCTCGCCATGCACGTACACGGCTCGGTTGTCGCGTACGCGCGGTGTCTGCGGGGCGAGCGCACGGAACGCGCCTCCACGCCCCACCCTCACCGTCCGGAGTCGAGCGCGAGGTGCATCCCGCTCCTCGGGGCGTCCCGATGGAACCAGCTCCACACCACGCGCGTCCAGCACGAACCCCGCGCCATCCTCCCGTGCGACCCACCGCCCAGCTCCCGCGGGCGACAGATTCCACGCCTCGCTCGCCGCAGCCCGTTGCACCGCGTGCCCGAACGCCGCGCGTAGGGCCTCGTCCACCGCACCGCGCGGGTCTCCGTGTGCCCGACCGAGGCGCCGGGCGCGTCGGCCCGGATCGACAGCGAACTCCGCGCTCCCTCGCGCCGCCGGACGAGAGCGGGCCCCGACCCGTGTCGTTTCGAGCGAGTACCACGGCGTCGCGTCCACGCCGAGCATCGTGGCGAGGCCGATGAGTACACCAAGCACGATCCTTCGGGCCGCGTGCATGCGTTCCTCCATCCCGCACCGGAGCCACGGGGGCTCGCCGCCTCCCTCGCGTGAGGGTGGCGGTGATGCCGCCGGCCGGTCAATACGGGTCGTATTGCGTATCGCCCCGCGGCCGTCGCAACCTCGTCGCGCGGGCGCCGATCGCGTGGCACGATGGCAGGGTCGGGTCGGTCGAGTCTGCGGAGTCCGAGCCCGATCCCAACCCCGAGACCGAATCGGAGCCCGAGACCGATTCCGAGCCGGAGCCCGAGTCCGAGTCCGCAGCCGAATTCGGGACCCATCGAGCCGCCAGGGTACCCTCAGGCCGTTCGTGCCCCGCGCGCCTCCGCGATGCGCCCCTCGTCGAATCCGATCTCGCGCAAGACCTCCTCGGTGTGCTCGCCGAGACGGGGGACGCGGCCGGGAACGGCGTCCAGCGCCACCGGAGTGCGAAGCACGGTCGTGCGGGTCGATCCCCCTGCGATGTCCGCCACAAGACCCCGCGCGCGCAACTCCGGGTCGTCGCGGACCTCGCCGGGCTCGAGCACGGGCTCGAGACAGCAGTCGTGGGCTGCGCCCAGTTCCGTCCAGGCCTCGCGCGTGCGCGTGGAGAACAACGTGCGCAACCGTTCGATGTGCTCGCGCTGATGCGGTCCGGGTAGCAGAGCCTCCATCGCCGGCTGCAATCCCACGGCCGCGCAGAATGCACTCCAGAACTTGGGCTCAAGTGCGGCCAGCGTCACGAAGCGATCGTCGGCGGTGGAGTAAATGCCGTAGGGCGCAATGCCGCCCGTGAGCGCGTCGAGGCCACGGCCGGTGCTACCGCCCGCCCACGCCGTGCACAGCCCGACGAGGGCGAACAAGGCCGCGCTGTCCCGCAGCGAGACGTCCAGGTACGCGCCTCGCCCCGTCTTTTGCCGTTCGAGCAGCGCCGCCAGAACGGCCACCACGCACGCGAGGGCGCCGCCGACGTCGGCGACCTGGCCGCCCGGATGCGCGGGCAAGGCCCCCGCCGGACCGCTCACGCCGAGCAGTCCCGAGCGCCCCACGTAGTTCACATCGTGTCCGGCGCGGGAAGCCAGCGGCCCCTGTTGTCCGTACCCGGTCAACGAGGCCACGACCAGGCGCGGACAGCGCTCTCGCAACACGTCGGGGCCGAGGCCGAGCCGCGCGAGCACGCCCGGACGGAACGATTCGACGAGCACGTCCGACCGCTCGCAGAGCCTCAGCAGCGCCTCTCGACCGGCGGACCGCTTCAGATCGAGCGCGACGCTGCGTTTGCCTCGGTTAAGCGCGATGAAAACGGCGTTCGTCCCGTCGATCTGCGGCGGCAGATGGCGCAGGTAATCGCCGCCCGCCGGATCCTCGACCTTGACGACGTCGGCCCCGAGGTCGGACAGAACGAGCGTGGCCAGCGGTCCGGGCAGTAGACGCGACAGGTCGACGACGCGCAGGCCCGAGAGCGGCCGCTCGCGCACGGTCAGGACGGGTTGAGGATCTGCTGCAGCTTGGTCGCGAGCATCACGTTGCCGCTGACGCGCAGCTTGCCTTGGAAGTAGAGCTGCATCGCGGCCGACGGGGTCGTTCGGATGGTCCGCCAGTCCTCGGCCGCCATCTCGAGCGTGCATTCGGCGTTGCCTTGGTCACCCGCCTTGACGCCGACGTCATCCTTGAGGTTGACCGTCCAGGTGCCGCCGTCGTCGCCCGTGATTCGGAACAGGTAAATCGCACCGACCGTGCGGGCGGCATCCGGGTTGGCGGCGATGCGTCCCTGGATGTCCTTCTCGAAGCTGTCGCGGATGTCGGACATGGATCCTCCTGAATGGCGATTCAGTCGCGGACGAGGGGCGCGTAGCAGGACGGGACGCGCGCTGTCAACCCGTGCCCCCGGAGTCGTTGCGTCCGACGGGCGCGTGCGTTACGAGAAGGCCTCCACCGGACGCTTAGCTCAGCTGGATAGAGCGTCGGCCTCCGGAGCCGAAGGTCGCAGGTTCGACTCCTGCAGCGTCCGCCACGTCCCGCGACCCGTCGCGGGGTGTCCCGCAGGGTGCCGCGGTAGGGACGGCGGGAAAGAAGACGAAGCGTCGGCTACATGGCCAGCGTGGATCCCGATGCGACGCAGACGCGCAGCGGAGCCCGCCAGCCGACCTCGAACGGGCTCGAGCCCGCTCTGCGACTCGGAGTCGGGCTCGGACGCGGCCTCTGCCTCGGGCACGACCTCGGACTCGGGCTCCGAGTCGGCCTCGGGCTCGAACCCCCCACGGGAACCATCGGGCGCGCTCATCACGGTTCGTGCACGCCGGCGCACGTGGCGACGTGGCCCTGTTTTCGGCGCGGCTCGAGTCGGTGAGCGCCGCGATCGACCCAGGCCTGTGTGGAACGTGCGCATACGCGCGCCGCATTCGATCGGCGCGAGGCTCGACGTTCTGGCTGTGCGGAGCCTCGCGCCACGATCCGCGCCTCGCCCGCTATCCGCGACTGCCGGTCGTTTCGTGTCGCGCCCACCGGCCACACGGACCGTCCGTCGACGGCGGTCCGTCGGACTCGGGCACGGGCTCCGACTCGGACTCGGACTCGGGCTCGGACACCGACTCGGTCTCGGACTCGGGCTCGGGCTCGGGCTCGGACTCGGACACCGACTCGGTCTCGGACTCGGGCTCAGACTCGGGCTCGGGCTCAGACTCGGGCTCGAAGTCGGACTCGGACACGGACTCCGACACGGGCTTAGGCACGGCCCCCGATTCGGGTACCCAAGCCACTGCCCCGAATCGAGCACGACGCCCGGCGCCATCGGCCGCGTGAGCCGTCGGCCCGTTCGGCGCGCGTCTCGGGACACACGGGGTACGCAATCGGCCGCGGGTTCGCCCGATACCCGGTGCGTCAACCCGGAGGTCGTGACCATGTCCACCGTCGTTTCGCTCGCAGAAGCCACCATTGCCTTGGTCGTCGCCCTGCTCCTCTCCACGTTGCTGCAGGCCGCCGTCGCAAGGCATTTCGTCTATATGTTCACCGACGACCCGCGCCGTGCGACGTGGCTGCGCGCCATCGGACACGCCATTCCGGTGAGCGCGTGCCTTTTCGTGACGCGGGTGCTCGACGCGTCTCCCGCCGTGGTGCTCATCGCCCCCAGCGTCGTCGCCGCAATCGGCGCGCTGGCCATCTTCCGCGTCGGCCTCTTCGTCGCGCTCACGACCACTGTGCTGAGCTGGCTCGCAGTCCTCGGCGGCTCGGTGCTGCTCGAGAACCTGATCGCCGTGACGTTCGAGGCGATCGGGCCGTTCGGAACGTTCTTCGGCGTGGCGGTCGTGTTGCTGACCGCGGTCCTCTTCCACGACTGGCGCCGGCGGGCCAATGACCGCCTCTTGCAGTTGCCCGACGAAGCGGTGGGCTGAGCCGGCCAAGACGTCGAGGCGCGTTCGTCGGAGCCGGGGCGAGGGCGTCAAGCCATCGCTCCGGCTCTGCGTTCTGCGGCGATCAGATCCTCGAGCGACTCGCGGTCGCGAACGACGCACCACGCGTCGCCCTCGACGAGGATTTCGGGAGCGCGAGGGCGGCTGTTGTACTGACTGGCCATGCTCATCCCGTAGGCCCCCGCCGTCAGCACGAGGAGCAAGTCGCCGCGTTCGGGCAGGGGCATCGTGCGGTCGCGCGCGAGGAAATCCCCCGACTCGCACACGGGGCCGACCACGTCGAGACGGAGCGGCGGCGCTCCGGTCCTCTCCACGACCGGCACGATCCGGTGGTGGGCGCCGTACAGCGCGGGCCGCAACAGGTCGTTCATGGCCGCGTCGACGACGACGAAGGTTCGCTCGGCCCGGCGACGCACGTAGAGCACGCGCGTGAGCAGCGCGCCGGCGGGCCCCACCAGATAACGCCCCGGCTCGACGATGACGTCGATCGTCGAGGCATCGAGGCCCCCGTCCTGCAGCCCCAGCCGGATGGCCTCGCCGAGCTCATGCGCATTGGGCCATCGCGCTCCCCCGTCGCCATAGTCCACGGGCCAGCCACCGCCTGCGTCGAGCGAACGCAGCGGCGCACCTGCCTCGCGGCATTGCCGTCCGAAGGCGGCCGTACGGGCGACCGATTCGCGGAGCACCGTCGCCGACGGGATCTGCGAGCCGACGTGACATGCGACGACGTGCAGCCGCAGCCACGGACTCGCCATGACCCGGGGTAGCAGCGCTCGCGCCTCGTCGAACGACAGGCCGAACTTGCTCTCGCCCACGCCCGTCGCGACGTAGGGGTGCGTGCCGGGGTCGACGTCCGGATTGACGCGCAGGCCGATGCGGGCGGCCACGCCGAGCCGCCGCGCGATGGCCTCGACGACCTCGAGCTCCGGGGGGCTCTCGACGTGAAGGGACCGGATGCCCGCGCGCAGGGCCGCTTCGATCTCGTCGTCCCGCTTGCCGACGCCGCTGAAGACGACGCGCTCGGGCGGGATGCCCGCGCGCAGGACGCGTTCGAGCTCGCCACCCGAGACGACGTCCGCGCCGGCGCCGGCACGGCCCAGCCGAGCGATGATCGCGGCATTGCTCGATGCCTTGACGGCGTACGCGACCAGGTGCGGCGTCCACGCCAACGCCTCGCGTACGGACCGCAGCGCTGCATCCAGAGCGCCCGCCGAGTAGACGTACGCGGGGGTCCCGACCGCGGCGGCCAGCTCGACGAGCGAGACGCGCTCGCACCACCACCGCCCCTCGCGGTTCTCGAACCCCGCGGTCATGGCCAATCGCGGCTCGCCAGGCGACGGCCCAGGGCGTCCAGGGCCTCGAGCACGCGGCGCCGCGACGGTCCACCGAAGCCATCGCGACGCTCGACGAGCGCCTCGGGGCGAAGCGCGTCGTACACGGTCGCGTCGAACGCAGGGTGCTCGGCACGCAGGGTCTCGAGTGGCAGCTCGGCCAGGCGGCGGCCCTCGGCCTCGGCGCGCGCGACCAGGCGTCCGACCACGTGGTGCGCCTGTCGGAAGGGAACGCCGCGACCTGCGAGCCAGTCGGCCAGATCGGTCGCCTCGAGGTGGCCCTCGGCCAGAGCGGCATGCATGCGTTCGGCGTCGAAGTGGGCGGTCTCCATCGCGCCGGCGAGGACCTCGAGGCACGCATCGACGGTGTCGAAGGCGTCGAACAGCGGCGGCTTGTCCTCCTGCAGGTCGCGGTTGTAAGCGAGCGGCAGACCCTTGAGCAGGACGAGCAGCGCGACGAGGTCGCCCACGACGCGACCGCACTTGCCGCGCACCAGCTCGGCCACGTCGGGGTTGCGCTTCTGCGGCATCATCGACGAGCCGGTGCACCACGCGTCCGCGAGGCGGAGGAAGCCGAACTCGCGGCTGCTCCACAGCACGAGCTCCTCGGCGACGCGTGACAGGTGCACCGCGAGGCAGGCGAGCGCGGCGACCGCCTCGACGGCAAAATCGCGGTCGGCCACCGCGTCCAGGCTGTTGGCCGTGGGTCGGTCGAAGCCGAGCGCTTGCGCCGTCGCGTCGCGGTCGAGCGGAAAGCCGGTACCGGCGAGCGCGCCGGAGCCGAGCGGGCACTCGTTCATGCGCCGTGCGGCGTCGCGCAGGCGCCCCCGATCGCGCTCGAGCATCTCGGCCCACGCCAGCAGATGGTGGGCGAGGCGGACGGGCTGCGCCCGCTGCAGATGCGTGTACCCGGGCAGCAGTATGTCGACCGTTTCCGTCGCCCGCGCGTGCAGCACGGACAGCAGCGCGTCGATGCGGCGCGCGGTGCCCGCGCACGCCTCGCGGGTCCACAGGCGCAGATCGGTGGCCACCTGATCGTTGCGGCTGCGCGCGGTGTGCAGCTTGCCCGCGAGGTCGGAACCGACGAGCTGCGCCAGACGCGCCTCGACGTTCATGTGCACGTCCTCGCGCGACGGATCCCACGCAAAGCGGCCTTCCTCGATCTCTCGCGCAATTCGCTCGAGCGCCGCCACCAGGACGGAAGCCTCGTCGGATGGCAGGATGCCGCGCGCCGCCAGCATGCGCACGTGCGCGATCGAGCCGGCGACGTCCTGCGGGCCGAGACGTCGGTCGACGTCGACGCTCGCGGTGAAACGCGCGGCCCGGGCGTCCGGCTCCTCGGCGAAACGTCCTCCCCACGTCGGTTGTGCGCCCATCGCGTTCAGCTCCTGGCCGGCCAGCGCCGCTCGATTCGCTCCAGCAAGCGCGCCCCGGTCGGCAGAACGTACCCGTCGGCGGCCAGGCCGGCGACGGCGGCCAGGGGCACCGACCACGCCCCCGCGGCGAGGAGCGCGAAGGCGAGCGCGGTCGCGCCGCACGACACGCCGATCCCGCGTAGCACCTCGAGGCGCGTCGCGCGTGCGATCCAAAGGGCCGCGACCGCATCCCGCAGGTCGTCGGAGACGAGCGCAATCGCACGCTCGGTTCCCTGTGCCCCGGCCATGCCCAGCGCGACCGGAACGTCGGCCGCGTCGAGCATCGCGTCGTCCGAGCCGGGGCGACCGATGCATGCCACGACGGCACCGGCCTCCCGCAGTCGCCGAATCTCGGCAGCACGCTCCTCGGGCACGACCTCCGCGCGCACATGAGAAACGTCGAGCGCGCGTGCCAGCGACTCGGCCGTCGCTCGATGATCCCCTGACAGCATCACGACCTCGAGGCGCATGTCGTTGAGACGTTGCACCGCGGCACGCCCCCCCGGGCGCGTGGACTCTTCGAGCACGATGACGGCCCGCACGCGCCCGCCGACCGCGACGAACACGTAGGGGTGGCCCCGTCGTTCCGCCTGCGTGGCCGCGTCTTCGGCACGCGCGACCGCGACGCCCTCGTCGAGGAGCAGGCGCCGATTGCCGACGAGGACGGGCTCTCCCGAGGCGGTCCACGCCACCACCCCGCGACCGGGGAGCGCGACCGATCGCCGCATTTCCACGGGCGTGCATCGCAGACGGCTCGCGTATCGGCGAATGGCTCGACCGATGGGGTGGGCTTCCGCAGCCGCCTCGGCCCCCGCCGCAATCGCCACGATTCGAGCCGCGTCTTCGTCGCCCACCGGAACGACGTCCACGACGTGCGGTTCGCCGTCGGTGATGGCGCCACGCGCCGAGAGGACCACGGTTGCCGTGCGGCCGGCGAGGTCCAGAACCTGCGCGGTGCCGAACAAGATCCCGCGACGCGCGCCCCCGGCGAAGGCCGCGGTGCGCGGACCGTCGCTCGCCGCACGTAGCGCGCGCCAGGGAAGCGAGAGCGTGAGCGCTCCGGCGGTCAGCAGGCCACCGTCCAGGCCGACGTGCCAGGACGCGGCGATGGCGCAGACGGTCGTCCCCACCGCCCCGAAGAGGACCGACACGCGCGTCAACAGGCGCCCCATGCCACCAGGCTCTCCCCGTCGCATCTCGGCCTCGAGGCGCGTTCGCAGCGCGAGCGCGCGAGACTCCGCCGTGCGCGAGACCAGCAGTCGCACCCATCCATCGACGAGCCGAGCGCCCGCGACCATCGGATCGCCCGGGCGTCGGTTCAGCGAGCCACTCGCGTCCGGCCACGGCACGACGCGTGCCTCACCGTCCAGCACAATCCCGTCGGCGGGCACCGTCTCGCCTTCACGCACGACGATCTCGTCACCTGTGCGCAACCGGCCGACCTCGGTCGTCGGCACGGCCTCGTTTCCATCGGCTGCGCGACGTGCGACCGTGGGCAGCCCTTGCTCGAACCGGCCGAGTGCCAGGCGAAGCGGCAGCTGACTGCGCGTCTCCAGCCACGCTCGCAGAGGAACCGACGCAGCGGCGAGCGCGGCGAGGGCCGCGAGCCCCCGCGGAGCGCTCGGGTCGACCGGTATCGCCCCCAGACAGACGAGCGCGGCACCGATCGGCGCGGCCAGACGCGAGCTGCGACCGTCTCGACGCGACGAGCGCGCCGCGGCGAACAACGAGGGCAACACCGTCGTCACCGCGCAGATCCACGCGAGCCAGGCCAGCACGCCGGGACCAGGCAACGAGCCCACGAAGAGGCCGGAAAGAGCGAGCGCAAGCGGGGGCGTGGGAAACGTCGAAGGAGTGAGCTCGGACGGACGTCCACGGACGAGCCCCTGGGGCTGGCGAACCGCCGCCGAGGCGCGCGGCGTCAGTCGTCGCAGCAGCGCACGCGGCCCGAGCAGGCTCGCGGGCGCCGGGGACGTCGTCGCGGGCATCGGCGCCGCCTGCTCCACGCGGTGAGCGCGGACGCCGAGAATGAAGTCGCGCCGACAGCGCTCGCTGCAGAGCAGACGGATGCCGTCGGCAAGGGCGATCGCGACGGGCGCCCGCAGGGGATCGACGGCACTGCCGCACGCGGGGCAGGGGCGCGTGGCGAGCCTGGGCCGCGCGACGGCCACTTTTCGCCGCTCGTAGGCGGCCCGACGCGATGCGTCAAGGCGACGTGGCTGCCGTAGCTCCGTGGAACGCAGAACATCGCCCGACATCGATGAATTCGGGCTCGAACTGGGACTCGCGCTCGGACTGGAGCTCGAACTCGGGCTCGGTCACGGTCCCGGCGTCCGCTCGGAATAGGACGCGGCGCACACCTCGCCCGTGCGCGCGACACCCTACTCGGTCACGTAGACGAAGCTGCCCGGGCGTCGACGGTCGGCGAACACGCCGTGCCAGCCAGGCGGCAGGGCGGGCTCGGACCAGGCGAACAGCCAGCGGGCGTCGGCAGGCGAGAGGTTGACGCAGCCGTGGCTACGGGTGCGGCCGAACGTGTAGTGCCAGAACGCGCCGTGCAGCGCGTAGTTGCCGTGGAAGTACATCGTCCAGGGCACGTCCTCGATGGAATAGGCGCCGTCGGGGGCGGCCTCGTCGTCCATCGTCGTCGAGACGTGTTTCGACTGGATTCGAAACAGCCCGACGGGGGTCGCGTAGCCCTCCTTGCCGCTGGAGACGAGCGTGGCGAAGACGGGCTCGTCGCCTTCGTAGGCGACGAGACTCTGGTCCGAGAGGTCCACGTGGATCCAGCGAGCGGTCGCAGGCACACCGGGCGGTCGCCCGATGCGTCGGATCAGGCGCACGACCCCATCGCGCACCAGGATCCCCTCGGGCGAGGCGACGTAGACGCGATCGCCGACGACGAGGCGCTCGTCCGCGACGCGCAGCGCGGTGTGTCGCTCGATGGTTCCCTGGTCGATGAGGCGACCGTGGGCCGGATCGCGCGCGTAGCGGCGCGCGCCGGTGCGATAGACGATCGCGATCGGCAGTTGCCAGCTGCCGCCGAGTCGTACGCCCCGACTCGAGGGGGGTCGGTTCGGCAGCAGGTCCGATTCGCGCACGTAGGCCCCGCGCACGGTGCGCACGAAGCGGCGGCCCTCGACGGTTTCCTCGAGGCCGTCGACGCTGACGTAGAAGCCCCGGAGCATCCGCGTGCGCAGGATGGCTGGAAGCGCAGGCACGCCGGCGTCCGTCGCGGCAGGCACGTGTGGCTGGGAGGGTTCCGGACGACTGCCGGGGGGCAGCGGGGCCTCGACGGCGTCGGCGCGTGAAGTGCTCTCGTTCTCGCTCGTCGGGGCTGCGGGGGCGCCCGCGTCGGGCGGGACGCCCGAGCTCGAAGGGACCTGCGGCCAGCTCGCGAGCACCGCCGCCACCTGGTGTTCGTCCGCGGACGTGGGAAGTTGCCAGTATTGCGGCACGCCGTCACGCGCCGTGTACGCGTACGCGTAGGGAAGCGCATCGTCGAGCGCGGGCGGAACCGGAGACGGCTCGAACGTCTGCGGAACGGGGCCGACGAGGTGGCCCGATCCATGACAGACGAAGCCGCCCCCGGGCACCTCGTGCCAGCCTCCGGGGCATCCGTTGCGACCGCGCGGCAAACTGGCGCGATACTGCGTGCCCCGCCGCATGTAACCGACGACGCGGGCGCCTGCGGCCGGCTCGCCGAAGACCTGCGCGAGAAAATGCGTCACGACGCCATGCAGCGGGAACGCCGCCTCGAAGCCGTCGTCGCGCCGTTCCGTCTCCGAGGGGGGCGGGGGGACGGCAGCTGGCTGGGATGCACGCGCGCCGTCGACCGCCACCGGGACCTCGCCCGCGCTCGGGATCCCCGTACTGGCCGAGCTCGTGGGCAGCGCCGCGCCCGGCGGAGGTTCCGGTCGATTCGCGGTCGGCGCCCTTCGGTCGCGCGCGGGCGCGGCGGCCCTGCCCGCGTTCGGGCCCCGAAACGCCAGCTCCCCGGTCGAACGCTCCGTCGGCGCAGGCGCGCACCCCGGCGCCGCGAGCCAGCACGCGACCAGAACCCGACCGGCGCGTCGGAGCACGCCGAGATGCCTCGCACACGCAGCGTGCACGGTCCATTTTTCGTCCTCGATCCCCTCGCGATCCGCGCAGCCTCGCTCTCGCCCCTTGCGTCGACGGTGTTGCGGCGGCAACGGAGACGAAACCGCGTGGCGGCTCGAGGTCGGTCGCGCGAGCCCATCACGCCGGTCGATCGACCGACCGGGCGCGGATCAGAAGCGGTCGTCGGGAGATTCGCTCGCCCCGAATCGGTCGGTGTCCTCGCCGGCTGCCGCGTTGGGCGCGTACCCATCGACCACGACCTCGACCCGCGTCGGGCCGGCGCCTCGGGGCACGCTGTCCGTGCAGCGGTGCGCGTGCCACTCGAGGCGTCCGAGATCGAGGCTCGCCAACCGCATTGCCTCGAAGAGCCGACGCCGTTGCGCCTCGTCGCCCTGGGCGACGGCCTGCGCGTGCCGCTCACGCAGTGCCTCGAGCCGGCGGAGCAGGGCGTGCAGGCGGCTGATCGCCTCGTCGAGGCATCGCGAGGCGCTCGGACGGCGAGCGGTCCGAGCCTCGTCGAGACGGCTCATCGCGGCGCGCGCGGCGCTTTCCGCACGGCGCGTCCAGTACGCAACTTGCCGGGCGTCGTCCGCCACCGTCGGAGGGGGCGTGGGGGGTTGCGCCTGCACGCGCATGGCCGAAGCGACCGTGCAACCCACGACGACTGCGACGAGGCGTGCGAGCGCGCGCATGCGCTTCGTATCGTGCGTTGCCCGCGGCGAACGCGGCGTTCATGCGCGTCGGGCTCGGCGCGGTAGGATGTACGCATGAGCGGTCCGCGCACCGCGGGGCCGGGGACGCGCATCCTCACCGACGTCCGAGGCCAGTCGTCCTGGCTCGTGCGACCGGCCCGGCTGACGGTCGTCGAAGGTCCCGATGCAGGCCGCGCGGTGGAGGTGGGGCCGGTACCGCTCACGGTGGGCGCGGACGCTTGCTGCGACCTCGTCCTGTCCGACCCGGCGGTCTCGTCGCGACACGTGCAGCTCGTGGTCGACGAGCAGGGATTGTGCGTGCGCGACCTGGGCAGCACGAACGGCACGTACGTCGAGGAGCTGCGCGTCGGCGTGGTGCATCTGCGTCAGCCCGCTTCGATTCGCGTCGGGCAGAGCGTGCTGCGCGTCGAGCAGACCGGCGAAGAGCGCACGCTCGCGCTGTCGCGGGCCACCAACTTCGGGGGGCTGCTCGGGCACTCTCCCGCAATGCGCGCCGTGTTCGCGATGCTCGAGGCGGCCGCGCGCTCGGATGCGACGGTGCTGCTGCTCGGCGAGTCGGGCACGGGCAAGGAACTGGCCGCGCGCGCGTTGCACGAGCGTTCGGCGCGCCGCGAGGGGCCGTTCGTCGTCTTCGACGCGGGGGCCGCGAGCCCGACGCTCGTCGAAAGTCAGCTCTTCGGGCACGCGCGGGGCGCGTTCACGGGAGCCACCGAGGCGCGCGCCGGATGCTTCGAGGCGGCGCACGGCGGCACGCTCGTGCTCGACGAGATCGGCGAGTTGCCCATCGAATTGCAGCCGAAGCTGTTGCGCGTCCTGGAGCAGCGTTGTGTTGTGCGGCTCGGGGAGGTGGCCGAGCGGCCCGTCGACGTGCGCGTCGTCGCGTCCACGAACCGCAACCTCGAAGAGGAAGTGCGCGCGGGGCGGTTCCGACAGGACCTCTACTTCCGGCTCGCGGTGGTCACGGTGCGTCTGCCGCCGCTGCGCGAGCGCCGCGAGGAGATCGCGCGCCTCGCACGCCACTTCGCGGTGCGGGCCGCCGGGGAGCGGGCCCCGGAACTGCCCCCCGATGTGCTGCGCGTGCTCGAGGCGCACGATTGGCCGGGCAACGTCCGTGAGCTGCGCAACTTCGTCGAGCGCTGGCTCGTGCTGCCCGAGGTAGCGACAGCCGAACTGCGTGCGGGTGATCGGCAGCCGCGCTCGGGCGTTGCGGACGCCGGGGCCATGCCGGACGTCTCGCTGCCGTATCACGAGGCCAAGGAGCGCTGGATCGAACGCTTCGAGCGCGCCTATCTGGAGCGGCTGCTCCACGCCCACGGCGGCAACATCACGGAAGCGGCACGCGTCGCGGGCCTGTCCCGGCAGACGTGCTACCGGCTGATGCACAAGCATGGACTCGGTCCGGCGTGAGCTCGCCGAGGGGGCGCGGGTCGGCCGCTGGCGACTGGGACGGCGCATCGCGGTCGGCGGGATGGCCGAGGTGTTCGAGGCCGACGACGAGGAGGGCCGGCTCGCGCCGGCGGTCGTCAAGGTGCTGCTGCCGCATCTGCGTGCTGATCCCGAGGTCGCGATCGCCTGGCGCCACGAGGCCGAGCTCGGGAGCGTGCTGCGGGGCGAGGGACTCGTGCGCGTGCTCGAGCACGGCGAGGAGCAGGGCCAGCCCTGGATGGCGCTCGAACGGGTGCAGGGGGGCACGCTGGCCGCGCTCTGCGCCCACGCAGGCGGAAGGCTGCCGGTGCCCGTGGTGGTCGAGATCGGCCGCGCGCTGCTCGGCGCGCTCGAGCACGTCCACGAAGCACGCGCCGCGGACGGGACGCGGCTCGAGGTCGTGCATCGCGACGTCTCGCCCGACAACGTGCTCGTCTCGCGGGAAGGGCGCATCGTGCTCGGCGACTTCGGCATCGCGCGATCGGCGCGCAGGCCGGGACGCACGCGAACGGGCGTCGTGAAAGGTAAGCTTGCTTACATTTCTCCGGAACAGGCCACCGGCTCGGCGCTCGATGCGCGCACCGATCTGTACGCGCTCGGCGCGGTGCTCTGGGAGCTGGCGACCGGCGCGCGCTGGCTGCAGGCCGACGACGAGCCGGCCCTGCTGCGTCTGGCCGAGGATCCGCCGTGGCGTCCGGCGGGCGCGCTCGTCCCCGAGGCGGCCGTGCTCGATCCGGTGCTCGAGCGCGCGCTGCGGCGCTTTCCCGAGGAGCGATGGCCGACCGCGCGCGCGATGCGCGAGGCGCTCGACCGGCTCCAGGAGCGACTGGGACCGGCACGCGAAACGCTCGCGCGACTCGCCGCGGCGGCGTTTCCCTTGCCCGCGGAGGGCAGCGGGAAGGCACCGATGCACGTGGAGCAGGCCCGAAGCGGTCCCGCGAGGCGGCGATGGACGTGGCGGTTGAGCGTGGGCGTGGCGCTCGCCGGCGTGTTGCTGCCGGTCGCATGGTGGCTGCAGCGGCGCGTCGCCGTGGGCAACGCGGCCCCATCGGTGCAAGCGTCGCCTCCGATCGCTTCGACGACGCAAGAACCGAACACGCCCGTCCCCGCGCCGTCGACGGAGAGAGGGCGGGGGCCCACCGCGGTGCACGCGACGTCGGCGCCCACCCAGCTCTCCAGACCGTCCGAAGCGACGCAGCGATCCGATGGACCGAGGCTCGAAGCGGGAGCGGCATCGGCTCGACCGGGCAAGGGCCTTCGCCTGGTCGTCCAACCCGCTCGAGGCACGCGAGGGAGCGCGAGGGACGAGGAGCGAAGCGGGCGGACGACGCAGACGCCGGCACCGGCTCCGGAACCCGACACCGTCACCGAAACCGAAGGAGCGGACCGCGAGCCGCACGTTCGCGAGCTGAGCCGACGGCTGCACGAGGTGCGGGAAGGACTGAGGCGGCGGCGCATCGAGCCGCTCGATCTCGACGACGGCGATCGCCGGCTCATGAACGACGTCGAAGCCGCGATCGGCCAGGGCGACGTCGAACGGTCCGGGCGGCTGCTCGCGGAGCTCGAGGCGCGCGTTGCACGGTTGCGCGTCGACGCCGCGTTCGTCTCGCGCAAGCTCCGTCGCATCGGGGCGCTGCTCGATCGCGCGCGGGCGAGCCGGCCCGACGCCGCGTCCCTCGACGCGCTGGCGACGGCGGCGCTCGAGGCGCACCTCGATGGTCGCCACGAGGACGCCAACGAGCGGCTGGAGGAACTCGCCCGGCGGCTGCGCTCGGACGCTCCGTGACGGGGCAGGAACGGCTCGTGACGTCAGCGCGCGCCGCGCGAAGTCACCTCGAGCGCGTGCGCCAGATCGTCGCGCAGGTCGTCGACGTCCTCCAGGCCGACCGAGACGCGCACCAGGCCGTCGACGATGCCCACGCGCTCGCGCTCGGCGGCCGGGATCGAACCGTGGGTCATCAGCGGCGGTGACTCGATCAGCGATTCGACGCCGCCGAGGCTCTCGGCACACGTGAACAGACGTGTCGATTCGAGCAGCGCGCGCGCCGCCGGCAGTCCACCGCGCACCACGAACGAGATCATGCCCCCGGGAGCGCGCATCTGACGGCAGGCGAGCGCGTGGCCCGGATGCGAGGGCAGACCGGGATAGTGGACTCGTTCGACCGCGGGATGCGCGGCGAGCCACAGGGCAAGCTGGGTCGCCGACTCGCAGTGCCGGCGCATGCGCACGGGGAGGGTGCGCACGCCGCGCAGGACGAGGAAGCAGTCGAAGGGCGAGGGAACGGCTCCGATCGCGTTCTGAAGGAAGCGCAGCCGCTCGGCGAGCGCCTCGTCGTTCGTCGCGACGAAGCCCCCCACGACGTCCGAGTGGCCGTTGAGGTACTTGGTGGTCGAGTGCAGCACGAGATCGGCGCCGAGCTCGAGCGGGCGCTGAAGGGCGGGCGTCGCGAACGTGTTGTCGACGCCGAGGCGCGCGCCCGCGGCGTGGGCGATCTCGGCCAGCGCGGCGATGTCGAGCACCTTGAGGAGCGGATTGGTCGGTGACTCGATCCAGACCATCTTCGTGCGTGGCGTCATCGCCTCCCGCAACCGGCGCGGCTCGGTCAGATCGACGAAGTCGGCACCCACGCCCAGGGGCTCCATCACGCGCCGCAGCAGCCGGTGCGTGCCGCCGTACACGTCGTCGCCGCAGACGACGTGGTCGCCGGGACCGAGCGTGTGCAGCACCGTGGCCAGGGCCGCGCATCCCGAGGAGAAACACAGACCGAACCGCGCTCCCTCCAGGTCGGCGAGACAGCGCTCGAGCAACCTCCGCGTCGGATTGTCCGTGCGCGCGTACTCGAACCCGCGATGCACGCCCGGTCCCTGCTGCGCGAACGTCGTGGCCAGATGGATGGGAGGCATGACGGCCCCGGTCGCCGGATCGGGCTCGTAGCCGGCGTGCACGGCCAGCGTGTCGAAACGGTGCGTCGTGGTCATCGCGGCCGCGCTCTATCACGACGGGTCGGTCATGGGCATCCAGCGGCCCGCGGCACGGAATCCTCCACCGATCTCGGCCCGAGGCCAAGTCCGTGTCCGACGCCGAGCCCGAGCCCGAGACCGAGCTCGAGTCCGAGGCCGAATCGTCAGCGAACCTCGGCCCAGACGTTCGTGAGGACGGGCTCTTGCGGGCGCTCCTCGACGCTCACGCGCAACGCGATTCGGCCATCGTCCGGATCCCAGCCTTCGACGACGAGCGTCTGCCCCGGCACCACGGGCCGGCTGAAGTCGGCGTGCAGCGCGACCAACCGCTCGGGATCGCCGTCGCACGCGGCACGCAGCACGGCGCGCCCGACGAATCCAAACGTGCACAGCCCATGCAGGATGGGGGCCTCGAATCCGGCTGCCCGCGCGACTTCGGGATCGGCGTGCAGCGGATTGAGATCGCCCGAGAGACGGTACAGCAGGGCCTGCTCCTCGACCGTACGCTCGATGCGGCGCCAGCGGGGCGAACGGTCCGGGGGCAGCAGCCGCGTGCGCCTGGGCGGTGGTGGGCCGCCGAAGCCGCCGTCGAAACGGTAGACGAGCGTCCAGGTCGTCTCGAACAGAAGCGTGCCGGTGTCGTCTTCCGTGCGCGTAGACAGCACCGCCGTGGCGAGCCGCCGCAGGTCGTAGACCCCCTCGACCCGGCCGGTCGTCAGCCAACGACCTTGCGGGCGTGCGAGGCGATGCACGCGAACGCTCTGGCCCCCGTGCACCAGCCCGAGCGGGTTGCCACCGACGAGGCCGAACAGCTCCTCGACAACGGGATAGGCGGGTACCACCGCGAACGTCGGCAGGATCTTGGGTCCGTGCTTTTCGTAGAGGAACTCGAGCTCGTCGCGCCGGGCACCGACGCCGAGGGCGTAGAGCACCACGTCCTGCCAGCGCGGCTCGTACGGCCTCGGTCCGACCGTGCGGCCAACCGACTGAACTTCGAGCGGCACGGGGCGCCACGCTAGCTCCGCGCCGCGGCGGTGTCACCGCGAATCGTTCAGCCGCTACGTGCCGGACGTGCGCGGTTGCGCAGGGACACCGTAGCCCGAAGCGGACTCGAAGCCCGAGCTCGAGTGCGAGTTCGACACCGAGGCCGAGGCCTACCGCGAGTCCGAAACCGAGGCGGAGGCCGAGACCGAGTCGGAGTCCGAGTCCGAGTCCGAGCCCGAGTCGGAGTCCGAGTCCGAACCGGCGACCGCGTCCGAGCCGGAGCCCGAGTCCGAGCCCGAGCCCGAGTCCGAGAGGGAGTCGGAGTCCGAGTCCGAGTCGGAGTCCGAGTCCGAACCGGCGACCGCGTCCGAGCCGGAGCCCGAGTCCGAGTCCGAGCCCGAGTCCGAGCCCGAGTCGGAGTCCGAGTCTGAGCCCGCTGCGGCGCGCAGGTCGAGCGACTCGGTCGCACGTCGCGCGAACAGCTCGCGGTTCTCCTCGGTGAGCTCGGCGAATTCGCGCAGGGTGGGCAGGTCGGACAGCGCGTTCAAACCGAACGTCTCGAGGAACGCCTGCGTGGTTCCGTAGAGCAGCGGCCTGCCGGGCTCTTCCTTGCGCCCGAGCACGCGTAGCAGTCCGCGCTCGAGCAAAAAGCCGATGGCGCTCGAGGAGTCGACGCCGCGGATCTCTTCGATCTCAGGCCGGGTGATCGGCTGCCGATAGGCGACGATGGCCAGAGTCTCCAGTTGCGCACGCGTCAGCCGCACCGGCGGGCGCGCGAGCAGCTCGCGTACGTAGGGCGCGGACGACGGGTCCGAGCGGAACTGCCACCCGCCTGCGACCTCGACGAGCTGCACGCCTCGCTCACGCGTCTCCTCGCACAGCTCGGCGAGCACGCGCTCGACGTCCGCGCGTCGGCTCCGCGTCAGGCGGGCGAGCTCCTTGCTCGACAGCGGTCGGTCGGAAACGAAGACGAGGCTCTCGATGGCGCGATGCAGTCGGCGGGGGTCGGCGTCCGCCGCCCCGTCGCGGTCGGCGCCGGCCGGAGCGCAATCCGTCTCGAACCGATCCGAGGGGCGGAGGCCATCACCCGGTGAAGCCGATGCAGGCGGCGGATGCGTCGGTCCGCAGACGAGCTCGGACTGCCGCGGCATGTCCACCCGTCGCAGCCGGGGTCGCGATTTGCGCTCGGACACGTCCGTCACGGCGCCTGCCCCGTCTCGTTCGCGAGGTAGGTCGGCGGCACCGAGCACGCTTCGTCCGGATGGGCCTCGAATCGCGCCTCGATGTGAATGGAGCCGCCATCGCTTGCCTGATAGATCGAGATGAGGCGTCGTCGCGCGAGCTCGAGGATGGCGAGAAAGGTCACTACGACGGCGCGCACACCGTGGCCCGGCTCGAAGAGATCCTCGAAGAGGGCGCGCCGCCGCGTGCGCAAAACGTCGATCACGTCCGCGATGCGCTGCTGGAGGCTGACGGTCTCCGCCTCGACCGAGAAGGCGGCGCGCTGCCGCGCTCGCTGCAGCACGCGCGAGACGGCCTCGACCAGCGCGAACAGCGTCGGCGGGTCGAGGGGTGCCGGCTCCTCCGTGTCCGCCGCGGGCACGCCGCGCAGGAAGACGTCGCGACCGAGGAGGGGCCGATCGCCCAGACGGGCCGCAGCGTCGCGATACTTCTGATATTCGAGCAGGCGGCGCACGAGCTCGGCGCGCGGGTCCACGTCGGACTCGGCCGAATCGTCGTCGTTCGGCTCCGGCGGCGGCGCGGGCAGCAGCATACGGCTCTTGATGTGCACGAGCGTCGCGGCCATGAGCAGGTACTCGGAGGCGACGTCCAGATCGAGCTCACGCATCGTCGCGAGGTACTCGAGGTAACGCTCGGTGATGAACGCGACGGGCAGATCGAGGATGTCGAGCTCGTGCCGGCGCACCAGGTGCAGCAGCAGGTCGAGTGGCCCCTCGAACGAGCCAACCGCGACGCGGAACGTCGGATCGGAGCCGGCCGGCACCTCCATCGAAGTGCGGCGGTTACCCCGGAGCAGGCACCCTGTCAACGACGGGTGGCGCTCTTCGCAGCGATTTCCGTATCGACCGCGCCCATCCGCCGCACGATTCGGACAGTGGGGGACGGCCCCGGAGACGGAGTCCGAGACCGAGACCGAGTCCGAGACCGAAGCCGAATCCGAGACCAAGGCCGAGTCCAAGCCCGAGGCCGAATCCGAGACCGAGGCCGCGTCAGAGTCAGAGTCCGAGACCGAGACCGAGGCCGAGTCGGAGTCCGAGCCCGAGACCGAGTCCGAGTCCGAGTCCGAGACAGAGCCCGAACCTCGACGCACACGGACACAACCGATTGCCATGGCCGCTGGCTCCGCGGCTCGGAACGCGTCAGCCTCGACAACGGTGTCGGCGATGCGGTTCCTCATGCGAACAGGTCCGCTCGTGGGGCTCGTCGCGCCGGTGTGGGGCTGTGGGCCGGATCCGGTGCCGCCGGGCGATGCCGCGTGCGGGAGCGCGAGCGGGGAGGTCGAAGTGGGTCAGGGGGGTGCGAGCTGGAGCCCGCTGCCGCGTGCGGGCGGCTCGCTGCGGATCGTGCGAGGCTCGCAGGGCGGCGTGCACGTGCTGGTCGGATTCCGCGCGCGTGGGCTTCCCCCACGCATGGACGTCGTCTACGAGCTTCGGGGTGACGATGGCGCGTTGGTGGGCGAGGCGCGCACCGCGTTGAGCCTGACCCCTGGGCTGTTCACGCGGGACGGTGACGCGCTCGTCCGCAATCCGGACCTGCTCGTTCTCGACTGGGACGAGGACCGGTCCGCCGATTTCGCGGGAGTGACGGCGGTGCTGACGCTGGAGGCGCGCACGGATGGCGGCACGGCCTGCGACGCGCGCCGCGTCGTGCTCGAGGCACCGCCGCCATGATCGGAGCACCTCGGTGAGCGTGCCGGCGCGTGGCGCGCGGCCGTCGACGCGACCCGGCCCGACGTGGCTCGCGTGGGCGTACCGCCATCCGGGCTGGACGGCATGGGGGCTCGTCGCGCTCGCCGCGATCGCGGCCTTCGCGCGCGGGCTCGACGGCGGGCTGCTCATGAGCTGGGACGACGACCGGTTCATCGCCGGTTTCGAGCCGATCCGCGAGGTGAGCGTCGAGAACCTCGTCGCGATCTGGGCCGAGCCCCACTATCAGGCCTACCACCCGCTGCACCTAATGGCCTACTGGCTCGACGTGCCGTGGGCGGGCCCCGACCCGCGCGTCGTGCGCGCGGTCAATCTCGTGCTGTGGCTCGTCTCGATCGGCGCCGTGCTCGGCGCGGTTCGTGCGCTCGGGCTCGGATGGGCGGGAGCAACGCTCGCGACGGCCCTGTGGGCGTTGCACCCAGTGCAGGTCGAAGCGGTCGGATGGCCCACGGGACGCAAGGAAATCGTCGCCGCGCTGTTGGTCGCGCTCGCGCTTCGCGCGCATGCGCGCTCCCACGCTCCGTTCGATCGGGCTTCGTGGCTCGCGCGACTGTTCTATCTGCTTGGCGCGCTCACCAAGACCACCGTGCTGCCGCTACCGGCGGTGATGCTGTTGCACGACCGCCTGATGCGCGACGAACCGTGGCGGCGAGCGTTCGTCCGCCAGCTCCCCGCGCTCGCGCTGGGCCTCGCGCTCGCCGTTGTCGTCGTCGTCATCTGGCGCGTCAACGAGATGATCCGGCCCGAGCCGGCCGGTGGTGGGCTCGCCGCGCGTGTCGCGCTCGTGCTCGCGACGCTCACCCATCACCTGTCGCACGCGGTCTGGCCGGCGCGGCTCTCGCCGGTTTATCCGCTGCCGGACGATGTGGCGGATCTGGGGCCGTGGCGCATCGCGGGCGGGCTCGCCGGGATGCTCGTCGCGGCCGTCTGGGCGTACCGGCGCCGCGCCAGGCCCGTCCTGTTCGGCCTGCTCGCGTTCGTGCTGCTCGCGCTGCCCGTACTCAACGTGATTCCGATGTACTGGCTGTGGACCGATCGCTATCTGTCCCTGCCGCTGCTCGGTCTTGCATTCGCGGCGGGGGGGCTGCTCGACCGGATCGAGACTTCGGCGTCGGCCTTGCGTTCGGTCGCGCGCGTCGGCGCAGCGCTCGCGGCGGTCGCGCTCGTCGTGCGGACCGCCATCCACGTCGAGGTCTATACGAGCGACGACCGGCTCTGGGGCCATGCCGTGAGCGTGTATCCGAACGCCGTCAACGCCTGGCTCAAACGCGGCGAATCGCTGCGCGACGCGGGGCGGATCGAAGAAGCCATCGCCGCCTACGAACGCGCCATCACCCTCGCTCCGGGGATGCGAATCGCCCACGCGGCCCTCTTCTATGCGACGGCCCTCGCCGACGAGCGGCGCGCCGAGACGCCCGCGCGACCCGACGTGCTCGACGTCTCGTGGTGCGTGCGTGGCCCCACCGCGTGGAAGGATCACGTCGGGGCCCGCATGCGCGGCGAGCTCGACCGGAGTCCGGCGTGGCTCGCGACACGCTGCTACCACGGACATCTCACGCGGCCCCAGGTGCTCGTCCGTCTGGCCTCGGCGCTCGTGGCCGCCGACTATCGCCGCGCCGCTTCGCTCGCGTTGGGCCTGTGGCTCGCGCTCGAGCCACGCCCGCCGGAGCGGCTGGAAGAGATGGCCGTCGAGGCGCTGGGCGAGGGACGACCGTGGCTGGCTCGCGTCTTCCTCGAGCGGCTCGGCCGGCCGCCGCTGCACCCCACGCTGCGCGGCTGGCTCGCGGCCCAGGGCCCGGGGCATGCGTCTGGTGCCCCGAACCACCGCGACGGATCGGAGCGTTGATCGACGGCTGAAGCATCGGGCTCCGACTCGGGCTCGGACTCGGTCTCCGACTCGGTCTCGGGCGCGGACCCTGGCTCCGACTCCACCGTGAAGTGGCCAGATCCGTGCGCTCAGCGGCCCAGCGCGGCACGCACCCGGTCGAGTCCCTCGGGCGACAGCAGGGCCTCGAGCGTGGTTCGTAGGTCGACGCCCGGCTCGTTGCGCCACCAAAGCCGCTGCTGCCGAGCGTAGCGTCGCGTGCGCCGCAGCATGCGTGCCCGCGCTTGCTCGAGGGGAAGCCCGTCGTTGAGGTGCATGACCATCTCCGCGTATCCCACCGCGCGAAGCGGACGTACCGAGGCTCCGTGCCGAGCGAGCAACGCCCGCGTCTCTTCGAGGAGCCCCGCTCGTAGCATCGCGTCGACGCGCACCTCGATGGCGCGTTCGTGCGCATCGCGCTCGGGCTCGAGCACGACCAGCAGGCCGGGGTGGCGGCGCGCGCCCAGCGCGTGCGCCGCACGCAGAACGCTCGCGGGCCGCCCCGTCCGCAGCGTGATCTCGAGGGCGCGCACGATGCGCACGCGGTCGTGCGGGTGGATGCGGGCGGCGGAGGGGGGGTCGAGCTGGCGGAGCCGTTCGTGCAGTGCCGCCAGACCGTTCCGTCCGGCCTCGGCCTCCAATCGTGCCCGAAGCTCCGCATCCGCTGCGGGGGCCTCGACCAGTCCGCGCAACAGGGCGCGGAGCCACAGCGGCGTGCCGCCAGCGACGATGGGGAGCCGGCCCCGCGCCATCACCGACGCGATCGCGTCGTCCGCCATCCGCGCCCAGCGCACCGCGTCGAGCGTCTGATGCGCGTCGAGGACGTCGAGCAGGTGGTGCGGTACGCCGCGGCGTTCCTCGACCGACGGCTTGGCGGAGCCGATGTCGAACCCGCGATACACTTGCACGCTGTCGGCGCAGACGACCTCGCCGTCGAGCGCCTGAGCGAGCGCGATGGCCGCCGCGGTCTTGCCGGAGGCCGTCGGCCCGGCGAGCGTGAGCAGCGCGTGCACGATCCTCAGGCGCGGCCAAGCCGCCGTTCGATCTCCGAGAACGGTAGCGCGAGCAGGACGGGCCGTCCGTGGGGACAGTGGCCCGGGTGATCGGGCACTTCGTCCAGCGCTCGAAGCAACGCGGCCGCCTGCTCGAGCGAGAGCGGATCGCCGGCCCGGATCGCGGCGTGACAGGCCATCGTGGCCAGAGCGCGGTCGAGCGCATCGCCGAAGGCACGCTCGCCGGTGCGCTCGAGCTCGGCGAGCAGGTCGTGCAGCAATCGATCGGGCGCGGCACGGGCGAGCAGAGCGGGAACCGCGTGAACGGCCGCGGTCGTGGGACCGACGCGCACCACGTCGAAGCCCACGGCCGCGATGGCCTCCGCGTGGCGCTCGAGCGCATCGGCTTCGACCGGCGCCAGTTCGACGCGTTCCGGCAGCAGCAGGCGCTGCGTCTGCGGATCGCGGCGCGCGTACGCGGTCCGCAGTCGGTGATAGCGAACGCGCTCGTCGGCCGCGTGCTGGTCGATGAAGTGCACGGCGTTGGAGCCCTCGCACACCAGGAACGTCCCGCGCACGACGCCGACCGGACGCAACGAGCCGAAGCCCGCTCGCGGCTGCAGCGCCGTCTCGTGCGGCGCACCGTGTTCGCGCCGCGGCATGGTCGGTTCGGTCGGTGGGCTCCGACGCGACGGATCGGACCTCGCCTCCGGCTCGGGCGAGCTCGTCGCCGCGGGCAGCTCCGTCGGCGCCTCGGCCACGTGAGCGGATGCCACGTGCTCGGAACCGCTCCCGTACGAGCCGGTTGCGTCGCGCAGCGCGGCCGCCAGGCCCAGTGGGTCGTCGGCGCCCGTCGTCTGGTGTCTCGCGCCTGCATCGCGCCACGAGCCGTGCCGCGGCCACGATCCCGCCGACCACGTCGGCCGCCACGAATCGACGGCGCTCGGAACGCCCGCGGGCCGACCACCGAGCGCAGGGGCGAGCACGCCGGCGACGGCGTCGAGGACGGTGCGCGGATCGGCGAAGCGGACCTCGGCCTTTTGCGGGTGGACGTTGACGTCGACGCGTTCGGGCGCCACTCGCAGGTGGACGACCCCGACCGGAAAACGCCCAGGCGGCATCACGCTTCCGTAGCTGGCCGCAACGGTCCGGGCCAGCGCGCGGTCGCGTACGGGACGGCCGTTCACCAGCAAATGCAGATCCGCGCTCGAGGGACGCGAGCGCTCGGGCGGCCCGAGCATCGCGACGACCTCGACCCCATCGCGGCGGCCCTCGATCCGGCGCAGCGATTCGCCCGGAAGCAGTGCACGCGCGCGCATCTCTTCGTCGGCCGCCGGCTCCAGATCGAGCGCGACCCGCCCGTCCCGGATCCACCGAAGCCGAAGCCCGGGTCGTGCGAGCGCCGCACGGACGAGGACGCCGTGCGCGTGCGCGGCTTCCGTCGACGGGCTCCGCAGGAACTTGCGGCGTGCGGGAACGTTGAAGAACAGATCCCGGACCTCGACGACGGTGCCCGGCGGACCGGCCGCGTCTACGATGCGCGGGGGCGAGCCCCCCTCGACGCGCACGAGCGTGGCGGCGTCGGCGCCCCGCTCGCGCGTGCGCAGCTCGAACCGCGAGACGGCGGCGATGGCCGCGAGCGCCTCACCGCGAAAGCCGTACGTGTGAATCGCTCGCAGGTCGTCGACCGTGGCGATCTTGCTCGTCGCGTGTCGCAGCACGCTCATCGCGGCGTCCTGCGGGCTCATGCCCGAGCCGTCGTCGACGACGCGGATGCGCGTGACACCCCCGCCCTCGATCTCGACGTGGACCGTGTCCGCCCCCGCATCCAGCGCGTTCTCGACGAGCTCCTTGACGACGCTCGCGGGCCGCTCGACGACCTCGCCGGCGGCGATCTGGTCGACGAGCGTCGAGTCCAGGATCCGGATGCGACCCACGACCGGGGCCCCTATCAGCTCGGTGCCGACGAGGCAACGCGCGGGGCGCAACCCAGCGCCTCGACGAGGGAAATTGCCACGTTGCGCCCGAACGCATCGTTGACCCCCGCGGCGGCCGCTGCTAGCGTGCGATCGGTCGAGTCGAGCCCGCGGGCGGCCAGGCGCCCGGGTCCGGGGGCTGCCGTGTGATCAAGGTTTGCCCAGTCTGCAAGGCCCAGTACGAGCGCGGCGAGGTCTTCTGCCCCGTCGATGCGACCCGCCTTGCGACACCCTCGCAGGTCGACGACGCGCAGCGTGCGACCCCCGACGATCCGCTCGTCGGGACCGTGCTCGCGGATCGCTATCGCGTGGTGCGTCGCGTCGGCGAGGGCGGCATGGGCATCGTGTACGAGGCCCTGCACGTCGCCATCGAGAAACGGGTGGCGATCAAGGTACTCCGGGACGATTACTCGCGTCGTCCCGAAGTCGTCGAGCGCTTCCGCCAGGAGGCGCGTAGCGCCTCGCGCATCGGACACGCGCACATCGTCGACATCAGCGACTTCGGTCAGACGCCCTCGGGCCAGCACTTCTTCGTGATGGAGTTCCTCGAGGGAGAGGATCTCGCTTCGGTCCTCGCACGCGAGGGCACGCTCCCCGCACGCCGGGCCGTGCGGATCGCGCTCCAGTGCGCGCGGGCGCTGGGCGCGGCGCACCAGAAGGGCATCGTCCACCGCGATATGAAGCCCGAGAACATTTTCCTCGTGCATCGCGACGACGAAGCCGACTTCGTCAAGATCGTCGACTTCGGCATCGCGAAGATGAGCGACCTGGAGACCGAGGGCGCGCCGGGCCGCAAGCTGACCAAGACGGGGATGATCTTCGGCACGCCGGAGTACATGTCGCCCGAGCAGGCGGCGGGGAAGCCCCTCGATCACCGCGTGGACGTCTATGCGCTCGGGGTGATTCTCTTCGAGATGATCGCGGGTCGCGTGCCGTTCGTCGGCGACTCGTTCATGGGAATCCTGACGCAGCACATGTTCGAAACTCCGCCGACGCTCCGGCAGATCAATCCGAACGTCGACTGCCCGCCCGAGCTCGAAGCGGTCATCTACCGCGCGCTCGCCAAGAACCCGGACGAGCGCTTCGCGACGATGGAGGACCTCGCGCGGGCGCTTTCCGCAGCGATGGACGGGACGGGCTTCGTGCGCGTCGAAGGCACGTTGCACGGCCACGGAGACCCGGGCCGCCCCCCCGTCCGTGGCCCGCGCCTCGTCGTGCCCGAAGAGGTGGGCGTGGGCGAGCTGCCGCAAGCGCGCCGCCCGGGTCGCGGGCGAACCGGGCGGTTCGCCGTGGCGGGTGTCGCGGCCGTCGCCGCCGGCGCGATCGTCACGTGGTGGCTGGTCGGTCGGGGCGACGGATCGGCCGCGGCGACGCGCTTCGACGACGTCGTCGCGCGCGGCGACGACCCGGCGCAGCCACGGCCAGGTGCGGGCGACGAGCCGGCGCCCGTGTCGGATCGGCCGGGCGCAGACGCGGTGACCACGGGCGCACGCGTGGATGCCGACGTCGTCAACGTCGTGCTCGACGCGGGAACGGCTCGCCCGTCGCCTCCGCCGTCCGTGACCGTGTCGGTGACGACGACGCCGTCCGGCGCGAGGATCGAGGTGGACGGCGTCGGGACGGTCTGTGCGACGACGCCGTGCAGCTTCGAGACGCCGGCCGGGCAGAGCATTCGGCTGCGCGCACGCAAGGGGAGGCTCAGCGCGGTGCGCGATCTCGAGCCTGTCCAGGCAATGGCCGTCGAGCTCGTGCTCGCCCGGCGAGGGCGGGACGACCGGGATTCGCCAGAAGCGACGGGCAGCGACGAGAGTGCGTCGATGACCCGAATGAGCGGCGAGGGCCCGAGCATTCACGATCTCAAGGTGCCCGATCTGTTCCGCTGAGCGCGCACGAGGAGAGCGACACGCGCGCGCAGGGCTCGTCGCGCCGCGACAGCAACCCAAGTCCGGTCGGTGCCCGTGACGGCGGGGATCACGTGGGTCGACTCGGCCGAGGAGTATTGGGAGCGCGAGACCGAGACCGATTCGGAGTCCGAGTCCGAGCCAGAGTCCGACCCGAGACAAAGTGCGAGACAGAAACCGAGGCTGAGTCCGAGTCCGAGTCCGAGTCCGAGACCGAGACAGACTCCGAGACAAAGTCCGAGCCCGTGAAGGCGTCGTCGGCCGACTCCGAATCCAGCGAGCGTCCCGAACGATCCCGTTCGTCAACGACGACGTTCGCGCTGGATCGTCGCGTCCATCACGCCGCCGGCGAGCCAGCCGAGCGCCATCACCGTCCACTGCAGGTTCACGGTGATCGTCGAGGGGAAGAGCGAGGCGTCGGAGACCCACAGGTTCGCGGTCCCGTGGACGCGGAAGTCGGCGCCGACGACGCCCCGGTCCGCGCTCGCGTTCATGCGCATGCCGCCCTGCGGGTGTCCGGAGGCGAGCGAGAGCCGGTCGGGCGTCGAGGCGATGCGCCGGATGCGCTCGAGGATGCGCGCGTGCTGCCCGCGGAACGAAGCATCGAACGAGCCGCGCGTCGCGTCGTCGAGCCCGCGGACGCCGGAAAGCCGGACCTGCGTCGCGCCGGCGTGAAGGTACGAATCCACCAGGTATGCGAGGGTCTCGTGGATGAGCGCCATCTGCGCCCCGTCGACCGTGAAGGCGACCTCCCCGTCCTCGCGTACCCGTCCGGACTGGGGTGTGCCGATGGTGTTGACGGCCATGGCGAGCCGGTCATAGCTGCCCATCCACTCGCGGTGATCGCGACCGACGCCCGGAACCACCGCGGCAAGCACGCCCGGCGGCAAGAACCCGGCCTCCAGCATCCATCGATGACCGCTGCCCGGTCGGTCGACGCGATAGGAGACCTGGATTCCGTTCCATGCCGGCCGCTGCATGGGCGTCTCGAAGCGCGCCAACACCGGCGTTCCGTAATTCAGTCCGAAATGGCGGCCGACACGCGCCCAGACCGGCAGCGCGTGCCAGAGCGCGTGCGCCTTACCGCTTTCGAGCAACAGCGCGGGGCTGCCTACGGCACCGGCCGCGAGCACGACGTGGTCGACGGCCAGCACCTCGGGCTCGCCACCGCGCTGGATCACGATGCGCCCGACGCGGATCCGTTGCCGCTGCGGATCCCATTCGGGGACGAGCGCCTTGACGCGCGTGTTGGGATGCACGCGGGCGCCGGCCGCCTCCGCGTCGCGCAGGAACGTGCGGTCGACGGTGCGGTGCTGCGCGAAGCGACAGCCGTAGTTGCACATACCGCACGCGAGGCATCGATCGCCCTTGCGCCACGGATCGGGCCGCGTCGGGTCGTGTTGTCGCGGCTCGGAGACGAGGTCGCTGAGGACCTCGTGGACGTTCCATCCGCCCATCGCCTCGAGCCCCTGACGCCAGAGTCGGGCCGCGTCCGTCATGAGCGTGGGCGAGAACGCCACGAACCGCTGGCGGTCCGCGACCGAATCGTACGCGGCGCGCAGCTGGTCGGCGCGAAAGCCGATGCCCCCGCGGACCCAGGCGTCGAGCGTTCGGTCTTGAATCGGTACCGACAACCCGATGTTGACGGTGCTGCCGCCGCCGACGACGCGCGCGCGCAGCAGGCGCACGTCGAGGTTGCGCGTCGGTGTCAGCAAGCCGTGGTCGTACAGCAGGGCCATGGCGGCCATCGGATCGAGGGGAAACCGCGGCTCCCAGAACCGCGGCCCCTGCTCGAAGACCGCCACGTCGTAGCGGCCCGTCGCGGCCAGCCGCGCTGCGACGGTCGAGCCACCGGGGCCCGAGCCGACGATCGCGACGCGCGGCCTGCCGTCGTTCGCGAACAGCTCGCGCAAGGCCGTCTCGCGTCCCTGCCGACGCCAGGCGGCGATGGCCTGCAGATCGAGCCGCTCCCGCTCGGGCAGGAGCGTGAAGCCCGGATCGGTCGCAAGCGTGGGGTCGACGGCGCGCAGCGGCGCGCGATCCCACAACGGCACGTAGCGCGTGTGCGCGTTCGCCGCGGGCTGGCTGTAGTAGGCGAGGCAGACGATCTCGCGCAGCCCTCGCGCCAAGTCCCGCACGGTCGGCGCATCGGGCAGCAGCCGGTTGAGCGCGTCGAGCACGTTGGCGCGCCAACGCCGATCGGTGTCGAAGAGTCGCGCGAAGAAGTCCTGGAGCTGCCGGTCGTCGAGCTGGTGGACCCGGCGCAACGGATAGAGCACGGCGCTCAGCACGTCGAGCGCCACGAGCATCTGCGTGACCCTGCGCCCGTCGCGAGGTCCCGGTAGCGCGCATAGGAAATCGTCCAGACGCTCGACGGCGGTCTCGATGCGCCTGCGCTCCTGCGGGTCGCGCGCATCGAGGCCGAGGACCAGGGGAAACAGGCGCTGCAGGGCCAGCTTGTGCTCGCGGCTCAGGACGTCGTCGGACACGGTCTCCCTCCGCGCCGCAGGGTTGCACGACCCGGCGCTGCGTGGGCAATCGTTTCCTCGCCTCCCTCGTAGCCCTACCGGAACGGATCCCGTGCTCCAGCTCGGGCTGGAACGCGACCCGAGCCCGTCAGGCCACCTCGGCCCGCGGCACAGCCGGCTGCTCGGCCGCCGCGCGTCGACGGAGCTCGACCGAGACGATCTGACTGATGCCCGGCGTCTGCATCGTAACGCCGTAGAGCACGTCGGCCGCCTCCATCGTCCGACGCGCGTGCGTGACGAGGATGAACTGGGAACGGTCGGTCATCTGACGCACCGCGTCGGCGAAGCGTCCCACGTTGGCCTCGTCGAGCGGTGCGTCGACCTCGTCGAGCAGGCAGAACGGGCTCGGTCGGTACTGGAAGATGGCGAAGATGAGCGAGACGGCCGTCAGCGCCTTCTCCCCACCGCTCAGAAGATCCATGTGCGCGAGTCGCTTGCCGGGTGGCTGCGCCCAGATGTCCACGCCGGCCTCGAGCACGTCGTCCTCCCCCGTCAGCCGAAGCTCGGCGCGACCGCCGCCGAACAGGACGCGAAAGACGTGCGCGAAGCGCTGGGCGATCGCCTCGAAGGCCTCGCGGAACAGGCGCCGGCTCTCCCGGTTCATGTCGCGAATGGCCCGTTCGAGCTGCTCGACGGCGCGTTCGAGATCCTCCTTGCGCGCGTGCAGCTCGGCGTGGCGGCGGCTCTTCTCCTCGTATTCCTCGACCGCCGTCAGGTTGACCTCGCCCATGCGCTCGACGAGGCGCTCGAGCTCGGCGATGCGCTCGTGCACGGCCGCATCCGGCCTCTCGCGCAGATGGTGGTCGCCGATGACGTGCCCGAGCCGCACGCGGTGTCGCGCTACAACGTCCTGCTCGAGATGCTGCAGGTCGAGGCTGAGCTGCTGCTCCCGCAACACGCTTTCGTTCTCCAGGCGGAGCGCCTCGTCAAGCCGCTCCCGCAACGCGCGCACCTCGCCCTCGAGCCGACCGAGCACGGCGCGCGCCTCGTCGAAGCGTGCCTGCAACTCGGCGAGACGCTCGTGCGCCGCGCGCGCTCGCAGCACGGCCAGCTCCCGCGCCTCGGCGTCGTGCAGGCGCTGTCCGCGCACCTGCCCCGCGCGTCGTGCCACTTCCGTTCGTTCCTGCTCGAGACGGCGGAACGCCTCGTCGTGCTCGGCGAGGTCGCGCTCCGAACGCTGCAGCGCACTGCGTTTGCCGTCGGCGCGCTCCCGTGCGGTGGCGGCTTCGACCTCCAAGGTGGCGACGGAGGCTCGTAGCGCCTCGAGCTGCGCGCGCCGTGCGGCGAGCCCTTCGTCGAGGGTGGCACGTTCGGCCTGCGCCCGTTCGAGCTGCGCACCCAGCTGCGTGGCTTGCTCGCTCGCCGCGCCGGCCTCCTCGCGCGCGGCGCTCAGGGTGGCCTCGAGTTCGGCGAGCTCCGCATCGAGTTGCCCGACGCGCTCGCGCGCGCGCTCGGCGGCCTCGCGGGCGCTCTCGTGCTGCTCCTCTGCCCGCACGAGATCGATTCGTGCGTGCTGCAGCTCGGCCCGCAATCCCTCGAGCGTCGCGCGCGCGGTCGCGACCCGGGACTCGCACGTGCGCTGCTCCCCCGTCGCGAGCTCGAGGCGGGCCTCCAGGTGCAGGAGCCTCGCGCCGAGCTCCCGGATCTCGCGGTGCAGCTCGAGCAAATGGGTGGCCGCGTCGTCGGGACGGCCGCCGGTGACCGTCCCATCGGGTTGCACGCGCTCACCGCGAGGCGTCACGAACGTCCACCCGGCGATCCCCCGCTCCCGCAGCGCGATCGCGGCGTCCAGATCGTCGACGAGCGCGATGCGATCGAGCAGATGCGCGAGCAGATCGCGGTCCTCGGAGGCGACGCGGACGTGGTCGAGCAGAGCCGTCGTCCCCTCCGGTACCCGCACCGCTCGCACCACACGGGCCGGACGCCGGAGCACGAACGTGGCCCGACCGGCGTCGTGCGCGTGCATCCACGCGACCGCCTCGCGCGCGTGCCGTGCCGACTCGACGACGATCCATTCGAGCCGCTCTCCGAGCGCAGCCGCCACCGCATGGGTCCATTCGGCTTCCACCTCGAGCCGGTCGGCCACGAGCCCCAGCAACCCCGCCGGCCCGGTGCCCTCGCGGCATGCCGTCAGCAGCGCGCGCACCCCTGCACCGACGCCTTCGAAGCGATCGCGCACCTGCTCGAGCGAACGCAGACGGTTGCGCGCTTCCGAGGCCTCCTCACGCAGCGCGGCGACGAGCCGTTCGCTCGTCGCGAGCCTCTCGACGTGCTCCGACAGCTCGCGGTCCAGCATCTCGATCCGCTCCTCCAGCCGAGCGCGACGCTGCTCGAGGGCCCACCGATCGGCGGCGAACCCGCTTCCGCGCTGTTCCTCGAGCGTGGCCGTCTCCTTTGCCGCGTCGCGTTCGGCGCGCAACCGCTCGGCGCGCTCCGTCGTTTCCCGCACGCGCCGTTCGGTCGCTGCGCGCATGGCCTCGACGTGCGCGAGGCGCGCTTGCAATCCCGCCATGCGATCGTGCCACGCGGCGAGGTCTCGCTCCGCTTGCTCGGCCGCGCGCTCGGCCTCGAGAAGCTCCGCGCGCTCGCGCTGCAACCGTTCGGCGGCCGACTGCGCCGCCGTATCGAGCTCTCGCACGGTTCGGCGCAGGTTCTCGGCCTCGCCGCGCAAGGCCTCCGTGCGCGCCTCGAGGCGCTCCTGGTCCACGCGAAGGCGAAGCTCGTCGGCGGCGAGCTCGGCTTGTCGCTTCCGATGTGCCTGGAGACGTTCGTCGAGCATGAGCACGACGTTGTCGGCCTCGAAGCGCTCGCGCTGGGCCTCGTCGAGCGCCGCCTGCTGCGTCTCGAGCGCGGCGCGTTCCGTGGCGAGCTCCGCCTCGCGCACGCGCATTCCGAGCCGGTAACCGGCCACCGTGCCGCGCGCGCGCTCGGCCGCGGCCGCGGCGATTCGGTGGGTGGCCGTCAGCTCGAGCCAGCGGTGCGAGGCGACCCACAGCTCCAGATCGCGTTGCTCGGCGCGGTACTGCCGGTAGCGCTCGGCCTTCTGGGCCTGGCGCCGCAGCGTGATGAGCGAGGCATCCAGCTCCCGCAACACGTCGCCGACGCGCAGCAGGTTCTGGCGCGTTTGTTCCAGGCGACGCTCCGCGTCGCGCCGGCGCTTGCGGAAGCGCGTCGTACCGGCGGCTTCCTCGATGAGCAGTCGTCGATCCTCGGGGCGACTGGATACGATAAATCCGATACGACCCTGCTCGACGATGCTGTAGGCACGGCGCCCGACTCCTGTTCCGAGGAACAGGTTCGTCACGTCCATCAGCCGGACTTCGGTGCCGTTGATGAAATAGCCGCTCGTTCCGTCCCGCTCGAGCCGGCGCGTGACCGTCACCTCGGCGTAGTCGCGGTACTCGGGCGGACCCAGGCCATCGGTGTTGTCGAACGTGAGCGAGACCTCCGCGAAGGCCGCCGGACCGCGGGCCTCCGACCCGCTGAAGATGACGTCTTGCATCTCCTTGCCGCGAAGCGAGCGCGGGCTCTGTTCGCCGAGGACCCAGCGGATCGCATCGACGATGTTGGACTTGCCGCACCCGTTGGGCCCGACGATGCCCGTGACGTCGCGGTCGAAGTGCAGAACCGCGCGGTCGACGAACGATTTGAATCCCTGCATTTCGAGACGTCGGATCTTCATGTCGCGCTCGGGACGCCGACCCGTCGGTCGGGTCCGCAACCGGTATCACCCTTTTCGCGGGCATTCAACGTTGAGCGCGAGCCACGGTGGGGCTCAGCGCATGACCCACGCAATCGGTTGGGGTCCCCTGGCTGCCAGGACGCCACGCCTCGGGATCCGGGCTCCGCCTCGGACTCTGGCTGGGGCTCGGGCTCCGGGCTGTGGCACCAACCAGCCGGCGTCGTCGGTCGCGAACGGGGACGCGAGCGGAGGCTCGAAGTGATTCGCCGAGGCCCCGACCCCACACGATGGGGCCGGCGTCAGCCGCTCGCCGCATCGAACGCCACTTCGCAGATCGCGTGGTCGAGATCGACGTGCTCCCATCGAGGCGCTTCGACGAGCACCAGGTCGATCGCGCGCAGCCCGTGCGTGGTGAAGACGAAAAGGCCTTCGACCCAGCTCGCAATGCGACGGCGACCGGGCTGCTCGGCCGCCACGAGCGCACGGTCGAAGACCCACGCGGGGCGCCGGACTCCGACGGGGCCGCCGGGCTGTTCGACGCGCACGCCCTGCATGCACAGCCGCACCAAGCGCGCCGAGGCGAACGGACCAAGCTGGCTGGCGTGGGCGATGCTTCCGCCGGCCGCGCGTCGCGCCTGCGCCCATCGCGTCGCCGCCGGCGAGACGAGCAGATCCCGCAGTTGGACCTCGTCAGCGAGCAGGCGGCGAGGATCGCCGTCCGCCAAGGCGCGGAACAGGTCGTGCGCGGCGCGCTCGACCAGCACCCGCCGCTCGACGAGCTCCGCGGGCGGCACGACCGGCTCCAGGGGGCGCGGCGCATTGCCACAACCGGCGACGAACGCGAGCACGAGCAACGGCAACACCCTTTGCCGCCGACCGAGGCGGCACTCCGGAGGGACGGAAGGGACCGCGCACGACGGTCGGCCGTACGTCGCGCGCGTCGCGTCGGAGTCGCTGTGGGCGACGGCGCGCACCGTGCTCAGGTTTGCGGCCGAATCACGAACGGGTAGCGGATCTGGAACGTGCTCTGCTGAAACCGAGGAAACTGGAGACGTTGCAGAATCCCCTCCATGCAGGCGCCCTGTGGCGTGCCCCCGAACGGAGCGCCCGCGATCGAGACGCTGGCCACCGTCCCATCGTTTCGCACAATGATGGCCGCGTTCGCCATGCCGACCTGATCGCCCGCGCACTGACGCAGCGCTGGCAGCGCGCCGGCGAGCAGTCGACGCACGGTCGCGGGGTCGGGCGTCGCCGGAAGCTCGCCCGTCGGCTGGGCCGCCGTGGCGGGCGTCGCGAGTGGCTCGGTTCGTGTTCCCCCGGCGACGGGCCGGCCGCCGAGCGCACGGTCGAGCACGCTGTCGAGCCCGTCCATCGACGTGCTCGACGTCCCCCCCCCGGCGCCCGGTCCGCTCGTGCCGCCCGATGGATCGCGCTCGCGGATGGGGTTGGCCGCCGGTTGCGCCGCCTGCGTCGCCCGCTCGTCGGTCGAAGCGCGGGCCTCGGTCGTGGCCCCTGGCTCGGCACCGCGCCTACGCTCCTCGGAGCCGCGCTCCCGAACCGCGGCGCGCTCCTGCCTCGCGTCACCTCGACGTCGCTCCTCGTCTCGAGGAGGCGACGCAGGCTCGCCTCCGGTGGACGGAATCGCGACACCGACTCCGGCTGACGGCTCCGTGGAGCTGCCCGGGGTGTCGCGATCGTCCACCGGAGGCGCGTCCCCGACGCCCGATGTATCCGCTTCACCAGAGGGCCTCGACTCACTCGACGTCGATGCACCCGGCACGCTCGCACCCGATCCGACCGACGACGACGCAGGTGCGAGCGCCGCCAGGGGCGAATCGGTCGAGGTCGTCTGCGAAGGCCCCGCCCCGCTGCGCCCGAATGCCCAATACGCACCCGCAACCGCGGCCGCACCGAGCACCAAACCGACGAAGAGACCGCCGCGGCCCGAACCCGCGGGTGCGACGGGGGCGGCACCACTGGCGACCGAGCTCGTCGCCGGCGAGGACGATCGCGGGGACGGGCTCGTCGCAGCCGGTACGGCCTCGGGCGGCGAGGGCAGGCGCGGCTCGGATCCGTCCCCTCGCGCACCGGCGGGTGCCTCGACGGCCGGAGCGGCGGCAGCCGTCGCGGCAAGCGCGCGAAGATCCACGACGGCATCGTCCCCGAGGTCGCTCGGTGGCGGTATGGTCGACGGCTTGGCGAGGCCGGCGAGCGCGCTCGGGTCGAAGTCGTCTCGTTGCGATTGGTCCGACACGTCGAGCCTCTCGTTCGTCCTGCTTCGGTAAGCGAAGCGGGGCCGCAAAAATAGCACGTCGGAGCCGGATGGGGCCGGCGCGCCGAATTGGACGCCGTTCGCCGAGCACGGCTTGGGGATCGGCACCGGCGTGATCACGTGGACGTCGCGGCGATCGATCCGAGGGCGAGCAGCGCGTTGTGCGCGAGGTGCGCGAGCGTGCCCGGCACGATCGAGCCCGTCAGCGCGCGCAGGGCTCCGAGCGCAGCGCCGACGAGGCCGATCGAGGCCAGCGAGCCCCACGCGCCCCACGTTTGCGGCAGGTGCGCGGCGGCGAACAGTACGGTGCTCGCGACCGCCGCCCACGCGTGGCCCCACACGGGCTCGAGCGCGCCCTGCAGCATTCCGCGGAAGAACAACTCCTCGGCAAACGGGACGCTGACGGCCACCAGGGCGACGGCGAGGCCACCGCTCGGCCAGACGACGAGCGCTTCGACCGGCGCTGTCCCGGTGGAGGGTACGAGCCGTGCAACCAGCCCACCGAGCGCCCACAGACCGGCACCGAGCACGGGCGCCATGCCGAGCGCGAGCACGAGGCCCCACACCGTCGCTTCGAGCCCTCGCACCCGCGGCGGCTTCAGGCCGAGGACGTCGGTGACGGCGCACCCGAGTCCCCCGGCGAGAAGCACCGCGGAGGCGGCCTGGACCACCGCGAGCAACGCGCCGCGCACGAGGCCCGCCAGCGCACCCGCGATCGGCACGATGGCGAGCGCCGCCATGCTCGCGGCGAGCGCGACGATTCCCACGAGCGCGCGGAGCAGCCCGGATCGCGCGGCATCGACGCGGACCGCCTCGTCGCCGGATGCGGTCTTCCACCGCGTCGCGGCGAGCGTGAGCAGGATCGAGCCGGCGAGCGCGAACGCGATCAACCCGAGCGAGCCGTCGTCGAGCGGCCGGTGCGCGACGATGCGCCCATAGAGCGGCGTCCGCGCGATGTCCGGAGGCAGCGGCGCGGACCATGCGAGCGCGAGCGCGTAGGTGGCCGTCGCCCCGAGCGAGCGCTGGCGGCCCACCGGCACGCAGGCGACGCCGTGCGCGCGGCGGGCGCCGCCGAGCAGGCGGGCATCGAGCGGAGCACGTCGGGCCACGACGCCTTCCCGCGGCACCTCGATGACGACATCGAGGACGCCACTCCATCGCTCCGGGTGCATCGGGTCGCGGGCGCAGACCTCGAAAGCGACCGACTGCCCCTCGCGGAGGTCGGCGCGGACGAGCTCGTTTGCGCCCTCGGCCGCCGCGCTCGATTCGAGCACGAGGGGTGGCGAGCGGACGTCGATCTCGTCCCGCTCGAGCCGAGCCACCGCGCGCGCACCGATCGCGACCGGCAAGGCGAGCGCCGCGAGGGCGATCGCGCAGCGCGACGCACGCGACACGGCGCGATGCTACACGACCGGCATGCGCGAGTTGCGGGGCGGCAGCCGGTGGATGCGGCGACCGACCGATGCGCCCCGGTACCTGGTGCACGCACGCCTGTTCGCGCTCGCGATGGTGATCCATCTCACACTTCCGGAGAACCTCGCGATCGACCGTCTCGGCGCGACGGCCCTCGGCATGCTCGGCGCGCTCGCGCTCGCGATCGACGGCTGGCCCGTGGGCTGGCCCCTCGTGCTCGCGAGCAAGCTGTGGGCGCTCGCCATCGGCGACGTGCTCACGCAGAGCTTCTATCTGACCGCCGTCGCGGCCGCGGCGACGGCCTGCACGCTCGGGTCGGCCTCGGGGCTCGCCTGGCGCACCGACCGACCCCTCGCTCTGCTGGTGCGTGTTCCGACCGTGGCCCTGTACGCGCTCGCGGCGTTGCACAAGCTCAATCGCGGATTTTTCGACGTGCAACGGGGTTGCGCGGCCGAGGGGCTCCGCATCCTCGCGGAGAACTGGAGCCTTCCCTGGCTCGCGACGCTCGCCGACGCGCCGCTGCTGCCGCACGCCTTCCTGCTCGCCGAGATCGGCGTCTCGGTGTTGCTGGTGCTCTGGCCCGCCGCGGGGATCGCGCTCGCGGCGCTCATGCACATCCCGCTCACGGTGGTCTTCGCACCCGCGTTCGCCGCACCGATGGTGTCCGGCTGGGTGGCTTTTCTCGGTACGCGCGACCTGGTCTGGCTGCGCCGTCTGTGGAGGCGGCGCTGGCCTTTCTTCGTGGGCTTCGGCGTGGGCGCGGGGTCGTTCACCTTCGCCCTGTACCTGCGCGATCACCACATCCTGTATCCGTTCTGGCATCTGAAGGAAGCGGCGCTGTGGATGCTGTCCGCCTGGGCGCTGACGGCCCTGGCGACGCGGCCGCGAAGCGTGTTGCGCCGCTGGGGCGCCTGGCGCGAGCCGGTGGGGAGTCGTGGCCTGTTCGCTGCGGTCGCGCTGGCACTCTTGTGCGTGGCCCACGGGCTCACCCCGTACCTGGGTCTACGCTTCCACGGCACCGGAGCGATGCTCAGCAACCTCCGCATCGACGAAGGATGCTGGAACAGCCTGGTCTTCCCCGAGTCGATGCGCCTCGTCGACCCGTACGTGCGATTCGACGAGGTCCGCGTCGGCGGGCGCTTCGACGGCGCGGAGCGTACGCGTCGCTGGCTCCTGGACGGACTGCACGACCGCCGGGTGCTCGCCGCGCACGTACGACACGTCTGCGCGCGCGGCGCGGGCCCCATTGCGGTGCGTGGGCGATGGCGCGGCGAGCCGTTCCGCCTCGACGACCTGTGCGACGTGGAACGCTGGCCGTTCGCGGCGCGCTGGCTCCCCCGCGCGCGACCGTTTCAGAGTGGACTGCCCCGCCAATGCGCGCAGCGGTGCATGCATCGCGCACGTCGGCGACGGCGGCCCTTCGCGCGGGACGCCTCGCATCGCGGTGCTGCGCCGATTCGGCCTCGGACTCGGGCTCGAGCTCCGGCTCTAGCTCGGACGCCGTCTCGGGCTCGGGCTCGGACTCGCAACGTCGGTCCGCACCATCAAGCAATCCGATGGGCGCCGCCGGACGCGGACCCCGAAACACCCCCGGTTGCCCTCCTGCGGCGTGATCGGCGCGAACGGCGCTCGGCGTGCGATCCGGTCTGCGCCGCACGCACGCGACCCCGGCGGGCGACCTGCCGCATGCCCGCGGGGCGGGCCGCGTCGGGGCCCCGCTCGCGAGTCAGTTGCCAGGGCGCGAGCCCGTGCACCGCGGCGTGGGCCGAGCGCATGAGCCGGCCCAGATGCTCGCGCTCCCAGCGCAGAGCGCGTTCGTAGTCCGGATAGGCACGCTCGCGCACGCGGAACTCGGCGCTGTGGAAGCACTGGCGCCCGCCTCGCACCGGAGCCGGCACCGCGTGGTGCAACATCTCGTGGAACAGAACGTAGGCGACGAAAAAGCGCGGGACCCACGGCTGATCGAGCGCGGGGTGGATCCGAATGAGCCGTTCGTCCGGCACGTAGACGCCGAGGCGGATGGAGCGGCGGCGACGGCGGCGGACGGGGCCCGCACGACCCCAGGTGACGCGCAGATCGAGCGCGCCGTCGAACCAGCGGCGGTTGAGCTCGTCGAAGAGGGCGCACAGGTCGTGCCAGCGCCCCGCCGGCCGCAGGGCCGTCGCGCGGCGCGGCTCGCGGCGGATGCGGTGGGTGTGCGCCGCGATGAATGCGTCCAGACGCGCCGCAGCCCGCCGATCGCCGCGGCGCAGGTACCGCGCCACCGCGACGAGCACGTCGTCGCCCGCGTCGAGGAACATGCGGTGCATGCGCACGCGCAGCTCGGTCGGGGTGCGACGCGACGAGAGCATGATGTGGCGATTGTCGGTCAGCACGACCGTCACGCGCTCGGCGAGCAAGGCACGCAACCGCGCTTCGACGGCACGACGTCGTCCCTCCTCGTCGAGTGCCTCGGACGGCCACGCGATCGTGAGCTGAACGGGGGACACGCGCAGCCGACGACGCTAGGAGGGCGTGCGATCCCGGTCAAGCGCGTCCGCTCGCACGCGCTTCGCGGCCCCTTGACGCGCGGCGCGCACGCGTTCTCGGTCCGGCCGCGTCTCCAGGTTCTCACAGCGCCGATCGGGTTGATGGATGGCACGGACCGACGTTGCCAGTCCGACTCCGAGCCCGAGTCCGAGTCCGAGACGGCATCCGAGTCCGAGACCGAGTCCGAGCCCGAGGCCGAGGCCGACGTGGACCTGGAGTCCGAAGATCGATCAGGCAACCTGAGCGCGGTGATCAGCCATCGAGGTTGACCCAGTGCGCGCTGCCGTCCGGCCCCCACTCCTTTTTCCAGATCGGAACCGTCTGCTTGATGCGTTCGATGGCCTCGCGGCACGCGTCGAACGCCTCGGCACGATGGGGCGCCGCGACGGCGATGACGACCGCCAGATCGCCGACGGACAGACTGCCGACGCGATGGACGGCGGCGAGTCGCACCGATGGCCACCGTCGTGCGACCTCGTCGAGCTCGCGGCGAAGCTGCAGCGGAGCGAGAGTCGGGTGCGCCTCGTAGTCGAGACGGCTGACGGGTTTGCCCCCGGCTTCGTCGCGCACGACGCCGACGAACAGACACAGAGCGCCGGCACCGGGCCATGCGACCGCCGCGAGCACCTCGTCGACCGACGGCGGGGTCTCGCGCACCTCGGCGAGAAGCACGCCGCTCGCGCCGCCGGCGACCGGCGGAAGCACGTCGAGCTCGTCGTCGGGCTCGAGCCGATCCTCGTGCGCGCGGTCGTCGACGAGCTCGCCGTTGCGCGCGAGCCGCATGCGATCCATTCGCGGCGCGAGGGCCGGATGCCGCGCGCCGATGGCGCGTCGCAGGGCGGCGCGGGTCCCCTCGTCGAGGTCGACGCTCTCCTCGCTGCAGCCGGCGAGCTCGCGTGCGGCTGCGTGGTAGCGGACGTGAACGCGAATGCGATCCGTCATGGGGGCCTCCATCGACTCGCTCCGAACCGGATGCAATGTAGTCCCGAAGGCGTGGCACGCGAACCGATGTCCCCGCAGCCATGCAGCCTCGAGCCCCGAGGCCCACGCTGCACCTCGGTGGTCGCGGCAACCTCGGACGGAGTGCAGATCTCGGGGTCGGACTCGGGCTCGGGCTCGGTCTCCGACTCGGGCTCGGGCTCGGACTCGGACTCGGAATCGGGCTCGGTCTCCGACTCGGGCTCCGGCTCAGTCTCGGACTCGGACTCGGTCTCCGACTCGGGCTCGGGCTCGGACTCGGACTCGGTCTCCGACTCGGGCTCGGTCTCCGACTCGGGCTCCGACTCGGACTCGGATTCGGGCTCGGTCTCCGACTCCGGCTCGGACTCCGACGGTCTCCGACTCGCACGTTCGCGTGGAGCCGTCGCGCGGCTCGAACGGCGCCCTCAGTCGCGAAGCGCGAGCACCTCGCAGTGTCCCTCGTGCAACGCGACGCCCTCGGGGTCGTCCCCCACGGGCATGCCCGTGCGTGCCCAGCCGCCAATGATGAGGGGGCTGTCGGTATACACGAGCACGTCGCACATCTCCTGGTCACCGATGTCGTAAACGACGCGCTCGTCGCGTGGGTTGTCGTACGCGCACGTCAGCCGCAGGCCCGTTGCGCCCACCAGAGAGAACGGTGGATCGTACCCACGACCGAGCGGGTCGCCGATCGCGGCGTCGGTCGAGAAAACGACCTGCCCGTCGTTCGGTCCCCCGACGAGCTCGAGGCGCAGTCCTTCCGCGAGCGTGTGGTAATGGGGAAGCACGTAGTAAATGCCGAAATCGAGCGGCCGGCCCAACAGCCGGCGATAGGGGGTTTCGAAGTCACAGCTGACGGCGAAGGCACTGCGCCGGCGCGGCGGCAGGTCCAGCGCGAAGTAGCTCATGTTGAGCGGCGCGAGCCGGACGCGGACTTCCGATTCGGGCAGCGTCTCCAGGGTGAGTCGGATCCCGGTGCGAATCGGCGGGCCGAGGTTGAGCACGTGGATGCTGCCCACGATTCGCACGCGCGCCGGAAGGCGGATCGCCGCACCCGCGGCGAATCGCTGTTCCTCGGCACGCGCCTGCGTCGACTGCGCGAACAGGACGCCTCCCGCGCTGGCCGCTCCGACCTGATCGAAACCCCGTTCCGCGCAAGGCCACGTTCCGTCGCCATCGCCGCCGTCCGGCCCGCGGTAGACGCTTTCGGGCACGAAGAACCAGTTGCTGTGGTGCCAAGCGCCGTCGTTCTCCATGCGCACGGCCGTGACCCACAGCGGCTCGTCGTTGTGCAGCGTCCAGCTCTGACAGACGTCGACGATCTCCGTCCCGGTCGCCGCGTCGAACGGTTCGAAGGCGTGGATCCACGTCCGGCGCTCGCTCGCCGGGTCGGGCTCCCCCTCGCCCCCACAGGCGACGAGTGCTGGCAAAAGCAAGGTGGCGAGAGGCGCAACGGCTCGCCGCACGACCCGAACGGAGGCTAGCACGTCCACGGCGCACCGAGCAGATCCGCGTACAGTCGGCACGGCGACGGATCGATGGCCGGCACAGAGCCCGACCTTGCGCCCGAACGCTGCGACCGATGTCCGCTCGAGCCTCGGTGCGTCGCCATCGGATACCCCATCGGGACCGTCATCCGCGCCAGAGCAGCCACAGGACGGCGGCGACGAGCCACAACGAGAGGGCGGCGGTCCAGAGCCAGCCGCGAGCGCGTGATAGGAACCTCCTCGACCCCGGCGAATGCGGCCAGACCCGTTGCGCGCGCAGCGCGCTCGGAATCGTCCCCATCGGAACCGATTCCGCGCTCGAGTCGTCGGCACCCACGACGGTCGGCGCGAGCGCGGGTCGCTCGGCGAGCATCGAGCCGGGCGACGATCCGGGCGCCACGGCAGCTCCGACCGCCCCCGCGCCGCCTCCTCCGCGGCTGGCGAGGGCGGCCGCCTCCCGCAACTCCTCGGCCGACAGGACGCTCGAGCGAGCCGCCGACCGGACTCGATGCCGGGGCGCGGGCTCGCCTTCCACCCACGCCGCCGGCGACGGCAGCGCGCGCAAGGCCTCGCACATGCTGGCGGCGCTCGGCCAACGATCGGCGGGATCCTTGCGCAGGGCCCGGTCGAGCACGTCGACGAGCTCGGGCACCACGCGCAGCGAGGGCCGCACGACGTGCAGTGGGGGCACCGGCTCGCACAGGTGCGCCCGCAGCAGCTCGCTTCGCCGCTCGTAGTCGAATGGGCGCCGATCCGCGAGCATCTCGTAAAGGATGACACCGACGGCGTACAAGTCGGCACGCACGTCGAGGGAGACACCGGTGATCTGCTCCGGGGACATGTAGGCCGGCGTCCCGACGATGCGTCCCTTGCGCGTCAAGGTCCCCTCCTCGGACACTTCCTCGATGGAGAGAAACTTGACCAGACCGAAGTCCAGCAGCTTCACGAAGTCACCATCCGGCCTCCGTTCGAGGAACACGTTGGCCGGCTTCAGATCCCGGTGAACGATTTGCAACGCGTGCGCGTAAGCGAGCCCCTCGAGCACGTCGCATGCGATGCTCAGTGCGCGCTGCGGCGCCACCGGTCCGCGCGCCAGCTCCGCCTCGAGCGTCCGGCCTTGCAGCAGCTCCATCGCGAGGAACGCGAGGTCCCCGTCGACCCCGAAATCTTCGATCGCGACGATGCGCGGATGCACCAGGCGCGCGAGCGCGCGTGCTTCCCGCTCGAACCGACGACGCAGTGCCGCAACGCTCCCCATCGCCTCGTGCAGCACCTTGAGGGCGACCGGCGTCGCCCGGCCCGGCGCCGAGGCACGGAAGACCGTGCCCATCGCGCCCCCGCCGATGCGCGCCTCGATGACGTACGCCCCCACTCGCCGCCCGATCCAGTCCACACCCCCGCCGGACATCCGTGGCGTACGATATCATCCGCAGCGTCGCACCCGCGGGTCGAACGATCGCATCCAGGCTCGCAGCGGCAGCCAGGTCGGTCGATTGCGGCTCGTCGTCGAGCTCGGTCTCGGTGTAGGACTCCGACGCGGACTCGGGGGCCGTCTCGGGCTCGGGCTCCGACTCGGAGTCAGGATTGGAGTCCGACTCCGAAGCGGACTCGGACTCGGTCTCGGTCTCGGACTCGGACTCGGGCTCGGTCTTGGGCTCGAACTCGAACTCGGACTCGGACTCGGGCTCGGACTCGGGGAGGGACTCGGGCTCGAATCGGACCCTCCGGCTTGGGCTCGGACTCGCAACACCACCCCTCGACACCGCCGACCCTGGGACCGCCACCGTCGCATTCTGCAGGCGAGAACGGTACCGACGGCGTCGTTCGCCACACAAACGTCAGCCCGGCGGCGTCTGAACGACGCCCCGGGCTGACCTCCCCCACCTCGGGAGCCCCCCGCGCGCACGAACGACGCGCCGGGGCGAAGGGCGTCGCCGTCAGTCGGCGTTCGCCGTCTTCTTCTCCTCGCCCGGTTGGCCCGCTTCAGGTCGCCCGAGCAGTTCGACGACGGCCATCGGCGCCGCGTCCCCCCGCCGCCTCAACAGCCGCGTCACGCGCGTATAGCCTCCACCCCGCCCCTGACGCACCCGGTCAAGGTACCGCGGCGCGATCTCGTGGAACAGCTTGTGGACGAGGTCCACCTGCTCGATCGTCCCGTCTGGCAGCCGCCGGGCCAGACGCCTGGGAAGGAACGCGGCGACCAGGCGCTGGGCGTGCGTGCGTCGCGCGACGACGCGCTCGCGCCGCTCGTCGTCGAGCTTGCCGACGTCGACGAGCAGGTCGTCGCCCAGTCGTGTCGCACGCGTGATGAGCCGCTCGACCTGACGGCGCAGCTCCATGGCCTTGGCGTGCGTCGTCTCGATGCGCTCGTGCAGCACGAGATTACCGGTCAGGTTGCGAAGCATCGCGCGCCGGTGGCTCGTGTTGCGACCGAACTTGCGACCGGCCTTGCGGTGACGCATGACGCCGCCCTCCCCAGGCTCAGCTGCCCGACTGCTGTCGAGCCTTCCAGCGCTCGAGCATCTGCGGCCAGTTGTCGATCCGCATGCCGAGCGACAGCCCCATGTCGGCGAGGATTTCCTTGATCTCCTTGAGCGACTTGCGACCGAAGTTCTTCGTCTTGAGCATCTCGGCCTCGGTCTTCTGCACGAGCTCGCCGATGTAGTGGATGTGCGCGTTGCGCAGGCAGTGATTCGCGCGCGACGACAGATCGCCGAGCTCGTCGACCGTGCGGAACAGGTTCTCGTTGAGCGGTTCCTCGTCGCTCGACGTCTCGACGGGCTCCTCGCGCTCCTCGAAATTGATGAAGACGTTGAGCTGTTCCTTGAGGATCTTCGCGGCGTATGCCACAGCGTCCTGCGGCCGCACCGTGCCGTTCGTCCACACCTCGAGCGTCAGCTTGTCGTAGTCGGTCATCTGCCCGACGCGGGCGTGGGTCACGATGGGATTGACCTTGCGGATGGGCGAGTAGAGCGCGTCGATGGGAATCGTGCCGATGGGCATTCCGGGTGTCTTGTTGCGTTCGGCGGGCACGTAGCCTCGCCCCACCTGGATCGTCAGTTCGGCCGCGAAGCGACCCCCGCGCGCGACCGTGCAAATCACCTTGTCGGGGTTGAGAATCTCGACCTGATCGGTGACCTGGATGTCGCCCGCGCGCACCTCGCACGGCCCCTCGCGCTCGATGCGGACGACGACCGGGCGGGCGACCCGCGAGCGCACGACGACCTCTTTGAGGTTGAGCACGATGTCGGTGACGTCCTCGACGACATCGGGCACCGAGGTGAACTCGTGCAGCGCGCCGTCGATGCGGATCGCGGTGACCGCCGCCCCCTGCAACGAGGAGAGCAGCACCCGCCGCAACGCGTTACCGAGCGTCAGACCGAATCCCGGCTCCAGCGGCTCGGCCACGAACTTGCCGAAGTACGGGGTCAGCGTCTCTTCGTCGACCGACAGAGCCCTCGGCCGAATCAGATCACGCCAGTTGCGTGCCACGAGCTGTTCCATGACCTGTCTCCTGCTTCGACGTCAGCGCGAGTAGAACTCGACGACGAGCTGCTCCCGGATGGGCAGCGTGATTTCCTCCCGATTCGGCATCGAGGCCACCTTGCCCACGAGCCGCTCGCGGTCGAGCGACAGCCACTCGGGAATGCCCCGCCGCTCCGCGAACTCGATGGCGGCGGCCACGCGCGCCATGCCGCGGCTGCGCTCGCGAATGGAAATCTCGTCCCCCGGTTCGACGAGAAAGCTGGGGATGCTCACCTTGCGGCCGTTGACCGCGACGTGACCGTGACGAACCGTCTGTCGCGCTTCCGCTCGCGTCGTGGCGAATCCGAGACGGAAGACCACGTTGTCGAGCCGACGCTCGAGCAACGACAGCAGGTTTTCGCCCGTCACCCCGCGCATCCGCTCGGCCTCGGCGAACGTGCGACGGAACTGACGCTCCATCACCCCGTAGATGCGACGCACCTTCTGCTTCTCGCGCAGCCGCAGGCCGTACTCGGTCACCTTGGCGCGGCGCTGTCCGTGTTGACCAGACGGATAAGGCCGCCGGTCGAACGAGCACTTGTCCGTGTAGCACCGCTCGCCCTTGAGGAAGAGCTTGCCGCCCTCGCGACGGCACAGCTTGCAGACCGGACCCGTGTAACGCGCCATCGCCCCGACTCCCTCAGACGCGCCGCCGCTTCGGCGGCCGGCAACCATTGTGCGGGATGGGCGTGACGTCGCGGATGAGCGTGACGCGCATGCCCAGCGTCTGGAACGCGCGCAACGCCGACTCCCGGCCCGCGCCCGGCCCGCGCACGAAAATGGCGAGCGAGCTCATACCGTGCTCGGCCGCCTTGCGGCACGCCTCCTCGGCGGCCACTTGCGCGGCGAACGGTGTGCTCTTTCGCGAACCCTTGAAGCCCCGGGAACCGGCCGTCGACCACGCGATCGTGTTGCCCGCCAAATCGGTGATCGTGACGAGCGTGTTGTTGAACGTCGAGACGATGTGGGCGATGCCCGTGCCCACGTTCTTCCGGCCCTTGCGCTTCTTGGGAGCCGCGGGCGCCGACTCGCGGTTGTCGTTCTCGGACATCGCTCACCTCACTGCGACTTGCCGCCGCGCGCGCCCAGGATGCGCCGCGGTCCCTTGCGCGTGCGCGCGTTGGTGTGCGTGCGCTGCCCCCGCACGGGCAACCCCCTGCGGTGCCGCAGCCCGCGGTAACAACCCAGGTCCATCAGGCGCTTGATGTCGAGCTGAATGTCCCGACGCAGGTCGCCCTCGACCTTGAAATGCGCTTCGATCACCTCGCGAATCCGGCGCGCCTCGTTCTCGTCGAGCTCCTCCGCTCGCTTGTTCGGAGCGATTCCCGTCTGCTCGCAGATGAACCGCGCCCGCGCCGGACCGATGCCGAAGATGTATTGAAGCGCGATGACGAGGTGCTTGCGACCCGGAAGATCGACGCCCGCGATGCGTGCCATGGCACTCCCCTCTCATCCCTGCCGCTGCTTGTGGCGGGGATTGACGCAGATGACCCGGACGACCCCGCGCCGCCGGATCACCTTGCACTTGTCGCAGATCTTCTTGACGCTCGGCTGCACCTTCATCTCGCCGACCTCACCGCGTCGATGACCTCCCCGATGCTCCGCGTCACGACATCGACCGAGCCCGTCCCGTCCACGCGCCGCAGCAGGCCGCGCGCCTCGTAGTACGCGAGCACCGGTTCCGTTTTCGCCACGTATTCCTCATATCGCCTGCGAACCACCGGCTCGGCGTCGTCGTCGCGCCGCACGAGCCGGTCCGCCCCGCACGCGCCGCAACGGCCCGTCGAGGGGGGCGGGTTATAGCGCACGTGGTAGGTCTGTCCACACGCCTCGCACACCCGGCGCCCGGCGGCGCGCTCGACGATGGCGTCGAGCCCCACGTCCAGCGACACGACCGCCGCGAGTCGCCGCCCGAGCCTCGCGAGCAGCGCGTCGAGCGCCTCGGCCTGAGCAACGGTCCGAGGAAACCCGTCGAAGATCGCCCCCGCCCGCGCATCCGGACGACGCAGCCGCTCCTCGAGCAGCTCGAGCACCAGCTCGTCCGGAACGAGCAAGCCCCGTCCCATGTACGCGTCGAAACGGCGACCGAGCTCCGAGCCCGACGCACGCTCGGCGCGCATCATGTCGCCGGTGGCAATCTGCGGGACACCGAGGCGTGCGGCCAGCAGCCGCGCCTGCGTCCCCTTGCCCGCCCCCGGCGGTCCGAACAGCACCACGTCCATGCGTCGTCCTCGACGGGTCAGCCGCGCCGCCCGCGGATCCGTGGGCCCGAGGGCCCGGCGAGCCCCTCGTAGTGCCGCGTGATGAGGTGCGATTCGATCTGCTGCACCGTGTCGAGCGCGACGCCGACGACGATCATGAGCGAGGTGCCGCCGTAGTAGAACGGCACGTGGTAGCTCGTCTGCAGCAACGACGGCAGGGTACAGACCGCGGCGATGTAGACCGCCCCACCGAACGTGATGCGCGTGACCACCCGGTCGATGTACTCGGCCGTCGCCTTCCCGGGCCGGATGCTCGGAATGAACGCCGACTGTTTCTTGAGGTTCTCGGCGACGTCGACGGGCTGGAACTGCACCGACGTGTAGAAGTAGGTGAAGAAGATCGTGAGGGCGACGAATACGGTCAGATAGACCCAGCCATCGGGCTGCATCTGGTTCTGCAACCAGTCCATGCCGGGCACGCCGAGGTTCGCCAGCGTCGTCGGGAACATGAGCAGCGACGACGCGAAGATGGGCGGGATGACGCCCGCCATGTTCACCCGGAGCGGCAAGTGCGAGCTCGTGCCCCCGTACAGCCGACGCCCGACCATCCGCTTGCTGTAGTGGATGGGCAGCCGACGCTGCGCGCGCTCGAAGAAGACGATGACCGCGATGGCGCCCAGACCCACGAAGGCGAGCACGAGCAGCCCGATGGGCTGCACCTGCCCGAGCTGCACGAGTGAGCCGAGCTGGAACAGCCCGCCCGGAAGGTCCGCGATGATGCCGGCGAAGATGATGAGCGAGATGCCGTTGCCGACGCCGCGCTCGGTGATCTGCTCGCCGAGCCACATGATGAAGGCCGTGCCGGTGGTCAGCGACAGCACCGTCATCAACCGGAAGGCCCATCCCGGCTCCGCCACGACGTCGCCGAAGCGGGAGGCGTCGTTCTGCCCTTCGAGGAACAGGGCGACGCCGAACCCCTGCACGGCCGCCAGCACCACGGTCGCGTACCGCGTGTACTGGTTGATGCGGCGCATGCCGGCCTCGCCTTCCTTGCGCAGCTCCTCCAGGGGCCGGACCACGGCCGTCAGCAGCGAGAAGACGATGCTCGCGGTGACGTACGGCATGATGCCCAGCGCGAAGATCGAGAGCTGCTCGAACGCGCCGCCGGAGAACAGGTTGATGAGGCCGAGGAAGCTGCCCGACTGCGACTGGACGATCTGCCGCATCACGTTGCGGTCCACGCCCGGCGTCGTCACAAAGATGCCGATGCGGTAGACCGCCAGCATCCCGAGCGTGAACAGCAGCCGACGCCGCAGCTCGGGGATGCGCGCGATGTTAGCGATCCAGCTCATCCGCCGTCCGGTCGTCTCTCCGACGGCGCGTCGGGCGAACCCGCCTCGCCGACGAGCTCGAGTCGCCCTCCCGCCCGTTCGATCTTCTCGCGCGCCGACGCGGAGGCCGCGTGGACCCGCACGACGAGCGGCACCCGAACCTCGCCCTGGCCCAGCAGCTTGATCCGGTCCACGGCCCCGCGCACGAGCCGTGCTGCGCGCAGCGCCCCCTCGTCCACCGTGCTGCCCGCGCCGAACCGCACGAGGTCGCGCACGTTGATCTCGGCCACGCGCACGGAGGCAGGGGGCACGAACCCACGCTTGGGAAGCCGGCGTTGCAGCGGCGTCTGGCCGCCCTCGAAGCCGATCTTGCTGAACCTACCCGGATGCCGGGCCTTCTGGCCCTTGGTGCCCTTGCCCGCGGTCTTGCCGAGCCCGGATCCGACGCCCCGACCGAGGCGCTTGCGCTCGCGCACCGCCCCGGGCGGGGGCCGCAACCTGGACAGCAACGGCGGCTCGCGCTCAGCCATCGGTCTGCTCCACGCGCACGAGGTGGATCACCTTCTTGATGGCGCCTCGGAACGCGGGCGTGTCGTCGACGACGACGGTCGAGCGGATGCCGCGCAGCCCCAGGCCTCGCAGGATCCGCTCCTGCACGCCGGGCCGTCCGATCGCGCTACGCACCTGAGTCACCTTCAGTCGGCGCTTCACGACGCACCTCCACCGGACGTCGCGGACGGTGCGAGCTCCTCGAGCGGCAACCCGCGGCGACGCGCGACACCCTCGACGGACTCGAGCGCCTGAAGCGCGCGCACCGTCGCGTGGACCACGTTGTGCGGGTTGCTCGTGCCGATGATCTTGCTCAGCACGTCGCGAATCCCCGCCGCCTCGACGACCGCTCGCACCGCCCCGCCGGCGATGACGCCCGTGCCGGCCGCGGCCGGCCGCAGCAGGACCCGGCCCGCGCCGAAGTGCCCCTCGACCGCGTGCGGAATCGTTCCCCCGACGAGCGGCACGCGGAACATGCGCTTGCGTGCGCGCTCGTTGCCCTTGCGGATCGCGTCGGGCACCTCGTTCGCCTTGCCGAGACCCACGCCCACGTGCCCCTTGCCGTCCCCGACAACGACGAGCGCGCTGAAGCCAAATCGCCGGCCGCCTTTGACCACCTTGGCGACGCGGTTGACGTGCACGACGCGCTCGACGAGATCCTCGAGCGTCTCCGAATCGATCATTTGCTGCAGCATCGCCTCGTCCCTCCGTCAGAACTGGAGGCCCGCCTCGCGTGCCGCGTCGGCCACCGCGCGCACCCGCCCGTGATACAGATACCCGTTGCGGTCGAACACGACCCGCGTGATGCCGCGCTCGAGACAGGCGCGCGCGACGGCTGCACCGACCGCGCGGGCCCGATCGGTCTTGCTGCCCTCGCCGGGGCCCTGGTGACCCACGGTGCACGCGCTCGCCAGCGTCCGCCCGGTCGTGTCGTCGATGACCTGCGCGTAGGTATGGCGCGCGCTGCGAAAGACCGTCAGCCGGGGCCGCTCCGGCCTGCCGGACACCTTGCGGCGAATGCGGCGCTTGCGTCGGCGTCGTCCCTCGATCTCGCCCATGTTCACTTCCCCTTGCCCGCGGTCTTGCTCGCGGCCTTCTGCCGTACCTTCTCGTCGACGTAGCGGACGCCCTTGCCCTTGTACGGCTCGGGCGGCCGGTAGGCACGGATGCGCGCCGCGACGCGTCCGAGAAGTTCCTTGTCGTGCGACTCGAGGTGCAGCCGCGGTCGCTTGGTGCCTCCTTCGTCGATGATCTCGACGCTCGCCCGCACTCCGTCGTCGATGCGATGGCGAACCGGATGGCTGAACCCGAGCGCCAGCGTCAATTCCTGACCGCGAACCTCCGCTCGATAACCGACTCCTCGCAGGTCGAGCGAGGTGCGATAGCCCTCGGAGACGCCGCGCACCGCCGCGGCGAGCAGCGCACGGGTCAAGCCGTGCAGCCGCGTCCCATCGGGCCCGGCCTGCGGGCGCAGCGTAACGTGCAGCGCACCGTCGCGCACCTCGACTGCCACCGCGCCGGGCACTTCGCGCGTGACGCGCCCGCGAGGACCCTCGACGCTGACGCGGTCTCCCGCGACGCTGACGCGCACCCCGGCCGGCAGCGGCACGGGGAGCTTGCCGATGCGCGACGGCTTGACGGTCCGGGACGGCGCGGCCGAAGTCATCACCACACCTCGCACAAGAGCTCGCCGCCCACCCGCGAGGCGCGGGCCTGACGGTCGGTCATCACGCCCCGCGACGTGGAGAGAATCGCGATGCCCATGCCGGCCAGCACCCGCGGAATGGACTCGTAGCCCACGTACACCCGGCGCCCCGGACGGCTGCGCCGCCGCAGACCGGCGATGGCCGGCTGCCGATCCCGGCCGTACTTGAGAACGACGGTCAGCCGCGGACGCGGCCCCGTCTCGACGTGCACGTCGCTGACGTAGCCCTCGTCGCGGAGGATCCGCGCGATCTGCTCGCGCAGCCGGCTGTGCGGCATCTGCACGCGCTCGTGCCGCGCGAGCGTGGCGTTGCGCAACCTCGTGAGCATGTCGGCGATCGGATCGGTCATCATGGCGCCCGCCTCACCAGCTCGACTTGGTCATTCCCGGAATGTCGCCCGAGAGCGCGTACTTGCGCAGGCAGATGCGGCAGAGCTGGAACTTGCGGTAATAGCCCCGGGGACGGCCGCACTCCTTGCACCGGTTGCGGTGGCGGACGGGAAACTTCGGCGTCCGCTTCAGCTTCGCGAACATGCGCTGACTCGCCATCGGTCGCTCCTACTGCCGGAAGGGCATCCCGAGCATCCGCAGCAGCGCGCGGCCGTGGTCGTCCGTGCGCGCCGTCGTCACGAACGTGACGTTCATGCCCTTGATGCGCTCCACCTTCTCGATGTCCACTTCGGGGAAGATGATCTGCTCGCGGATCCCGAGCGTGTAGTTGCCTCGCCCGTCGAACGCGCGCGGGCTCGTACCCTTGAAGTCACGCACACGCGGCAGCGCGAGCGTGACGAGGCGATCGAGGAATTCCCACATCCGATCGCGCCGCAGCGTGACCATGACGCCGATGGGGGCGCCCTCGCGCAGCTTGAAGGAGCTGATGGCCTTGCGCGCCCGCGTCACGACGGCCTTCTGTCCGGTGATCCGCGCCAGATCGGCCTGTGCGCTCTCCACGATCTTGGCGTTTTGGGTCGCCTCGCCGAGCCCCATGTTCACGACGATCTTGACGAGCCGGGGCACCTGCATGGGATTGCGCAGCCCCAGCTCCTTCATGAGGGCCGGCACCACCTGCTCGCGGTACCTCTGCTTCAGACGCGGCACGTACGGCTGACTCATCGCTCCGCCTCTCTTCGACGTGACGGCCTCGTTCGGGTGCGTCCGGGCCCCCTCATCCATCGAGCAGCGCGCCCGAACGCGCCGCGATGCGAACCTTCCGCCCGTCCTTATCCGTCCCCGCGCGTACGCGCGTCGGCCGATCCGTCTTCGGATCGACGGGCATCACGTTGCTGATGTGGATCGGCGCCTCGACCTCGACGATGCCCCCGGGCTGATTGGGGCGCGCCTTGACGTGCCGCTTGACGCGCCGGACGCCCTCGACGACGACGCGATCGCGCTCGCGGTCGACGCGCAGCACCCGGCCCCGCGTCCCGCGGTCCTCGCCGGCGATCACGACCACCAGGTCCCCCTTGCGGATCCGCTGCATCAGACCACCTCCGGCGCAAGCGAGATGATCTTCATGAACTTCTTGGCGCGCAGCTCGCGCGCGACCGGCCCGAAGATGCGCGTGCCGATGGGCTCGTTGTCCTTGTTGAGCAGGACGGCGGCGTTCGAGTCGAACTTGATGTAGCTGCCGTCCCAGCGCTGCACCTCCCGCCGGGTCCGCACCACCACCGCACGCGCGACCTCGCCCTTCTTGACCTTCGCGGTCGGAATCGCCTCCTTGACGGCGCACACGACCACGTCGCCCAGGCTCGCGTACCGCCGCCGCGAGGCGCCCAGCACGCGGATGACAAGCACGCGCTTGGCGCCGGAGTTGTCGGCGACCTCGAGGACACTCTCCTGCTGGACCATGGCTCAGACCTCCGGTGGCCGCTCCACGAGCCGCGTGACGACCCAGCGCTTGGTTCGGGACAGCGGGCGACTCTCGGTGATCTCGACCAGGTCGCGCGTGCGGTACGCGTGGCGCTCGTCGTGCGCGGCGAAGCGGCGACGCCGCTTGACGTACTTGCCGTAGAGCGGGTCGCGATGACGCGAGACGACCTCGACGATGACCGTCTTCTGCATGCGACCCGGCGACGAGGTGTCGCTCACCACGCGCCCGATCAGTCGCCGGCGGCGTCCGCGCTCCGTCGTGCGCGGCGCGGAGGCCTGCTGTGCCGATTGCCGATCCGTCTCGCTCATCGCTTCGCCTCGCCTGCGCGCAGCTCGCGCTCCCGCAGCACCGTCTTGACCCGGGCCACGTCCCGCCGGAGGCGGCGGATCCGGGCCGTGTCGTCGAGCTGACTCGCGTGGTTGTCGAATCGCGCCTGCCAGAGCTGCCGGACCAGATCCCGCTCCAGGCTCCGCAGCTCCTCCGTGCTCTTATCGCGGATCTCGGCGATCTTCACGGCGCATCCCCCCGCATGCGGATCTGGGTGGCCACCGACAGCTTGTGCGACGCAAGCCGCAGCGCTTCCCGGGCCAGCGGCTCGGGCACCCCTTCCATCTCGAACAGAATGCGCCCCGGCCGAACCACCGCAACCCAATACTCGACGTTGCCCTTGCCGGTGCCCATGCGGACCTCGAGCGGCTTCTTGGTCACCGGCTTGTCCGGGAAGATCCGGATGTAGAGCCGACCCGCGCGCTTGACGTGCCGCTGAATCGCCATGCGGCCCGCCTCGATCTCGCGCGCCGTCACCCACCCGCGCTCGGTCGCCTGCAGCGCGAAGTCGCCGAACGCGATCCGCGCGCCGCTGCGCGTGTCCGAGCGTGCGAAGCCCTTGAGCCTGCCCCGCATCTGCTTCCGGTACTTGGTCCGCTTGGGCGCGAGCATGGACGTGACTCCCGTCTCAGAAGCGGTCCGGTACCGGCTGCGCCGGCCTTCGCCGCCGCGCCTCCCGAATCTCGCCCTTGAAGATCCAGCACTTGATCCCGATCGTGCCGGCCGTCGTGTGCGCCGTCGCCTCCCCGAACTCGATGTCCGCGCGCAGCGTGTGCAGCGGCACGCGGCCCTCGCGATACTTCTCGGTGCGCGCGATCTCCGCGCCGCCGAGCCTGCCGCCAGCCACGATCTTGATGCCGCGCACGCCGAACTTCATCGCGGTGGAGACCGCCTTCTTGAGCGCGCGGCGGAACGCGACGCGACGCTCGATCTGCGTCGCGACGTTCTCGGCGACGAGCTTCGCATTCGTCTCCGCCTTGCGCACCTCGACGATGTCGACGAACAGCTCGTTCTGGGTCAGCTTCTGCAGCTCCTGCTTGAGCTGTTCGACGCCGGCGCCGCGCTTGCCAATGATGATCCCCGGGCGCGCGGTGTGCACGATCACCTTGGCCTTGTTCGCGGCGCGCTCGATCTCGACGTCCGCGATCCCGGCGTGGGCGTACTTTTGCCGGATCTCGCGCTTGAGCGCGAGATCCTCGTGCAACCAGCGCGCGTACTGCTTGTCCTCGTACCACTTCGACTTCCACGTCTTGATGACGCCGAGGCGGAAGCCGTACGGGTGCGTCTTCTGTCCCATCGCTCAGACCTCGTCCGACACCACGATGGTGATGTGCGACATGCCCTTGACGATGCGCGACGCACGGCCGTGCGCGCGCGGTCTCCAGCGCCGCATGTGCCGGTCGGGGGCCTTGTCGGCCGTCGCCACGGTGATCACGAGGGCGTCGAGGTCGACCGACGGGTCCGCCTGCCGCGCGTTGCTGATGGCGCTGTCGAGCACCTTCTCGATCACGCGCGCAGCCGCACGCGGCGTGTGTCGCAGCAACGCCACGGCCTCGGCGGCCTTTCGCCCGCGGACCATGCCGAGCACGGCCCGCGCCTTGCGGGTCGCGATGCGCTGAAATCGGCCTTTGGCGATGGCTTTCATGGGGACGAGACCCTCGAGCGGAAGGGGGCGGTGCCTAGCACGACCCGAGCCGGCTCACAACCCGACATGGCCGCTCACGCCTTGCCCGTGCGCGGGTTGACCTTCTTGCCCGCGGTCTTCTTGTCCGCCGCGTGCCCGTGAAAGGTCCGCGTCGGCGCGAACTCGCCGAGCTTGTGCCCGACCATGTTCTCCGTGACGTAGACGCTGACGAACTTGCGCCCGTTGTGGACGGCGAGCGTCAGCCCGACGAACTCCGGCGTGATCGTCGACCGCCGCGACCAAGTACGGATGAGCCGACGGTCCCCGGACTGTTGCGCCGCCTGTACCTTCGCGAGCAGGTGGTCGTCGACGAACGGCCCTTTGGCGAGCGAGCGTCCCATCACTTGCCTCCACGTCGCTTGACGATGAACCGGTCGGTCGCCTTGTTGCGGCGCGTCTTCAGACCCTTGGCGAGCTGACCCCACGGCGAGCAGGGATGACGTCCGCCGGACGTCTTGCCCTCGCCGCCCCCCATCGGGTGATCGATCGGGTTCATGGAAACGCCGCGATTGTGCGGCCGCCGCCCGAGCCAGCGCTTGCGGCCCGCCTTGCCGAGCGAGATGCGCGCGTGCTCGACGTTGCTCACCTGACCGACGGTTGCGCGACAGTCCAGGTGCACCCGGCGCACCTCTCCCGAGGGAAGCCGCAGATGTGCGTAGTCGCCGTCCTTGGCCATGAGCTGCGCGGCGACACCGGCCGAACGGGCCAGTTGCGCCCCCTTGCCCTGCTTGAGCTCGACCGCGTGGACGAACGTCCCGAGCGGCAGATAACGCAGCGGCATGGCGTTGCCGGGCCGCACGTCGGCGTGCCGCGAGCTGATCACCGTCTCGCCGCGCACGAGGCCGTCCGGTGCGAGGATGTAGCGCTTCTCCCCGTCGGCGTAGTGCAGCAGCGCGATGCGCGCCGTGCGGTTCGGATCGTACTCGACCGCCGCGACGCGCGCCGGCACCCCGATCTTGTCGCGGCGGAAATCGATCACACGGTATCGCTGTTTGTGCCCTCCGCCACGGAAGCGCGTCGTGATCCGGCCCTGATTGTTGCGCCCGCCCGTCGAGCGCTGCGGCTCGAGCAGGCCGCGCTCGGGCGGCTTCTTGTCGAGCATCGAACGGTCGTAGAAGTCGACGAATCGACGGGCCGGCGAGGTCGGCTTGGCGCGTCGAGCCATGGCTCAGCTCCCCTCGAACACGGAGATCTTCTCCCCGGGCGCGAGCGTGACGATAGCCTTCTTCCAGTTCTGCGTCTTGGCGTGTCCGCGGCCCATGCGCCGCATCCGACCGCGCACGTTCAGCGTGTGGACCGCGGTCACCGAGACCTTGAACAGCGTCTCGACCGCGCGACGCACGTCGCCCTTCGTCGCTTCCCGATCGACCTCGAACACGTACTTGTTGTGCCGGGTCCGCAATCGGGTCGCCTTCTCGCTGAGAATGATCGGACGCTTGATGACGCGCTCGGGCACCATGGCTTCATGCCTCCAGGGACGCGGCAGCGGCAGCCTTCGCGCGCAGTCGTCGCGAGTGTGCGAGTCGCTCGGCGATCGCGCCCAGACGCGCCGTTAGGGCATCGACGGCGTCGCGCGTGAGCACCAGATGTGCGTGCCGCAGCACGTCGTACGGATTGACTCCCTCGGGGGGAAGCACGAGATGGCCGGCCAGATTCCGCGCGGACCGCCGCAACCCCTCGTTGTCCTTTCGGTCCACGATGAGCGAACCGTCACCGACCTGGAGCCGCTCCAGCGCAGCGGCAAGCACCCGCGTCTTGACCTGCTCCAGCTCGAACCGATCGACGACAAGCAGCCGTCCCTCGCGAAGCTTGGCCGACAGTGCACTGCACAGCGCGCGCACGCGCATCTTGCGGGGAGGTCGGTACGCGTAGCTTCGCGGCTTGGGACCATGCTGGCTCGCGCCCCCGACAAAAATGGGCGCCCGGATGGCGCCGTGCCGCGCGCGCCCCATGCCCTTCTGGCGTCCGAGCTTGCGGGTGCTGCCCGACACCTCGGCACGGCTTTTCGTGCTGGCGGTACCGCGGCGACGGCTCGCGAGCTGTGCCTTGACCACATCGTAGAGGACGGCCTCGTGCACCTCGGCCGCGAAGATCGCGTCCGGCAGATCGACCTCGCCGACCGGTTTACGACCCAGATCGTAGACGGGAACCCTGGCCATGGCGCGCTCCTCCCGTTCAGCTCTTGATCTCGACGTCGACGCCCGCCGACAGGTCGAGCCGCATCAGAGCCTCGAGCGTCTGCGACGTCGGCTCCAGAATGTCGAGCAATCGCTTGTGCGTCCGGATCTCGAACTGCTCGCGCGACTTCTTGTCCACGTGCGGACCGCGCAGGACCGTGTATTTGTGGATGCGGGTCGGCAGGGGGATGGGACCGGCGACGCGCGCATTGGTGTTTCGCGCCGTCTCGACGATCTCGGCCGCCGACTGGTCGAGGAGGCGGTGATCGTACGCCTTAAGTCGGATGCGGATGCGTGTGGCCGCCACGTCGTGCCTCCTATTGCAGGATCTTGGTGATGATGCCGGCGCCGACGGTCTTGCCGCCCTCCCGGATCGCGAACCGCTGCTGCTCCTCGCACGCCACCGGCGTGATCAGCGTCACCGTCATCCGCACGTTGTCCCCCGGCATCACCATCTTCACGTCCGCCGGCAGCTCCACCGTCCCCGTCACGTCCGTCGTCCGCATGTAGAACTGCGGCCGGTAGTTGGTGAAAAACGGCTTGTGCCGTCCCCCCTCCTCCTTCGTCAACACGTACACCTCCCCCTCGAACTTCGTGTGCGGCGTCACCGTCCCCGGTGCCGCCAACACCTGCCCTCGCTCCACCTCGTTCTTCTCGATCCCCCGCAGCAGACACCCCACGTTGTCCCCCGCCTGCCCCTGCTCCAACAGCTTGCGGAACATCTCCACCCCCGTCACCGTCGTCTTGCGCGTCGGCACGAACCCCACGATCTCCACCTCGTCCCCCACGCGCACCACGCCCCGCTCGATGCGCCCCGTCACCACCGTCCCGCGCCCCTTGATCGAGAACACGTCCTCGATCGACATCAAAAACGGCTTGTCCACCGCCCGCACCGGCTCCGGAATCCACTCGTCCAACGCCTTGGCCAGCGCCAGCACCGACTCCACCCCCGCCGGGTCCCCCTGCAACGCCTTGAGCGCGCTGCCCCGGATCACTGGCACCCGGTCCCCGTCGAACTGATACTTCTTGAGCAGGTCCCGCACCTCCATCTCCACCAACGTCAGCAGGTCCGGGTCGTCCACCGCGTCGCACTTGTTCAAGAACACCACCATCTGCGGCACCCCCACCTGCCGCGCCAACAACACGTGCTCCTTGGTCTGCGGCATCGGCCCATCCACCGCCGACACCACCAAAATCGCCCCGTCCATCTGCGCCGCCCCCGTGATCATGTTCTTCACGTAGTCGGCGTGCCCCGGACAGTCCACGTGCGCGTAGTGCCGCTTCTCCGTCTCGTACTCCACGTGCGAGACCGCAATCGTCACGATCTTCGTCTCGTCGCGCTGCGTGCCCCCCTTGGCGATCTCCGCGTACGAAACCGCCCTGCCCCCATACCGCTCCGACAGCACCTTCGAGAGCGCCGCCGTCAACGTCGTCTTGCCGTGGTCGATGTGCCCGATCGTCCCCACGTTCACGTGCGGCTTCGTCCTGACAAACTTTTCCTTGGCCATCTCGTCGTTCCTCCGAAGTGTCTCGCCCCCGGGGGGTCGGCGGGGGGCGCGCCGTGTTGCTCGTGCCCGGAGCCCAGGACGAGGATCGAACTCGCGACCTCCTCCTTACCAAGGAGGTGCTCTACCACTGAGCTACCTGGGCCTGCTCGTGCCTCGTCCTCGCGTCGTCACGTCCTCCACAGACACCGGGAGCGGGAGATGGGACTCGAACCCACGACGTTCAGCTTGGAAGGCTGACGCTCTACCGACTGAGCTACTCCCGCGACAGGGTCGTTGCGCCTCGCTCGCCCGGTGGAGGGTGGTGGATTCGAACCACCGTAGGCGTTCGCCGGCAGATTTACAGTCTGCTCCCTTTGGCCACTCGGGCAACCCTCCGAGCTCGTCACGTGTCACGTCCACGAGCTGACCGCGGGATTCGAACCCACAACCCCCTGCTTACAAGGCAGGTGCTCTACCGTTGAGCTAGGCCAGCTTGCGCCGCCCCCGGCGGGCGACGCCCCGACGCTCCGTGGACGCACCGGCGCCCCGGCGGCGAGGGGCGGGTTGCTTAGCCGACCGCCACCAGGATGTCAAGTCGCTGCGTGCACGATTCGTGCAAGCCGACGTACCGAAAGCCGGAATCTCGATAAGTCCTTGCAATCACGAGATGTTTCGGCGAAGACCCCGCGCCGGACGCCTCACCGGGGCCCACCACAGTACCACGTCACGTCTCACGCGCGATCCCCACCGGACCGCCCGAAGGTCTGGTCCACGCAGCCCGTCAGTCGTGCGCGCACGCGGCGTCGATCGAGACGAACACGCGGCCGCTCGTGGCGTACGCTCGGCCGCACAGGGGTGACGATGGCGCGATTCCTCCACACGTCGGACTGGCAGATCGGCAGGCGGTTCGAGACGCTGAATGCGGAGACGACGGGCCACGAGGTGGCTCCGGCCCCTTTGCTGATGCAGGCACGCTTCGACGTCGTCGAACGGATCGCTCGACTCGCACACGAGCTCGAAGTCGATGCCGTTCTCGTTGCGGGCGACGTGTTCGATTCGGAAAACGCGCCCCCGGAAGTCGTATTCAAGCTTTTCTCCATGCTCGAAGCGTTCTCGGGACCGTGGGTCTTGCTACCGGGCAACCACGACCCGGCCACGCCGGATGGTGTCTGGGCCAACGCGGCCCTGCTCAAAGCGGTTCCATCCAACGTCCGCCTCGCGGTCGACGCGACGCCGATCGAGCTTCCCGGTGACCTCGTGGTCCTTCCCGCTCCGCTGCGCGACCGAAGTGCGCGCGACGACGTGACGGCCTGGATGGACGACGCGGTCACGCCGCCGCGATGCGTGCGCGTCGGCCTCGCGCACGGCTGCGTCACGGGCGAACTGCCCGACGATTGGGACGCCCGCAACCCCATCGCGCGCGATAGGGCCGCGCGTGCCCGCCTCGACTACCTCGCGCTCGGCGACTGGCACGGATGCAAAGAGATCGATGCGCGCACGTGGTACTCAGGCACCCCCGAGCCCGATCGTTTTCGCGACAACGAGCCCGGATACGTCCTCGAAGTCGACGTTCCCGCCCCGGGCGCCATGCCCTCGGTGAAGACGCATTCCGTCGCCACGTATCGCTGGCTCACCCACGAGCTGACGATTCGTGGCGCAAGCGACATCGAGGCCTTGATTCCCTTCGTCAAGAGCCTCCCGCCGACGACGGTCCTGAAACTCTCGCTCCAGGGGCGCCTCGACGAATCGCTGCACGTCCGACTCGGCAATGCCCTGGCCGAAGCGCGCGGACGACTCACCGCGCTTTGCGTCGATCGCAGCCGGCTCGTCGCGGAGCCCACCGCCGAGCTTCTCGACGAGCTGCGCCGTGACGGCTATCTGGGCGACGTCGTCCGCGAGCTCGAGGAGGCCGTGCAAGGGGACGACGCGCAACGCGCGCTGGCTCGCGAAGCCCTCTGGGTTCTCGCCGAGCACTACGCGAAGTTGCCCGCGACGACGGGCTCCTCCCGGCCCTCGAGGTCGTCGTGAAGCTCACGAAGCTCGAACTGAGTGCGGTCCGCCGTTTCCATGCCCTCACGTTGACGTTCCGCGATGGCCTCAACCTGATCGCGGGACCCAATGAAAGCGGCAAGAGCACCGTCGTCGAGGCGCTGCGCGCCGCGTTCTTCGTGCCGCATGGCTCGAAATCCGAAGCGACGGGCGTGCGAAAGCTGCTTCCGTGGAACGCCCCCAACGCGAGCCCCCGCGTGATCGTCGTCTTCGAGCACGCGGGAACGACGTACACCCTCGACAAGCAGTTCTTGCGCAAGCCCTCGTGCACCCTCGGCGGACCGCCGCGCCCTCTTGGGGGAACCGAAGCCGAAAGGTTCCTCACGGACCTTCTCTCGTTCAGCCCGCCATCGACCAGCGCGAAACAGGCAGCGCAGGCCTTCGGCGTGTCGGGCCTGCTCTGGATCACGCAGGGCACGGCGCAGGATCTCAAGGGCGCCCTGGAGCGCGCCGAGCAACCGCTCGAGCGCTGCATCGAAGCCGCGCTCGAGGAGCTGGCGAGCGCCCGCGCACTTCCGCTGCTGCGCAGTCTCAAACGAGAGCTCGAACGGTATTACGGCAACTCCGGTGCGCCCGTCGATGCGCTCAGGGCCGCGCAGAAGGAGCGCGAAGCTGCCGAAGCGAAGGTCGACGAACTTCGCAAAAAGCGCACCGAGCATCTCTCACGGCTCGACGCGTTGCGCCGCCTCGTCGAGCGCGAGGCCGAGGCGGACGTCGAAGACCAGCGGCTCGCGGAAGACGAGAGATGCAACAAACAGCGACTGGACTCCTGGAACGCGGCCCGGCAGCGACTCCAGGATCTCCAGAGAGAGCTCGACGCGCTGCGAGCGCGGCGCGAAGCCCTGTCGGAACGACGTCGCCGAATCGACGAGCGGGAAGAGGCACTTCGCAAAGCCCAAGCCGAGCTCCACGGCGCAACGCGACGGCTCGAAGAGCTCGAGGGGCGTCGGCGCGGCCTGCTCCTCCGCATGGCCGAGCTTCGACAGGAGCTCTCCGTTTTGGAAGCCCGGCGCGAGCGGGCCTCTCGGATGCGAGAACGCAAGCGACTCGCGACCGAGCGTCAGAGCCAGCACGAGGCCTTCGTTGCGCTCGAGAACGGCTACCGGAAGGCCCTCGATCTCGACGCGCACGTGCGTCGACTCGACGCCGATATCCGCGCGACCGACCCGGGCGAGGAAACCGTCCGCCACCTTCGTACCCTTCACAACGACGTGGAGACGTCGGCGGCGCGACTCGACGCGCTCGCGCTCCGTATTCGCTACCGCCTCGAGCCGGGCGTCACGATTCAGCTGGACGACATTCGCCTGAACGACGAGGGAGAACGAATCGTCGATCGGCGCGCCGAGCTGAAGATTCCCGGTATCGGTATTCTCGAGCTCGAACCCGGCGGCAGCGAGCTCGAGCCCCGCCGGCGCGCCCTCGAGACGGCCCGAGCGGCCTTGCGCGACGCACTCGCTCGCGCCGGAATGACCAGCCTCGAGGAAGCGGAGCGACGTCGAGAGCGAGCGGCACGCCTTCGGGAAGAGCACGCCGGGGTGCGCCAGGCTCTCGGAACGCTCGCTCCCACGGGGCTCGACGGGCTAGAGAGACGGCTCGAAGAAACGCGGCGGACGCTCGAGGATCTCGACACTCGCCTCGCTGCGCTCGGCACGGCGGACGGCGCCGACGACGACGTCGAGCAGCTCGACGCAGCCTTGAGCCAGTTGCACAAAGACATCGGTTCGGGTGAGAGCGATCTTCGTGGCGTCGAGACGGAGCTCGCGCGACTTCGGCGGCAGATCGGCGATCTCGAGGCCCACATCGCTTATGGCGAGCAACAGCTCGCGCAGGCGCTCGGCGAAGATGCCCGCGACCCACTCGACGCGCAGATGAGCGAGCTCGAGCAAGCCATCGAGACTCGAACGATCGACAGGCAGTCCCTCTGCGCTAGGCACGATCCTACCGAGGGCGCGCGGTTCGAGGCGCAGCGCAGGGATTACGAAGTCAAACGCAGGACTCTGGAGAACGACCGCAGGCTGCGATCCGGAGAAATTCACCAACTGCGGGCCGAGCTTCGAGCCTTCGGAGCCGACGGTCTCGAAAACCAACTCGCGGAGGCCGAGGCACGTCTCGAAGCGGCGCGGGACCGCGAGCGGCAACTTTTCCTTCGCGCCCAGGCTCTCCGTTGGCTCGTCGAGCGCATCGAACGGCGTCGACAAGAGTGCACCGCCGAGCTCCGGCGGCCCGTACAGAGCCGGGTCGCGCACTACGTGACGCGACTGTTTCCACGAGCCGAGATCCAATTCGGCGATCCGTTCGTGCCCTCGCAGTTGGTGCGTGCGGAGGGTGCAGGCGCGCTGTCCGAGCTGAGTTTCGGTACGCAAGAGCAGATCGGTCTGCTCTGCCGCCTCGCGTATGCCGATCTGCTGGGCCAGCGGGGGTTCCCGACGCTCATGGTCCTCGACGACGTGCTCGCGTACACGGATCGGGAGCGTCTCGACGTGGTCAAGCGCGTCCTGGTCGACGCCGCGCAGCGCCACCAGATCCTGCTGTTCACCTGCCACCCAGAGGATTTCCTCGACCTGGGCGTCGCGCCCCAGTACCTGCCGCCGCCGGGCGCGTGACGCCCCACGCCGTCGCGCCGTGCACGCAAGGGGTTGACGGTGCCACGGGGCCGCCGCATGGATGGCTACGAGGCGACCGCCGAGCTCCGGCCGTGCGGGCACGGAGCGAGTATGCGGTGCGCCGTGGAGCGTGACGTGATCCGGATTCGCAAGGGTGCAGAACGCGGCCGCACACGGCTCGACTGGCTCGACAGTTGGCACGGGTTTTCGTTCGGCGACTACTACGACCCGAGGCACGTCGCGTTCCGGTCGCTGCGCGTGCTCAACGAGGACCGCATCGCGCCTGGCGCGGGGTTCGCGCCGCATCCGCACCGGGACATGGAAATCGTCACGTACGTGCTCGCAGGCGCGTTGCGCCACGAGGACAGCGCGGGACACGGCGCCGTCATCCGGCCCGGCGAAGTGCAGCGGATGAGCGCCGGCACGGGCATCGTGCACAGCGAGGTGAACGCCTCGCGCGCCGAGTCCGTGCACCTGTTGCAGATCTGGCTGCTGCCCGAGCGCAACGGGCTGCCGCCGGGCTATGAGCAACGCGCCTTCGACCCGGAGGAACTGCGCGACCGACTGCGCCTCGTCGGCTCGCGCGACGCCCGCGACGGATCGGTGCGGATTCACCAGGACGTCGCGCTGTACGCCGGGCGGCTGTCGGCGGGCACGCGCGTGCGACACGCGCTCGAGCCCGGACGCGCCGCGTGGGTGCAACTGGCGCGCGGGCGCGCGACGGTGTGCGGCGTCTCGCTCGAGGCGGGCGACGGGGCCGCGATCGAGGCGGAGCACGCCGTCGACGTCGTCGCCGACGAGCCGGCCGAGCTGCTGCTGTTCGATCTGCGCTGAGCGGGAGGAGGCTCCATGGCCACCGTCGTCGCGATTTCGGGCAGCCTTCGCAAGGGGTCGTTCAACTCCGCCCTGCTGCGCGCGGCGGCCGAGCTCGCGCCGGACGACCTCGTGCTCGTCGAGGGCTCCATCGCGGCCATCCCGCTCTACGACGGCGACCTCGAGGCGCGCGAGGGGCTGCCGCCCGCGGTGGTCGAACTGAAGGCCCAGATCGCCGCGGCGGACGGGCTGCTGCTCGCGACGCCCGAATACAATCAGTCGTTTCCCGGTGTCCTGAAGAACGCCATCGACTGGCTGTCTCGGCCTCCCGCGGACGTGCCGCGCGTCTTCGGCGGCAAGGCCGTCGCAGTGATCGGCGCAACACCGGGGCCCGGCGGCACGCGGCTCGCCCAGGCCGCGTGGCTGCCCGTGCTGCGCGCGCTGGGTACACGCCCGTGGTTCGGCAAGCAGCTCCACGTTTCGGGAGCGGCGAGTCTGTTCGACGGCGAAGGAGGGCTCGTCGACGAGCGGACCCGCGCCCAGCTCGCCGAGTACCTGCGGGGTTTCGCCCGCTTCGTCGCGTCCCCGTCCGGCTGACGCGTTGGCGGCCTCGCCTTGACCGGCGCGGTCGCGGCTCGTTACAAGACGGCGACGATGAGCGATCGCAAGGTCCGGATCCTCGTCGCCAAGCCGGGCCTCGACGGGCACGACCGCGGCGCCAAGGTCGTGGCGCGCGCGCTGCGCGACGCGGGGTTCGAGGTCATCTACACCGGTCTGCACCAGACGCCGGACATGATCGCGGCCGCAGCGGTACAGGAAGACGTCGACGCGGTGGGCCTGTCCATCATGAGCGGGGCGCACAACACGCTCTTTCCCGCGGTGATCGAGGCACTGCGGCGCGAAGGAGCCGACGACGTCGTCGTGTTCGGCGGCGGCATCATTCCCGACGAGGACGTCCCGCGGCTACGCGCCGCCGGCGTGCGCGCCATCTTCACGCCCGGTACGCCGCTGTCCGAGATCATCCAGTGGGTTCGAGAGAACGTGACGCCGAGAGCCGCTTGATGGGCTTTCGGCACGCGACGGGCCGCGCGTGGATGCTCCAGCCCCGCCGGCGCGCCCGTGGCGCGGGTACGAGGAGCGCCGCGCGCCTGGTCGCTCTGCTCTCGGTCGGATGCGGCGCGGCCTCGGCGGCGCGCCCGCACACGGCCGGGGGCGAGACCGCGGCGTCCCGCCCGACGACGGCCGGCGCCACGCTGCGCCTCCTCGAACCGCACGGTCCGCGCGGCACCGCGCTCGCTGGATTGTATGCCAGGATACGAATCGAGCCCGGCGGGTCCGTCGTGCTGCCGGCGAACGACTGCCAGGAGCTCTTCGCGATCGTCGAGTCGGGACGCGCGCGCGTCCGGTTAGCGGGAGTGGCCGAACCGGTGGACGTCGAGGGCGGATGGGTGCTCTACGCCGGAGCCCCGCCCGGCCTGTCGCTCGGCAACCCGTTCGAGCAGACCGTGGAGCTGCTCCTCGCCGTGGCACGCCATCGGTCGGCCCCCTTCGATCCGTCCACGTCGCTCGAGGACGCGCTCTACGCGCCGCCCTCGGGATGCACGCATCCGCAGGGCCACCGGGCGCAGGATCCGCCGCCCGGCTGGGCGGGCCGGATCGACGACGTCGAGGCGCTCTCCGTCGCGGCGGGCGCGCTCTCGGTGCGCATCGTTGTCGACGGACCGACGCGAGGGGCGCGGCTCGGAGCACTGTCCCGGCTCGAGGGTCGCGCCGACCTGCGCGTGCCCGAGCACCTGCACGAGGCGTCGGCCGAACTGCTGTGGATCGAAGCCGGCGAGGGCTCGATGCGCGTGGGCGATGCGGAGCTCGAGGTGCGCCCCGTGCGGTTCGTCCACGTGCCGGCCGGTGTGCTACACGACTTCCGCGGCGCGGGCCGGGAGCCGTTGCGCGCCTGGCAGCTCTACGTCCCCGGCGGCCCGGAACAACGTTTCCGCGCCGCCCCGCCGCGCTGAACTGCAACGATGGATTTTCGGCTCGACGAGACACACCAGGCGATTCGGGAGACGGCGCGCGCGTTCGCCGAACGCGAGGTCGCTCCACGCGCACGTCAATGGGACGAGGAGGAGCGCTTCCCGCACGAAATCGTGCCGCGGCTGGCCGAGCTCGGCTTCCTCGGCATCCGCGTGCCGGAGACGTACGGGGGCGCGGGGCTCGACACGCTCGCCTACGCGATCATCGTCGAGGAAATCGCGCGCGTCGACGGCTCGCTCGCATTGACCATCGCCTCGCACAACGGACTGGCGACGAGCCACATCCTGCAGTTCGGCAGCGACGCGCAACGGCGGCGGTATTTGCCCGAGCTCGCCAGCGGCCGGATGCTCGGCGCCTGGGCGCTGACCGAGCCGGGCTCCGGCAGCGACGCGAGCGCGATGCGGACGCGCGCCGTGCGACGTGGCGACGCGTGGGTCATCGACGGGACCAAGACGTTCATCACGCAGGGCTCGGTGGGGGGGCTGTGCGTGGTGCTCGCGGTCACCGATCCCCAGCGCCGCCAGCACGGCATCACGGCCTTCGTGGTCGAGCACGGCACGCCCGGCTTCCGTGTCGGGCGCAAGCTCGAGAAGCTCGGCTGCCGCGCGAGCGACACCTGTGAACTGATCTTCGAGAACTGCGTCGTCCCCGACGCGCAGCGCCTGGGCGAGGTCGACCACGGTTTCATCGACACGCTGCGGATCCTCGACCGCGGGCGCATCAGCATCGGCGCGATGGCGCTCGGACTCGGCGAAGGCGCGCTCGGCGCCGCCGTCGCGTACGCCAAACAGCGCGTGCAGTTCGGGCGACCCATCGCCGAACATCAAGCGATCCAGTGGATGATCGCGGATTGCAGGGTTGAGCTGGACGCCGCGCGGATGCTTCTTTGGCGCGCCGCGTGGCTCGCGGACCGGAGCGAGCGCTATTCGCGCGAGGCCTCCATGGCGAAGCTGTACGCCTCGGAGGCGGCAAGCCGCGCCTGCCACCGCGCATTGCAAATCCACGGCGGCTACGGATACACGCGCGAGTTTCCCGTCGAGCGGCACCTGCGCGACGCCAAGCTGTGCGAGATCGGCGAAGGCACGAGCCAGATCCAGCGCCTCGTCATCGCCCGCTCGCTGCTCCGTCGTTGACGACGCGACCGCTCGAGGTCGTGGACAGAGACCGAGACCGCCGCCGGGACTGTGTCCGAGCCGGAGGCCGAGGCCGGGCCCGAGTCCGGAGCCCGAGCCGAGCCCGAGTCAGAATCCGAGTCCGAGGCCGAGTCCGAGCCCGAGGCCGTGACCGAGTCGGAGCCCGTGCCCGAGACCGAGACCGAGGCCGAGTCAGAATCCGAGTCCGAGCCCGAGCCCGAGGCCGTGACCGAGTCGGAGCCCGAGGCCGACTCCCACCCCTTGCGCACGACACCGTGGCG